>CACZZU010000051.1 GCA_902785765.1 uncultured Ruminococcus sp.
CATATTTTTAAGATGTCAAGTTATTCTCAGCCCTACGGGCTGACGGCAATTCATCCCCGACCTATAGAGGTCGGAGTCTTCTTGCCGGGGGAGGATAAACCAATGAAGTAACCGCTGCCTGCACTGCGGCGTGAAATGACCATGAAAAGCGGGTGTGTCCGCGATATACCATCACACGCCGAGAAACGGCGGCAGCGGACTTTTCGCTCCCGAAGGGAACGATCCTGTCCCCAAGGGGACAGGCGGAGTCTGAATCCGCATAAGCCGGTGAAGTAACCGCTGCCTGCACTGCGGCGTGAGATGACCATGAAAAGCGGGTGTGTCCGTGACACACGGGTGTATATATGTATGCCGAGAAGGTGCGGTGCGGGTACGATCATAGGGGGTAGACCATTCGGAGTAACCCGCACCTACACTGCGGCATAACATCCATAAGGGCGGCAGCCATGCGGCTGTATGCCGTCACATGACCGCCGCATATCGGCGGAATCAGTCGTTATCGCTGTCGATGTCTTCCAGCAAGGCTCTGATCTTCCGCTTGAGTTCCGCTTTTTCGGAACGCTTGAAGCGTCCGACAGCATACTTGCGGATTTTCTGACAACTCTCCATGGCGGTGTGGATGCAGGCTCTCATGTATTGGTCGAGGTCTTCATCCGTCAGACCGCTGTTGGTCAGAGTGCTGTATTCAAAGCTCAATTCCCCGTCACGTTCGTCATATTTGAAACAGCCGAACCGCAGCGGATAGTTCAGATTAGCGATGAGCTTACACAGCGGATACTGATAGATCACATCCGCCGAAGTTGGCAGAATCACGCTGATACGGCACACGTTGGGTTGTGCTTCCACAAATATCTTGATACGGAGCTGAACGTCATCGGAGTGACACCCCATATCGAACAAGATGACATCCGCACGGGGATGCTGTGTTTGATATGACCAGTCGTGCATATCCAAGTGACGCCGCACCGTGTTGGCAACATCGTCCATGATGGTGGCTTCTTCTTCCGAGAGAACAATATCGTCGTCTTCATCGTCTTCATCGTCGTCGTCGTCATCAGGGTCGTAACCACCGTCACCGTCTTCGTCATCGCCGCCATGAAAGCCCCCCAAATCACCATTGGAAATGGTGAGGCCGTCTTCTTCGATGTCGTCAAAGTTGATGTCATCGGGCAGTTCCATGCCATTGAGGGGCACAGAATCCCCTTCCTCCATCAAGTCCATCAAGACATTGGCTACGGCCAGCTTGAGTTCGGCATCAGTAGCGTTGTCTCCCAGTTCCTCACGCTTTTCGATCAGCTTTTTTGTGAGCGGATCGTTGACAGAGCTGCCGCTCCGCAGTAGTTCTTTGATTGTTTGATCTAACCAGTTAGCCATTGTTCCTTCTCCTTTCAAGCGTGTGGTTTGTTTTCCTTTGGTGCTCTCATTATAGCACAACGTGTGGGGAAATGTACAGGGGAAAAAGCGGTGAAAGAGGGGGAATTTTGTCCCTATTTGAGCGGAAAAGCAGCGTTTTTCCGCTGTTTATTGCTGACAGGCGGTTTCTTTTGACGGTTTTCTTCGCGAAAAGGGTGTCAGACAGCGGCGGTTTGCCGGCGATAGCGGCGGTGCGGTTCCCATAGGCGGCACAGAAACAGGGGGATGACGCCGCCTTTGGCAGTAAAAAGTCCGCTCATGGAGCGGACAGAAAGTCGTGTGGCTGTACGGCTGCCGCAGCGGCAAGCATCAGGCAGCCGTCACACGAATCGTTCATCAAGTCCGGCAAAGGGGAAAGAACCTCCTCCGGTGGAACCGATCAGGTTTCCGAAGAAGAGGTGTCCTCTTTCGTTTCTTTCAGATAGGCGAGAATCTGATCGGCATATCTGGCGGCGGCCGTTTCGGCATAGCGGCGGGCGTCTGTCTCACACCGTTGTTCGGCGTAGCCTTTCATATCGTCTTTGCCGTCAACGTAGTGGAGAAACTCATACTGATACTGGCGGCACGCATTGAAGAGCAGGAGCTGCTGCTGCTCTTTATCAAGACTTTTATAGAGGGAGACAAGACGATGCTGGTAAGCGTGACGTGCTTCGTGGCAGATAGACCGCAGTACCGCTTTACCGCCGCCTTTGGACAGATGATGCAGCATGATGTGGATGGTGTGGTCATGGTCGGCGTAGTAGGCCAGTGTGTTGGAATCGTCTTCCCGACCGACCACGACTTTCAGCTCATGCGGCAGTCCCAAATAAGCCGCCTCAATGTTGGCAACGACTTGCAGGACATCCAGCCTCTCTTGTGCGGAAAGTGTCGGCCATGTATGAACTTCGAGCTTGACGAGGGTGTCCATTTCGGAGTCGATGGTGATGGACTGCTCTCTGGTGGGGATTTCTGCGGCTGTGTTCGGCACGAACGCACCGATATGGAACGCACCGGAAATCATCAGGAACCCGCTGATTACAACGGCACCGGTCATCATCAGCCGGTAGGCAACGCAAAGTCCACGCCAGAAACGCTTCAGCAGAATCGCTCTACGCCGTTCGGGACGGTCGATAGTTGGAATGAGCACCATCACCCAATAACCTGCCGCCAATATACCGCTGACGGTCATCACAATACCGATCAGTGTCGGTATCAGATCGATGTAGGCGATAAGGGTGTACACGCAGAATCCGTGCAGTATGGAGAGGAAAATGCTCCACAGATCAACGGTTTCGCTGGTGGTGAGAAAGAAGCCAATGATGGAGGTGCCGACCACGATCACTGATAAGATAGAGAGGGATTGGGTCGCAGTGGTGCCGTCCAATATCCGGAACAAGGTGTTGCGGTACAGGAATGTCATGGCACCTACCATGCCGGCATACATCAGGATGAGGAGGATCAGCCGAAAAACAAGGGATGAGGTGAACGTGCGTTTCCTTTTCGAGATAGTTTCCATGATATTTTCTCCTTCCTTTCAGCAGTGGCGGACGATTCCCGTCAGGGCAGCCCGCCTCATGCGTGTTTTTTCTTCTTTCCTATCAACGTCTTTGTGCTGTGGGTGTGACAGCACCCGATGGGGATGGTTCCTTATGCTGTCCTGCAAAAGGGCAGTGTGAGCCGCCAAAGGCAGTTCACAAGGGTGTTCCAAGATGCTTTTGGCTTACTGTTTGCGGGTGTACTGTTTGGCAAGGTCACAAACAAGGGTGCCCTCTGGATGGTGAAGCTTTTGGCAGAGAACAGGGTACCAGAAGTCGGAGACAATTTCGTGCCAGCCCTGCGGGGTGATGGCTTGCAAAAGTGTTTCGGCAAAAGCATCGTGATGCTGCTCCAACTCGTAGAGTGCCAGATTGATGAGAGCATAGGGTTCACGGCAAACGATTTGCGGCAGCAAGAGGGTCGGAATATCGTAGGGCTGACCGGTGACGGGGTCGTTACGCTGCAAATGACCGAACCGCAGCAGAAACGCCAGATTCCCCGGGGTAGAACCTGTTTGTCGGTACATGGTGCGGATACAGCAGTCAGCCGCTTCGCCGATCTTGCCCCGCTCGAACAGAGCGAAGACCTGACTGTCATCCGTCAGCAGCGGCAAACCTGCCTTGTAGGTATTCAGACAGTCGCTTTCTTCGTCAGACAGGGACGCTCTTGTCAGAGAAAAATGCTGTTGGTTGCGGGGACGTGACAAATACTTTCGTACCAAGCGGGACGGCATACCGCCGCACAGTTCGCCTGCCCAGACCAGCAGGAACTGTTCCCATGTTTCGTCGCCATAGATCAGGGCTTTGGCCAGTGCGATTTCGTCGAAGTTCTTCTTCTTTTGGAAGCGATGGTACAAAAAGCGGCAATAGCCGATCACAAAGGGATCGCGGATACGTCCGTAGGGCGGTGGGGTTTGGTCGGGCCGCAGCGGGAACGTACCGAGCGTATAGACCATTTGCAGAGCCGTCTTGAATAGGGGGTCGCGTGTATCTTGTGCACGCGTGAGCAGCAGATGGCGAAAAAGCGGACGCTGCTGTTCCATTTCATGCAGGACAACGGCGAGTGTCTGTTCGTTGAGATAGGCGGCGACAGTGCTGCTGTCGGTTTCCGGCAGCAGCCATAGATTTGTCAGGGCGGAAACACACAGCAGCTCGTTCCACCGGACGGCACCCTGTGACAGACTGGTCAGCAGGCTGTCGGTGAGGTGGAAAGTCTTCCGGATAAAGTCGGCACAGGCGGGCAGTGTTTCGCCCAACATGGCTTTGGTCATCTCCACGACCATCATGGCACCCAAACGAACCAGCAGAGCGTTGTCTTTTTCTTTCAGGTAGGCAGCCGCCCGCTCCCATGGGGCGTGCTGTACGCTGCACTCCCACAAGACCATCGCCAGAGCATCCGCCTCCAGACAGATATTGTCATTTCCGCCGGCACGATAGGCGGCGTGGAGAGCAAACACATAGGACGAAGCTGAACTGGTGCCCATGCACACCGAAAGAAAATCACGCTGCTCGTGATTGAGCCAGCGGGGATGGAAGACTTGCCGGCACAGCAGAGAAGCGTTGTCCCGTGAGACAAACAGGTCGCCTTCGACAATGGAGCGGAGCTGTTCCAGATCATTGAGTGTTTCAAAGGCGGAGCCGATCAGCCGATCAAAGTCCGGCGAATGGTTCGCATCCATGTCATAGAGGGCGAAGCTGATGACTTCTGCCCAACGGCTGTCGTTCAAACGGGACTGGAGAATCTCGTATGGCTGCGGGGCATAGGCGTATGGGGTCAGACAGAGGTGACAGCAGGCGTGAGCGGTCAGAAATTCCTGATAGGCACGGATGGGAAAGGTGTACACGACCTCTTCGTAACGCAGGTCACGTTCGATGATACCAACACTGGAGGCCAGATTGTCCAGCAGGACACGGCAATAATCGGCATGACCGCCGCCGATATAGTCTGTGTGGAAGCTGAGAGCCTTGAGGTCATCGGTCAGTTCTTCAAGGTCACGCAGCGGCAGATACAGCGAATCTTTGATCTGCATCCGGTAGGCTAAAAAGCCCAGAAAGGTCATGGTATCCTCGAAGATGAACTGCTTTTCGCTGTATTGGGCGACATGACTGGTGAAGTACTCCCATAGTGTGTCGTGGAACATCTGGAAACGGTTGAGGGACAGCCGCCCGCCGGCTACCTGCCGCAGAAGCAGGAACAGCTCCAGCGGTGTCCGCAGAAATTCCCGCAGGTAGTAAAACTTGTTCTGGGTCAGAATTTGCTTCACGGAATCTTTCAGCCGGTCATGCTGTTCTTCGGGCTGGGTCTTTTCGATCCAAAGGAAAGAATACTGGGCGGCCATCTCATCGGTCAGCGGAATGATGGAACGTCCCCGAAACCGCATGGACAGCAGACGGTCGATGATACGTTCCTCTGACAGACCGACCGGTCGGGAGGTCATTAAAACCGGTGTGGCAGGACAGATGGTCAGGTAGTCTTCCAGTGCCGCCAAGAAATCGTGCCGCAGACTGTCGGAGAGTTCGTCCAGTCCGTCAATGAGCAGGATGAGCTGTCCCTGTACGGAGGTGATCCATTCGTCAGGCGTTTGCTGCTGCCGGCTGACAGCGGCACGGTAGTTCGGAGCCGTTTTCAGCACTTCTTTCATGGTACTGTGGATGATATTCTGGAGTGAAAACGTCCGTTCGGTGCGGTCACGCAGGTAGATCAGGCAGGGAAGATAGCTGCCTTCGAGGGCATATTTTTCCTGAAATGACAGATGTTCAGGGGTGGCCTTTCCTTTGTGGCAGTACCATAAGGCGACCCGCTTGAGCAGGGTCGTTTTGCCGTGTCCGGCACTGGCCATGACGAGCACACGGCTTTCCTGACGGTTATTGCTGACCATCAGACTGCTGTGGTCGCAGGTATTCTCTTCCTCCAGTGCCGTACCGACCGTTTCCCGCAGAACATCCGGCAGCGAAAAGGCTGGGTCTGTGCGGATAGCCGCTTTATCGAACAGGGAGTTGGGCGGTGACTTATGAGAAGGAGAAGAAGGTGCCATTGCTTCCGGAAGCGGTGCAGACGATGTGAACCGTGTATCGGAGCGTTTCGCCGTCAGCTTTTGTGCTCTTTTGCGTGATAGAGAAGTGGAAAAGGAATACTGCCTGCGGAGGGATCGGGTGTCATACAGCAAATGTGCTGTGGAAGACCGTGAACCGGACGCAGCCGTGGGGTGTTTACGCTCCTGCAGAAGCAGGGACATCGCCGACAGACGGGAGTACAGATCCCGTTTCTTTTGGGGGTCAGATTCCCGCTGCTGATGAAGCTGCTGTGCCATGTCCTTTTGTTCGGCGTAATTCTGAAAGGCGAAACGCCCCTCTTCGATGGCCAGCGGATAGAACAGTTCTTCAAAAGAAAAGTGCTGGCTGCCGTTTTTTTCAAAGCAAATGGATCCAAGTGCCTGACGCAGGCATTGACGGTATATTTGCTCCCAGCTTGTTATCATGTGTTCGTCTCATTTCCTTTCGTTTGTGTTGTGCGGGAGGTGTTTTTGCGTATCAAAGCCTTTGTCAGCGACTCCATGCTTTCCAGAATTTCTTCGGTATCACGGCTCTCGTAATGCCCGAGACAGTGCTTTTTGAGAGCCAGATAGCCGTCACTGGCTGATTGAGCGACCGCTACGACTAAACGTGTGAGCGTGTCTGCGGTAAGACCGCTGACCAGCGGCAGGTTATAGCGATAGGACAGCACACCGTCTTCTTCGTTATACCGCAGGGCACCGTACCGCCGCAGATAGTTTTCCCGACAGATCGCCTGACACAGCGGAAAAAGGTAGGTGTTGTCGACACTCAACGGCAGGACGGCTTCGATACAGCAGGTGCGGTAGTCGAGGCTGACCATGATCCGCATGGTCAGTGTACAATGTTCGGTGCGTCCGCCAAAGTAGAAGATCGTGAACTTTGGGTGGCTGTCGTCCACTTGATAGACAAATTGGCGGCTGTCCAGATATTGCTGTATCGTATGTAGGGTTGTTTGCAGCAATTGCGTATCCGCCTCGGATGGTGGTTTGTCATTCGTTTCGGACGGCGGAGCCATTTGCAGGTAGTCGGTGATAGCCTGATGGATGGCGGTATCAATTTCTTCTGCGGTAGCATGGTCGTTCAGTGTTTGTTCCTGCTGCTTGAGCAGAGAGAGCAGGTTTGGCTGTCCCTGAACGGCCGGTTCTTCTTCCAGTTGTTGTATCATATTTTGCAGCTTATTCATAAAAAAACCTCCAAAAAGGGTGCGTGACCGCACTGGACAGCTCCGCTATCGCTCCCGACCACTTGCGGAACACACAACCGTTGGCTATACTACCCACCCCACTGTTAGTTGGTGAGTGTCGCTCTGTCAACGTCATACGTTACTTTCATTCCGTAGTCGAACATTCGTCAGGGCGTGTACAGGCAAGTTCTTACGAACCGACACAAATATGTCAAGAAAGCGTCCGAGAAACACAACAGTGATGGTCGTTAACGACTGCAAAAAGCCCAAGTACACAGCGGCGGGACGCCGCCCGTAGTCGAACATTCATCGGGGCGTGTACAGGCAGTCTTTCCAGCACGAAAAAGTTCTTTTCCGCTGTTGGGCGGTCGTTTGTAGATGTTTCAGTATCTCCACCCTAATCATACTGCATCTTCCGCCAAAAGAAAAGGGGAAAATCCTCTTTTCCAACGGGGAAAAATCCGCAGTCAAAGAAAGTGACAGGACAGTTCTTGCCACGCTGGATAGAAAAACTGCTCCGCAGCCTTCTTGTGAAAGTTGTGGAGCAGAACCAAGTGCGGCGGCGGCAGCGTCCCGCCGGCGGCGTCCCGCCGCTGTGTACTTGGGCTTTTTGTAGTTAGCAACAGCCAAAACAGTGGTGTTACTCGGGCGGCTTTCTTGACATATTTGTGTTGGTTCGTGAGAACCTGCCTGTACACGCTCTGATGAATGTTCGCCTACGGGCGTCGTCCCGCCGCTGTGTACTTGGGCTTTTTGTAGTTAGCAACAGCCGAAACAGTGGTGTTACTCGGGCGGCTTTCTTGACATATTTGTGTCGGTTCGTGAGAACTTGTGGGACACCACGCTGATGAATGTTCGCCTACGGAATAGAAGTGACAGATGACGAGAACACAGCGACACTCACCAACTGACCGTGGGTTGGGTAGTTTAGCCAATGGTTGTGTGTTCAGCAAGTTTCATGGAGCGGCAGCGGAGTTGACTGCGGAGGCACTCCGCTGACGGCGGAGGCACTCCGCTGCGGAGGCACTCCGCCGAACCAGAAGCGGTTGGCTCGGTAGGCGTTGCATTGACGGAAGGCTTCTTTTTCGCTGTCGGTCATGACGAAACATTCCGCAGTCATTACACGCATCAGCAGCAGCAGCTGTGAACGGCGAATATACGGCTCAACATTCGTGCCCGGACTGGCAAGCGTGGCAATACTGGAACTGTAACGATTGAGCAGCAGGTCAAGTATGGCTGTCAGCAGCTTTGGTGCTTCGGATGGGGTACAGTTATACAGGGAGAGATGATAGACCAACTGCTCTGCCAGTGGATAGTCGTCTTTGATGCTGCAAATCAGCGGCACCATATAGCCTACATACTCCGAAACATCGTCCGTCGGCAGTATAGACAAGTTAAGCTGTGAGGAGGGTTGACGGGCAATCAGCCGCTTGAAGTGTTTTGCCGCCAGCTCAAAGCGTATCTGCTCATTGATGAACTGATAGTCTTCGTCCGAACCGTCTGCGGGAACAATCAGACCGATCACGGTCGCGAAAATCTCGTGCAGACGCTCGATGTGCGACTCGATCTTGTCCGATTCGTCCGAAAACTCCTCCGTCAGCTGTTGGCGGAGATAACTTTCCAGCCGATGACGGGAGAAACTGCTTTGGTGGTGGATCACCATGTCTCCGGCAATATCTTCCAGAATGTTCTGGATATTGTTGAGTACGCCATGGATTTCGATGGGCTCCTGACGGGTCTTGTTGTGCAGCAGTTCCAACAGGGTCCTGACATAGTTCCGCATGATCTCGTCAAAGCCCCGATCAATGTCTTTGCAGATGACCGAGAGCGTGTAGGGGTTGACAGCATAGTGACGGCAGTAGTGGTTGGTTTCGATCTCGGCGATCAGCCGTTCAGTATCTCCGGAGGAATGGCGGTAGTAGCCGTTGCTCCAGTTATAAACGAGCTGACGGATATTGGCCATGTTGAGGGGCTGGATGTAGAACAGGCTGTTCTGCTCCGAAATGCACAGCTTGCTGCACAGTCTTTGCATGGTATCGGGCGACATCCGGCGTGTTGACAGCAGAATATGGGCACCTACCTCGTCACTGCGGAAACAACTGCCATATTCCGTATAGAAGCGGTTGAGGGTGTTCTCATAAGCCAGCCGCATATCGCCGGATACGATCTCATCGTAGGAATCCAACAGTAAGATCAGCCGCCCGCTGCGTGCCAAAGCCTGTAAGTGCTTTTTGAGCAGGGGACTGACCTCGTAAGTATTGGGAGAAGCAGAAGACGAACGTGTCAGGCGGCTCATCTGGTTGGGCTGCGAAAAGAAGTTTTCTTCCGGAAACTGCCACATACAGTTGAAGTACAGCGTCACGAAATCCTCTGTCCAGCTTTTGTAATCTTCCCGCAGATAGCAGGACGAGAACATTCTGGCGGGAATACACAAGATATACTTGTCTTCGGTCACGTCCAGACTCTGACGGATGGCATCGACCTTTTTGCTGTCTTCGTCACGTTTGTCGGTATTGTAGCGGCGGTAGAGCATACAAAAAATGCAAAGCTGAATGTACAGACTCTTGCCCTGTCCGGTATTGCCTACGATAAGACAGCGGCGGCTATGTTCATCATGGCACAGCAAGGACGAGGGATTGACCTCTTCGTCCTGTCCATTGTGGAACGAGGGCACCACAAAGAAGTTTTGCGGATGGAGACGGGTACTTGAAGCAGGAATGGTACGCGGCTCAAAGTACTGTGTACACTCCCACAGGCGTTCTTCGGCGGCTTGCAGGGCAGCGGACAACTGTTCTTCCTGCTCGAATTGTGAGCAGAAAAAACGCTGAAAGCTAACAATAGCTTCCTGCACCTTTTGCTGTTCCCTCTCTGACTCGCAGGTATGTCCCATGATCCGCAGAATGGTCACAAGGGCAAATACCAGCGTCAGGCTGGCGGGGTTTTTCAGGCGGTGAAATGCTTCACCGTAGAAGAACGTTTCTTTTTGTTGAAGGTCCTTCAAGTTGAAGTCTGACAAGATCGACCGTATGGGTTCGGTTACTTCTGTGATGCCTAACAGAGCCAGACAGCGGTACAGAAACGCTTTCCGCGTATCGGTACAACTCTGTCGGGTCAGCAGCAAATAGCCGAAAAAGGCAGCGGTCGGGTAGTAGAGTGTTGTGGTGCCGGTGGGACTTGTCAGCCATCCGTCCAATAC
>CACZZU010000052.1 GCA_902785765.1 uncultured Ruminococcus sp.
GGGGAGCGTCAGCCATATGTAGGCGACTTGGTTTTTACGGCATTCTCCGGTTCCCATCAGGATGCCATCAACAAAGGCTTTGCCTATGCCAAAGAGACCGGTTCCGACAAGTGGGAGATTCCTTATCTGCCGATCGACCCGGCCGATGTCGGGCGTCAGTACGAGCCGATCATCCGCATCAATTCGCAGTCCGGCAAGGGCGGAGCGGCCTTTATCATGCAGAACAACTTTGGCTATGACCTGCCCAAAGCCATGCACCCCGAATTTGGTGCTTTGGTCAAGGCAGAATGCGACAAGCTGGGGCGGGAACTTTCTCCGCAGGAATTGATGGAGGTGTTCCGCCGCAACTATCTCGATATTGAACAAAAACTCTGGCTGGTGCGTCATACCATCACCAATATCGACCATGAACAGGCAACCTTTGAGGGGGTCATCCATTTGGTGAAGGAAGACAGAGACGTGACGGTTCACGGCAAAGGCAACGGTCCAATCGATGCTTTCTTCAAGGCACTCCAAAGCATTGGTGTCAAGGGCTTTGAGTTCGTCAACTACAGTGAACATTCGATTTCACAGGGCTCCGATTCCCGTGCGATCTGCTACATTGAGCTGAAAACCCCTGCCGGTCGTTCTGTATTCGGTGTCGGTATCTCGCATGGCATCTTCAAGGCCTCTGTGCGTGGCATTATCTGTGCGATCAATCGTTCCGACACACCTCTCCACTTTGATGTGTAAGGGTGATGCAAAGCGTGTGTGCAGCGTTCGTGCAGGCACAGTCTGTTCCTGATAAGGTGATATGTCCGTGTGGACAGTAAGCCGCTGTTCTGCCGCAGTGTATGTGGACAGATATTTTTGGAGGCAAGAAACAAGCCGCCGGTTTCCGAGAAGGAACCGGCGGCTTTTATGCGGTGTGGGGGTGTGCTTGTCCGGACAGAAAACCATATGCTGTCAGGGAAGTACCGTGTTTATCGGCGGACACAGGTGTTGTCAGGAATCACGATGTCTTCCAGCAAAACGCCGGGACCGATCTCACAGTGGGCACCGATAGTAGTTTGTCCACGCAGGACGGTAGACGGCAGCAGTACCGTGCCACGTCCAATGGTGACTTCTGTCCCTACGAGGATACCATCGGAACAGGGGATAATGACACCTTCCTGCAAGAGGCGGTTCAGTACCCGCTGCCGTGCGATCTCGTTGAGTTCCTGCAGTTGTTTGGCATCATTGGCTCCCAGAACGGAATCGGCGTTTGCCGCTTGAAAAACAGCGACCGGCTGACCGTCCGCTTTGAAAATACCGATGGTATCGGTCAGATAATATTCACCGGTCTTGGGACTCTTGGTCAGACGTCCGAGGGCATTGATCAGGGCATCGACTGCAAAGCAGTACACACCCGAGTTGATCTCGTGGATCTGCCGGACAGCGTCATCGGCTTCTTTTTCTTCCACGATAGCGGACAGGGAACAGTTGTCTGTCTCCCGCACGATACGCCCATAGCCGAAAGGCTGTTCTACCACAGCAGATACAACGGTACAGACACGGTCTTGTGACGTTTGAAGAACGGTCTTGAGGGCTTCGGCATCTACAAAGGGAGCGTCACCGTTGAGGATAACCACCTGTTCCTGACGGTGCTTTTCCAGAAAGGGCAGAGCCGTCATAACGGCATGACCTGTGCCGAGCCGTTCGGATTGAAAGACCGTTTCGACCGCAAAAGGAATGGTGGCAAGGTAGTCCTCCACGTCCTCTCTCTTGTATCCGGTGACGACACAGATCTCTTTGATACCGGCGGATCGAACGGCTTCGATGACCCAGTGCAGCATCGGGCGGAACAGTACCTCCGACAGTACTTTGGGTTTATCGGATCTCATTCGTTTGCCTTCGCCGCCAGCTAAAATGACGGCACACGCTTGGTTTGTCATAGCATGACCTCCTTGGTGGGGAAAATGGTGGGAAATATGGGCAGTGGCTGCCGCACAAAACAGGGACACACTTGGCTTAAAGGGATGCCATGATGTTAAGGCAGACCTGCATGGGAGATTGAGAAGCGTCCACAACGATGTCAGCGGCGGCACGGTAGAGAGGAAGCCGGCGGTCGTACAATTCCCGCATGGCGGCTTCTTTGTCCGGACGGTTCAAAAGGGGACGGGTCGTATCGTTTTGCAGACGTTTCGCAACCACTTCCACAGGCACGTCCAACAGTACGATGCGACCGGAGCGTTTCAGCACATCTACATTCTCCTGAAATGTCAGGGTGCCGCCGCCGGCTGCGATGACCAAGCCGCTTTTAGCCGCCAAAGTCTGGGCCGCATGACGTTCCCGTTCACGGAAATACGGTTCGCCGTTTTCTTCAAAAATCTGTGAGACGGAGCGGTTTTCCTGCTTTTCGATATAGCGGTCGAGGTCAATGAAGGCACAGCCGGTTTTCTTGGCGAGCAAACTGCCGATGGTGCTTTTTCCGCAGCCCATAAAGCCGCAAAGAACAATGTTTTTTCGAGCCATATAGAGTGACCTCCTTTTATGAAAAACGCTTGCGTTGTTCGTTGGCACTGTCTTCGACCAGTTGGCGAATATCTTCGCTGCTGTAGTAGCTGCCGTCCCAAATCTCATGGGAGACGGCGGCTTGCCACACCAGCATTGCCATGCCGCCGACAGCGTTGGTGCCGTTGGCACGGGCACACTGCACCAGAGCGGTTTCCAGCGGATTATAGACGGCATCAAATACATTCGCACAGCGAGACAGTACCTTGTCCGATACGGGCATGGTGCCTATGCGGGGATACATCCCGACCGGTGTGGCATTCACCAGTAAGTCGATGTCACCGGATAGGTCTTGGAGTAAAGCAGTCTGTACGGCGGCACCGTTCAGTTTGTCGGCGATTTCCTGCACCAAGACCTGTTGGGCGGCGGTATCTTCGGGACGGACAGCAAGGGTAACGTCACAGCCTGCCAGTACGGCTTCATAGGCAAAAGTACGGGCGACACCACCGCATCCGAGGATGACGACCTTGCCGGTGAAGGGAATGTGATTGTCCTGAAGGGCTTTCAAAAAGCCATCCGGATCGGTAGTGAACCCTTCGCGGGTCAGACCGTTTCTCACAGTATTTACCGAGCCGTAGAGGGCGGCTTTTTTATCGAGACGGTCGAGGAAGGGGATAATGTGCTGTTTGTTGGGAATGGTAATGTTGTAACCGGCCAGCCGATCCAATTCTTTGATACGCACGGGCAGCTCTTCGGGAGCTACATCCAGCACGGTATAGGTGCCCTCGGTATGAGCCAGAGCGAACAGGCGTTCGTGAATAAACGGGGACATTGTATGCCCGATGGGATGACCGATGACGGCGAAGATTCTTTCAGACATGATTTTCGTTCCTTTCCTTTATGCAAATATCACAAAAACAAGTGGTTCCGAAAAGAAAATAGAATTTCTCGGAGAAAATTGCAAATTGTTCTTGACAAAAGCAGGAATACCCTATAAGATTTGAGTATAGGAAATCGTGCGGGAGAGAATACCCGTCCGACTGCCTTTCCATTGTAGCACAAACGGGAACGGTTGTCTATGATTTGTCGGGGCATCGGGTACGATTTTTTCTCATCAACAATTTTAGGAGGAATTTCCCATGGTACTTGAAAAGGTAAAGAAAATTCTGAGCGAGCAGTTCGGCGTGGAAGAGGATACGATCACACCCGAAACTTCTCTGATCGACGATCTGGATGCAGATTCTCTGGACGTTGTCGATCTGCTGATGTCTATCGACGATGAGTTCGAGGTCGAAGTTCCGGACGAGGAAGTAGAGAACATCAAGACCGTTGATGATCTGGTCAAGTATATCGAGAATCACAAGGCTTGATCAGCTTCGATAGAGGCTTCTGTCTGCGGCTGCTGTCACAGCAGCCGCATTTTTTTGCGTTTTTGTCTTGCAAAAACGCACGGGGGATACTATAATAGGAAGGTATGAAGTATCTTCTAAAAAGGAAAGGATTGTCTGCTATGGCACAACAGAAAAAGATGGTGGAAGCCATCACCTCCCGTGATGTAGATTTTGCCAAATGGTACACCGACATCGTCAAGAAGGCGGAACTGGTCGATTACTCCGGTGTGAAGGGCTGTATGGTCATCCGTCCCTACGGCTATGCGATCTGGGAAAATATGCAGAACGACATGGACAAACGCTTCAAGAGAACCGGTCACCAAAACGTCTATATGCCGATGTTTATCCCCGAAAGCCTGCTCCAAAAGGAAAAAGATCATGTGGAAGGCTTTGCCCCCGAATGTGCATGGGTCACGATCGGCGGCAGTGAGCCGCTGACGGAACGGCTGTGTGTTCGCCCGACCTCCGAAACGCTCTTCTGCGAGCATTATGCCAAGGTCGTCAACTCCTACCGTGACCTGCCGAAGCTGTACAACCAGTGGTGTTCGGTCGTTCGTTGGGAAAAAACCACCCGTCCCTTCTTAAGAACCTCCGAGTTCCTGTGGCAGGAGGGACACACCATTCATGAGACGGAAGCCGAAGCACAGGAGGAAACCCTCCGTATGCTGCAGGTGTATATTGATTTCTACAAAGAGACGCTGGCGATCCCTGTCGTATTCGGCCGCAAGACCGAGAAGGAACGCTTTGCCGGTGCGGTCGAGACGTACACCGTAGAACCCATGATGCACAACGGTGTAGCCTTGCAGGGCGGTACGTCCCACTATTTCGGTGACGGCTTTGCCCGCAGCTTCAACATCACGTTCACCGGACGTGACAATACCCTTCAACACCCTTTCCAGACTTCATGGGGTACTTCCACCCGTATGATCGGTGCTATCATCATGGTACACGGTGACGATGATGGGCTGGTGCTGCCGCCCCGTATTGCCCCGATTCAGGTAGCGGTCATTCCGGTGGCTCAAAAGAAAGAAGGCGTACTCGAAAAGGCCGCCGAGCTGCGTGACCGTCTGTTGGCGAAAGATTACCGTGTCAAGATGGACGACAGTGACAAGGCACCCGGCTGGAAATTCAGCCAGTACGAGATGTTGGGAGTACCGATCCGTGTAGAAATCGGTCCCAAGGACATTGAAAATAATCAGTGCGTACTGGTACGCCGTGATACTCGTGAAAAGACGGTCGTCTCTCTTGATGTGCTGGAAGAGACCGTAGCGAAGATGCTGGACGACATCCACGACAGTATGTACCAAGCCGCTCTGGATAACCTGCATGAGAAGACCTACACCGCTACGACCCACGAGGAGTTTCTGGATATTGCAGCGACCCGTCCCGGCTTCATCAAGGCGATGTGGTGTGGAGATGCTGCTTGTGAAGAGAAGCTCAAAGAGGAGACAGGCGGCGTGAAGTCCCGCTGCATTCCTTTTGATGAGGAACATTTGGCAGATACCTGCGTTTGTTGTGGTCGTCCCGCCAAGCACATGGTTTACTGGGGCAAGCAGTATTAAGTCCGTGCGACACGATAGCTGCCTGTCAACGGTACTTGTCGTGTGTGGTGATAACACGTTTAGCCGATAGACGGCGGATACATTGATTCGCCGCTGCATCCTTGCGGCACCTAAAAAGCAGCCCGCCGACTCGCTTTTGCGTCGGCGGGCATTTTCAGTATATGCGGTGGATCTCCCCAACAGAAGTACCGCCTGTCGCAGAAAGGAATGGCGGGTCATGGGGGATTGGAACTAACGCACGTCATAAAGCGTGACGGAGAGGAAAAGCATGGCGACATACCGTAAGACCAAACAGGCACTTATCCTTTGGCTAAAGCACTGTGACCGTAAGCGTCAATGGCTACGATGGCAGGGAAATCTTCAACGGTGAAGCGATAGATCGCTTCGGTGCCGAGATCTTCATAGGCGAGCACTTCGGCTTTTTTGATGCTGCGGGAGATGAGTGCCGCCGCACCGCCGATGGCGGCAAAATAAACGACACCGTTTTTCTTCATGGATTCGATGACCGCTTCACTGCGGGCACCTTTGCCGATCATGCCTTTGAGACCTCTGTCCAGCAGGGCGGGGGTATATTTGTCCATGCGGTAGCTGGAGGTGGGACCGGCAGGACCGACCGCATGACCCGGTTTAGCCGGAGCAGGTCCGACATAGTAGATCACTTCGCCCTGCAGATTCACGGGCAGTTCTTCGCCCTTTTCCAGCAGTTCATACAGGCGTTTGTGGGCGGCATCCCGTCCGGTAATGACAGTGCCGGTCAGCAGTACGCTGTCACCGGCGTGAAGATCGCTTATCACGTCATCCGTGAGGGGAAGTGTAATTTTTTTTATATTCACGGGGCAAACCTCCTTTGTCAAATCGTGATCGTCTTGTGGCGTGCCGCATGGCAGCAGATATTGACGGCTACCGGCATACCGGCAATATGAGTGGGTGAAGTCTCGATGTTCACCCCGAGGGCAGTTGTCTGACCCCCCAATCCCGCAGGACCATAGCCCATCGTATTGATGGCGGTCAGCAGTTCGTCTTCCAAGGCAGCATACCGTTCATCAGTATGGTGTGTGTTGATGGGACGCAGAGTGGCTTTCTTCGCCAGCAGGGCGGCCTTTTCAAATGTGCCGCCGATGCCGACCCCCACCACGATCGGCGGACAGGGATTAGGACCTGCATAATGTACCGTGTCGAGAATAAACTGCCTGACGCCCTCCAGACCGGCGGAAGGGGTCAGCATCTTGACAGCGGACATATTTTCGCTGCCAAAACCTTTGCAGCCGGCGAGGATCGTGATCTTGTCGCCGGGTACAATATCCGTATAGAGGAGGGCGGGGGTGTTGTCCTTGGTGTTCACACGGTCAAATACGGGATCATCGACCACCGATTTTCGCAGATAGCCGTCTGTATACGCCTGACGGACGCCTTCCTGCACGGCCTCTTCAAAGTGACCGTCTCGGATAACGACCTGTTCGCCGTATTGTATGAACAGCACTGCCATGCCGGTATCCTGACAGATGGGAATTTCTTCTTCCGAAGCGATCCGGTGGTTTTCCAGCAGTTGTGATAGGACGTTTTGTGCTACGGGTGAAGTTTCCGTCTGTTGAGCAGTTTGCAGGGCTGACAAAATATCGCTGCCAATGTGATAGTTCAAGTCCATGAAAGCTTGTTTGACCGCTCCTGTAATGGCAGCGGCACTGATTTCTCTGACATTCATTTCAGTATCCTCCTGTCTGATAGTTTACCCCTTTATTATACCCCCATCCGGCAAAATTTTCAATGCACTAATGTACACTGGCTACAGCGTACCGATTCTGCACCAAAAAAGTAAACCGGTCACGCAAGCCAGACTTGTGTACACACCTTAAAAATATTCGCCTGCGGAACGGAAATGACAGATGACGAAGGCAGACCGACATTTACCAATTGACGGTAAGGTTGGCAGTATCATCGACCGCTGTGTGCTCATTCAGTTTCATGGAGCGTCAGCGGAAGGGGCAGTGCAGGCACGGCACCGCTTGTGGAAACTGCATCATATTTCCGACAATCCTCGACAATTTTTCGCAAAAGGGACAATTCTTTCGTTTTGAGGTGGTGTTTCGGTATTAGCACCTTGATTTTTCGACAAAATAGTATTAGAATAAAAGATAGTTGAGAAAGAACGGCTGTACTTTCGCACAGCCGCAGCTTCGGTCAAATACAAAAGGAGAGACGAATGACATGAACTTTCACGGCAAGGACATCAAGATCTTTACCTGTAATTCCAACCGCCCAGTAGCCCAGCAGATTGCGGCCTGTCTGGAGATACCCGTAGGAAAATCAGAAGTCACCTGTTTCAGTGACGGCGAAATCGCCGTATCACTGCATGAGTCGGTCAGAGGTTCCGAGTGTTTTATCGTGCAGTCCACCTGTGCACCTGTCAACGATAACCTCATGGAGCTGCTCATCATGATCGATGCGATGAAGCGTGCTTCGGCCGCCAGCATTACTGCGGTGATTCCGTACCTCGGCTATGCCCGTCAGGACAGAAAAGCCAAGGCCAGAGACCCGATCTCTGCCAAATTGGTGGCGGATCTCATCACCACTGCCGGTGCTGACCGTGTATTGACGATGGATCTTCATGCCGCCCAGATCCAAGGTTTCTTCAACATTCCTGTCGATCATCTGGTAGGTGCTCCTATTCTGGCCGGTTACTTCAAGAAGAAAATCGGTGATGCACCGGACGATTATGTAGTGGTTTCTCCTGATCTTGGTTCCGTAACCCGAGCCAGAAATTTTGCGACTCGTTTGGGCTGTCCGATTGCTATTATCGACAAGCGTCGTCCGAAGGCAAATGTGTCCGAAGTGATGAACATCATCGGTGAAGTCAAGGGCAAGAAGGTCATTCTGGTGGATGACATGATCGACACCGCCGGTACATTGTGCAACGCTGCACAGGCTGTTGTCGAAAGAGGCGGTGCTACCGAAGTTTATGCCGGTGCCACCCATGCGGTCCTGTCCGGTCCTGCCATTGAGCGTATCCAGAACAGCGTCCTGAAGGAAGTTGTCCTGTTGGATACCATCAACGTTTCGGAAGAGAAACGTCTGGACAAATTTACCATCCTGCCGGTTGCTCCTGTCTTTGCCGAAGCGATCGAGCGTATTTACGAGGATAAACCGGTCTCTTCCATCAGCCTTTGATCGAAGAAGGTGCCCGTTGTGCGGGTTGATTTCCTTGACAGATGACAAAATCCCGTCGATTCCTTTTCGGAGTCGGCGGGATTTTTTGATGCAGAGAGAGGAAAGGTGTCTGACACGGAGGTCAATCCACAGCAAAAAGTGCCTTGTGGCACACACACCACCCGATCAGGGCTGATAGCTGATGGACAGTGTCGGACGGGCATTGAGAGAGGTATCGGCAACGTGACCGGCACGATATTCATAATAGGCTTGTGAGCCGATCATGGCAGCGTTGTCGCCACAGAGTGACAGTGGCGGATAGTAACAGTTCCAACCACGAATACGGCATTCCTCCGCCATACGGCGGCGGAGCAGAGCATTAGCGGATACACCGCCTGCCAGTACCAATTGACGATAACCGAGGTCTTGTGCCGCTTGGAGGAAGTTCTTTGTCAAGCTGTCCACAACGGTTTGGCGGAAAGCAGCGGATAGGTCAGCCACCGGCAGCGAACCGCCTTTTTGGGCGGCATTGTGAATCAAGTTGATGACGGCGGTCTTGAGTCCCGAAAAACTGAAATCGTAGGGGGCACCGTCTACCTTCGGATGGGGCAGAGAAAAAGCGGAGGGGTCACCTTCTTCGGCTATCTTATCCAGATGGATGCCGCCCGGATAGGGCATTCCCATGGTGCGGGCGGCTTTGTCGAAGGCTTCGCCGGCGGCATCGTCACGGGTTTTGCCGATGACCTCCATATCGGTATAGTCCCTGACCTCTACAATATGGCTGTGCCCGCCCGATACCACCAGACACAAAAACGGTGGTGTGAGGGTGCTGTGTGCCAGATAGTTGGCGGCAATATGTCCTCGCAGATGGTGCACGGGAATCAGCGGCAGACCGGTTGCCATGGACAAGCCTTTGGTGAAGTTGACACCGACCAGTAAAGCCCCGATCAGACCGGGGGCATAGGTCACGGCTAAAGCATCCAGATCGGACAGGGATAAAGCCGCTTGTGTCAGGGCTTGCCGCACGACACCGTTGATAGCTTCACAATGACGGCGGGAAGCGATCTCCGGTACAACGCCGCCGTAGAGTTTGTGTTCTTCGACCTGTGAAGCGATGATAGAGGAGAGGACGGTGCGACCGTCTTCTACGACAGCGGCGGCCGTCTCGTCACAAGAACTTTCGATGGATAGTATCTTCATGTCAGTTGTCCTTCTTTACAAATAGCTTGGTCATAATGAGAGCGTCCTCCTGCGGACGTCGATAGAAATTCTTGCGGCGGCCCATTTCTTCAAAGCCCAGAGACGTATAGAGGGCGATAGCGGCGGCGTTGGATTCCCGCACTTCCAAAGAAATAAACTCCGTGCCGTTCACGTCGGCGGTCAGGATAGCGATTTTGAGCAGTGCGGTACCGACCCCCTGACGGCGGCAGGCGGGATAGACGGCGATGTTGTTGATAAAGCAACTGTCCGCCACGACCGATACGCCGATATAGCCGATGACATCTTCGTCTTCGTCGAGGGCGACAAAGAAATAGTCCGTTTTGTTGTCGAGAGAAGACCGCAAATTGTCTTCTGTCCACGGGGTGGAGAAGCACATCGCTTCCAAATCAGCGACAGCTTCGATGTGATGTTCCTCCATGCGGGCGATCGTCATGTTCATAGCAGATCACTCTCCCTGTGGTGCCGATGGTTCGGACGATGTTTCCGGTGAAGAAGTATTCGGTGCGGCAGAGGGCTCCTGTACGGTTCGCCATTCCTCCGAGCGTGGCGGCAGAGGGCAGGGAACCGCTCTCTATTTTGCGTTTCAGTATCTCGCAGAACTCTCGTATGGATCGTTCGATATAGTTGCGGCACTGACGGTAGGTAGCAAGATCAGAACCGTAGGGATCCGGTATACCACCCCCCAGAACGTAGATACGTCCCTTGGGAATGCCCAGAAAATGCAGAATCTCTGCGTGCTGCAGGGTCATGGCCACGAAAATGTCTGCGATATGCACATCGCGTTCCCGTATCGGACGGGGCTTATGATGGCTGATGTCCAGTCCGATTTCCCGACAGACTAATGCGGCGTTGTCGGATACTTTATCTTCTGTGAAAAAGCCCAGTGCCGCACTGCTGAACATACTGCTGATGCCCATCTCACGGGAAATTTTCTCATAAATGGCCATTGCCATCGGACTGCGGCAGGTATTGCCCGAGCACACAAACAAAATGCGAAGCATATACATCTCTCCTTGCGTCAACGGTTTGTCACCGTTATGGGGTTGGTTGAGGCGGATAACTGTTTGGGAGGGAACGTAGCCTCCCTCCGATGGGGTCACTTTTTAGCATCGTACCACGTTTTGCCAATGGCGGCCTCGGCGGTCAGCGGCAGTGAAAGTGAAACGGCACGTTCCATCTCTTCACTGAGCAGAGCGGCGACTTGTGCCGCCTCTTGTTCAGGGGCTTCTACGATCAGTTCATCATGCACCTGCAAAATCAGGCGAGCCTGCAGCTGTTCCTGCCGCAAACGTCGGAAGACACGGATCATGGCGATCTTGATAATGTCGGCGGCAGTACCCTGAATAGGCATATTGCGGGCGACACGTTCCCCGAAAGCACGCAGGTTCTTATTGGAGGATGACAGTTCCGGCAGATACCGCCGCCGTCCGAACAGAGTCGTGACATAGCCATCCCGTTTGGCCTGCTCTACGACCTCCCGCATATAGCGGTCAATGCCGCTGTATAGATGCAGATAGTCTTTGATATAGCGGTCAGCCTCTTTGACGCTGACACTGATGTCTTTCGACAGCGAAAAGGCACTGATACCATATACGATGCCGAAGTTCACCGCTTTCGCACGGCTGCGGAGCAAAGGCGTCACCATGTCCTGCGGCAGACCGAAGACCTTGGCAGCGGTGGTGGTGTGAATGTCCTCGCCGCCGGCGAAAGCTTCCAGCATGTGTTGGTCGTGGGCAATATGAGCGAGCACCCGCAACTCGATCTGGGAGTAGTCGGCATCGACCAGCATACAGCCCTCCTTGGCGGTAAAGAACCGCCGCATTTCCCGTCCCCGCTGGGTACGGACGGGGATGTTTTGCAGATTCGGCTCGGTGGAACTGATACGACCGGTGCGAGTCTCCGTCTGGTTGAAGCTGGAGTGGATACGTCCGTCCGCCCCGATCACTTTCAGTAACCCGTCACAGTAGGTAGACTTCAGCTTGGTGAGGGTACGATACGCCAGAATCTTGTCAATGATGGGGTGATAGGGCCGCAGTTCTTCCAACACTTCGGCGTTGGTCGAGTAGCCGCTCTTGGTCTTCTTCTTGGCGGGCAGTCCCAGCGTTTCAAACAGTACCCCTGCCAATTGTTTGGGGGAGTTGATGTTAAATTCGCTGCCGGCCTCGGTATAGATGTCTGCCTGCAGGGTGTCGATTTCCTGTTGAAGCTGCTGACCATAGTCGGCAATCCCTTGGCGGTCGACTTGGAAGCCGATCGTCTCCATCGAAGCCAGTACCTCTGCCAACGGCAGTTCAATATCCTGAAGCAGAGCGGTCTGTCCGTTTTCCTCAATCTTCTGCTGCAAAAGCTGCACCAACGGCAGGAAAGTCAACAGTGGGCTGTCGTGTTCGCAGGGATAGGGTGTCACGCCGTATTCCTGTGCCAGCCGTTCCCAACCGTAGTCGGACGCATCAGGGTTCAACAGGTAACCTGCCAGTCCTGTGTCGAAGAGAATCGAACGGCACGGGCAGACGGCATATAATGCTTTAGCATTGTCGGTGCGGATACCGATTGTTTCATCGGTCAGCAGTTTTTCCATGAACGGCAAAAAGCCGTCTGTCCACGCTTGCAGTTCCCAAATGGTTTGTCCGTCCGACAGGGCAGCGGAACGAATGTCACCGTCCTCCATCACGGCCAGCAGGTCAATGGTGTGTCCCTTGAGCTGTTCATAGAGGGCGGTCAGGTCAGCGGTGTCGTGGTAGGTGAGTACAACCATTTCGTTCGGGGGCGGAGCAGTTTCTTCGGCAGCGGCAGGACGCACCCCTTCCAACCCAAATTTCTTGAGCAGGGTATGCAGCTCCAGACGGTTCATCATGGCGGCTGCCGCCGGGGGACTGCCCGCCTGACGCAGATAATGTGACAGTTCGGTGTCGATGGGGGCATCGGTGCGAATGGTGCCGAGCATACGACTCATGTAGGCACTTTCTTTACCCGCTTCTAGCTTTTTCTTTATGGCAGGCTTGATCGCAGGGTCGTCCAGATGGGCATAGACGCCGTCCAGCGAACCAAACCGCTGAATCAAATCGCCGGCTCCCTTCTGACCGATGCCGGCAACCCCCGGAATACAGTCGGAGGTATCGCCCTGAATCGCCTTGATGTCAATGAGCTGCGGCGGTGTCACGCCGTAGACTTCGTGTATTTTTGCCTCATCAAAGATCGTGACTTCCGGTTTGCCCATCTTGGTCGCCGCCATTCGTACGCTGACACACGGCGACACAAGCTGTAAGCTGTCCCTGTCGCCGGTGGCCAACATACATTCACAGCCCTGTTCGGTGCAGACGTGGGCTAATGTGCCGAGAATGTCATCGGCTTCAAAGCCTTCACAGGTCACGATCGTAAAGCCCAACAGCCCCAGAAGGTCTTTCAGCGGCTGTACTTGTGCTGCCAATTCCTGCGGCATCCCTTTGCGGTTGGCTTTGTAGCCGTCATACGCCAGATGCCGGAAGGTGGGGGCTTTCAGGTCAAATGCCACAGCGACCGCTTCGGGCGAGGTTTCCGTCAACAGTTTATGCAGGGTCGTCATAAATCCGTAGATGGCGTTTGTATATTGTCCGTCCTTTGTCGTTAGCAGCTTGATGCCGTAAAATGCACGGTTCAGGATGCTGTTCCCATCAATTACCAGTAGTTTCATGCTTGATTTCATCCTCCGTTGATGCCGTATGAGTCCTTACGACCCACCACGACTGACACACCTGTCCTATTTTCTATGCTTTCAGCAGAAATCTGTCCGGTCACGGTTTTTCTTCGTGCGTCACGTTTCACCGAGAGGATGAACGCTGTTCAGCATCGTTTCCGGACGCAGGCTGTCCATGATGCCGATATTCTTGCCATGATGGATGTAGACACGGGGCACACGTTTGCCGACCAGACAAACGACTTCGTAGTTGATGGTGCCGGTCATGGCGGCAATATCGTCAAAAGTCATGCTGCCGTCTGTGCCGTCACCGATGACGGTCACTTCATCTCCGGAAGTTACCTTGTCGATATTGCTGACATCCAGCATGAGCTGATCCATACAGACACGCCCGATGACAGGGGCTTTCCTCCCCTTGACGGTCATATAGGCACGGTTGCTCAGACTGCGGGTATAGCCATCGGCATAGCCAATGGGCACGGTGGCGATCTTCATCGGACGATCAGCGACAAAGGTGCCGCCATAGCTGACCGGTGTACCGGCTTCGATGGTCTTTACCTGTGCGATGACGCTCTTGATGGTCATGACGGGCTGCAGGTCAAGACGGTCTTTTAATTTGCCGGACGGTGACAGACCATAGAGGATGATGCCTGCCCGTACAGCGTTATGGTGTGCCTGCGGATAGTCAATAATGGCACCGCTGTTGGAGCAGTGTATGAGGGGGAAGGTATAGCCGTCTGCCTGTAAGCGTTCTACGGCTTGGTTGAAGCACCGGAGCTGATGCTCGGTGGCCGGCCTGCCTTCTTCAGCTTCATCCGCCAGAGCAAAGTGAGTGAAGATGCCCTCACGGATCAGGTTTGGCTGCTGACAGGCACGTTCCATTTGCTGCAGGGAAGGCTCGTCCCGTTCGGGAGACTGATACAGGAAACCGATCCGGCTCATGCCGGTATCGACCTTGATGTGGATACCGACTTTCACATCCTGACGAACGGCCTCCGCAGACAGTTCACGGGCGTATTCTTCGGAGAAAACCGCCTGACTGATATGGTGAACCGCCAGTTCCTTTGCCAGTGTAGCGGGTGTGAAGCCGAGAATCAATACCGGCAGCCGGATGCCGTTTTCCCGAAGCTGCATGGCTTCTTCGATGTTTGATACGGCAAAGCCGTCGGCTCCCATTTTCTCGTACAGCTTGCCGAGAAAGACGGCACCGTGTCCGTAGGCATCAGCTTTGATGACGCAGATCAAGCGGGCTTTGCGGTCAGCCGCCGCCCGTATCGCATCGAAATTATGTTTCAGGGCGTCAATATTGACCTCTGCCCATGTTCTTCGCAAGTAACTTTTCATGGTCACGTTTTCCCTCCAACGATCACTATCGGATACCTTCTATTTTACCCTATCTGCCCCGTACTGTCAACCAAAAAACCGCCGAGTCCTTGGCGGAATCGGCGGTATCTTTGGGAACAAAATTGAGTCAGGCGGCTTCCGACGGATAGTGTGCCGGACAGGGAAACGGTCATTTCCCGTACCGTGCGGACACAGTGGGCGTGAGAGTACGACAGACAATATCCGTCTGCAGCTTTCACAGGAAGGCTTATCGGATACCGTCAGGATTTTTGGTCTGGAAATTCCAGGTATCAGCACACATCTTGTCAATGCCATATTCAGCCTTCCAGCCGAGTTCGGTATTGGCTTTGGTGGCATCAGCATAGAAAGCGGGCAGATCGCCGGCACGTCTTTCGCCGATCACATAATTCAGCGGGTGACCGCTTGCTTTTTCAAAGGCATGGATGATGTCGAGTACGCTGTAACCGACACCGTTACCGATGTTGTAGGCTTCGATACCGGTGGTGCCGAGGATCTTGGCGACCGCACACAGATGTGCTTTTGCCAGATCGACCACATGGATATAGTCACGGATACAGGTGCCGTCCTTGGTATCGTAGTCGCCGCCGAAAACGGTGAGCTGCGGCAGCCGACCGATCGCTACACGGGCGATATACGGCATGAGATTGTTCGGGATACCGTTGGGGTCTTCACCGATCAAGCCGCTTTCATGGGCACCAATGGGGTTGAAGTACCGCAGGAGAGAAATGCTCCATGTGTTGTCAGCCCGGTAGACATCTCCGAGGATCTGTTCGATAAAATGTTTGGTGCGTCCGTAGGGGTTGCTCACATCGCCGGTCACCATATCCTCTTTGTAGGGGATAGGATTGTTGCCATAGACGGTGGCGGAAGAACTGAACACGATCTTTTTGCAGCCGAACTTTTCCATCGTCTCGAACAGCACGACGCTGCCGGAGATGTTGTTTTCGTAGTAAAGCAGCGGCAGCTTGGCGGATTCGCCAACCGCTTTCAGGCCGGCGAAGTGGATAACAGCATCCACCTTGTTCTCGGCAAAGACTTTTTCCAGTCCCTCACGGTCACGGATATCGCACTCGTACTTCTTGAGGGTCTTGCCGGTGATGGTCTCGACACGGTTGAGCACTTCCGGAACGCTGTTGTAGTAGTTGTCAACGCAAACGACATCATAGCCGGCGTTCAGCAGCTCCACGCAGGTATGGCTGCCGATATAACCGGCTCCGCCTGTTACTAATATGGTCATGGTGTACTCTCCTTTGGTTGTTTGTTTCTCTTCACACATCCCGCAGGATGTGCCGCTGGTAGGATACGATCCAGTCGGGGTGATAATCGCCCGTCAGGTGCAGTGCTCCGTCTGTGATCTCACCGACCTTGACAAAGCCGTTCTCGTTGTCATAAAACACGACCTTGTCACAATACGGTACGACCCGTGACAGGGCGTGAACTACCCATTGTCTAAAGCCAATGGGCTTCCTGCTTCATCGTCCTCGTAACCTACTAACTCCACAGGCGTAAATTCGGGCTGAACCGTCCCTA
>CACZZU010000053.1:0-10260 GCA_902785765.1 uncultured Ruminococcus sp.
CTAGCGGAAAAGGGTTTTCCCCATACCCCTTTCCTAAAACCGCTGCGTTTTTGTAAGAAATATTGGCAAAAGCAGCGTCCCCCCAATTGGATCACTGTTCTTTCAGCTATCGGATTTTGAAAATTGATTTCCGGCGGCGTCCCGCTGCTGTGTACTTGGACTTTTTTCAGTGAATGACAGCCAAAACAGCGGTGTTACGCGGGTATGTTTGACGGGCGGCAAATTGATGTGGTCGATAGGAGATGGATCGCCCGATGCCAGAAAAAAGATGCACAAAAGGCTTGACAAATCGGCATCAACCGTATATAGTGTATATATACAGTATGACGGTATGACCGTAGGGAAAGGAGCGTGGACGATGCTGCTGTTTATTGATAGTCGGAGTGGTCTGCCGATCTATGACCAGATCTGTATGCAGATCAAGAACCTCATCCTGAACGGAGAACTGATGGCGGATACCCCTCTGCCGTCTATCCGTGGATTGGCGAAGGAACTGCGTATCAGTGTCATCACTACCAAACGAGCGTATGAGGAACTGGAACGGGAAGGGTTCGTCTATACCGTACCTTCAAAGGGGTGCTTTGTCGCTCCGAAAAATCTGGAAAAGATACGGGCAGAGAACCGCAAAAAGCTGGCAAAAGCCCTGTCGGAGGCAGCGGTATTAGCGAAAAGCTGCGGTCTGACAGTGGAGGAAGTCACGACAATGCTGCAAGCAGAAATGGAGGAGGTTGTATGAACGCCATCGAAATCAAAGGACTGAACAAGTATTTCAAGGATTTTGCCGTCAAAGACTTGAACCTGACGGTACCGAATGGCTGTGTAGTCGGGCTGGTGGGGGAAAACGGTGCCGGTAAGAGTACCACCATCAAGCTGATACTCGGTTTGCTGCACAAAGACAGCGGCAGTATTACGGTGCTCGGCAAGGATAATGTCAAGGAACTGGACAGCATCAAGGAAGACATCGGTGTAGTGTTTGATGAGTGCTGTTTTCCGACGGAACTGACGGCTCATCGGCTGCGGTCGATTTTTCGGGCAGCTTATCGTCAATGGGACGATGCGGCGTATGAGGGATACCTCAAGCGGTTTGACCTGCCGCTGAACAAAGCCATCGGCAAGTTTTCCCGCGGCATGAAGATGAAGCTGTCGATGGCGGTGGCTTTGTCACACCACGCCAGACTGCTGATTCTGGACGAAGCGACCAGCGGACTCGATCCGGTGGTGCGGGATGACATCATCGACCTGCTGATGGATTTCACGCAGGACGAAGAACACTCGATCCTCATCTCGTCCCATATCGTGAGTGATCTGGAAAAAGCCTGCGACTACATCGCTTTCCTGCACAAAGGACGGCTTGTACTGTGTGAGGAGAAGGACAAACTGTACGAGCAGTACTGTGTCATCCACTGCAGCGAACAGCAGTTGGCGACGATCGACAAGACTGCAGTTATCGGCAAAAAGGTCGGAGCCTTCGGGGCAGAAGTTATTGTGCAGAAAGAAGCTGTGCCGTCTGCCCTTCCAAGCTATCCGATCGACATCGAGAAGCTGTTTGTTTTTATGGTGAAGGAGGGCGGATGACGTGAAAGCACTGTTCCGCAGGGATCTGCTGGTCTTTACGACCCCCCTCTTTTTGTTGGTTTTCGTAGGACTGTTCGGAGAGATACTCGTTCCCATCTTTCATGTGGATACGGAGCAAAACACGCCCCT
The DNA here is from genome assembly GCA_902785765.1 of uncultured Ruminococcus sp. Classification (GTDB taxonomy): domain Bacteria; phylum Bacillota; class Clostridia; order Oscillospirales; family Acutalibacteraceae; genus UBA1213. The sequence continues at coordinate 1,705 of CACZZU010000053.1, forward strand.
TGATCTTGTGTTTTTTGGAGCGATGGGGACGATGATGATCACGATCCTCCCGCAGAGTATCATCGGACAGGATGAGAACACCGGCTGGAACCGGTTCTGTCTGACGATGCCTGTTAAGCGTACACAATATGTGTCGGAAAAGTATCTGCTGACGCTTGGCTTTCTGATTGTATCGGCGTTGGTTGCCTCCGGTGGTGTCATCTCGCTGATGGTGCAGACCACCGGTTTTGACGGGAAGATGTACCTGCTCACGCTGTCACTCATTCTGGGGGCACCGCTGTTCATGATGTCGCTGGATATGCCGCTGCTGTTCCGTTTCGGCATGAAGCGGGGCATCTACTTCTTCGCCGGACTTTTTCTGCTGCTGTTTGTCAGCGGTTTGTCCGTTTTTCTATGGGCAAGTTATACCGATGGCGGCAGAGCCTTTTTCCAGCAGGTGCAGGAAGCCGATTCGCTGGTGTTGGCGGTGTGTATTCTGTCCGTATCGGCAGTGATCTATGCGGTATCATGGCGGTTGTCGTGCCGTTTCTACCGCAAACAAGAAATATGAGAAGGGGGGACGACCATGAAAAGTCTGCTGCTGCAAAAGCTGTACCGCCTTCATCGGGTGTACGTTTACGGAATGATAGTGTCACTGCTGTTGTTTGAAGTGGGGATGCTGGCACTCAGTCGGGCAAGCGATGCTGTTCATGTCGATTTCTGGGTGACCGGTGGGGTGCTGTGTTTCATGCTGCTGTCGATGACGATCGACACCGGAGAGCACTGGGCAAAATGCCGTGCAGTAATGCCTGTGAGCTGTCGCCAGATCGTGCGGGCAGAGTACCTTTTCCTGCTGATGGCTGACCTTGTTTTCACCCTTCTTGTCAGTCTGTTTCCGCTGATAGAAATGCTGCTGAACGGTGCCGTAGACGGTAAACAGCTCTTTTTTGGCAGTGTGACGGTATGGGTGGCTTCGCTGCTGCTGTACCTGCTCATTACCCCGGTGGTAATGCGTTTTGGTGACAAAAGCTTCGCAGGTTTCAGTATCGGATTGCTTGTATTGTGTTTCATAGCAGGTTTTTTCTTCAGCGACAAGCTGACAGATTTTCTGACATGGCTGGAAGACTTTCTCCTGACACATGATCTAGCGTGGCTGGCTCTCGGTGAGTTGGTGATGATTGCTGTTTTGACGCTCCTTTCTTATCTTGCCGCCTTCCTGCTCTTGCCCCGCAGAGAATATTGAAAAAACAGCAGTGGAGGGAAGCAATGTCCGGAAGGAAAAGAAACAGTGGCAAGTGACATCGGACGGTGGCTGCCTGATGATGATTTCCCCCGCTTGCCGCAGGTCAAAGACGTCCAATCGTGAAGCATACTGAAAATTGCTCACAACTGCACAAAACGTGTAGAAAATCTCCGAGTAACACGGCTGTTTTGGCTGTTGATGACTGAAAAAAGCCCAAGTACACAGCGGTGGGACGCCGCCAAAAAGCCCAAATACACAGCGGTGGAACGCCGCCCAAAAGCCCAAGTACACAGCGGTGGGACGCCGCCCAAAAGCCCAACACGTCCAGTGCGGACACGCACCGCCGCCGCTGTTGACAACGTGGCATCACATTGTTATAATGGACAAGAAACGTGTAGAAAACCTCTGGGTAACACGGCTGTTTTGGCTGTTGATGACTGAAAAAAGCCCAAATACACAGCGGCGGGACACCGCCAAAAAGCTCAAATACACAGCGGTGGGACACCGCCGCCAAAAAGCAAGAACATAAGGAAGGTAGGGGTGCGAATGGAACTGCAAATCAGGGACATCGAAAAGCACTTCGGCGAAAAAGAAGTACTCAAGCAGGTGTCACTTACGGCGGCCAGTGGAGCCGCATTGGGATTGCTGGGACGGAACGGTGCCGGTAAAACTACCACAATACGCATCGTGATGGGAGTGTTCTTCCCCGATAAGGGAGAGGTGCTGTGGAACGGAAAACCGCTTGACCGGAAGCATATCCGTATCGGCTATATGCCCGAAGAACGGGGACTGTATCCCAAAAAACGTATCAGCGACCAGTTGATCTATCTGGCGATGCTGCGGGGGATGAATCACGCAGAAGCCGCCAAAGCCTGCGACCGCTGGCTGGAACGTATGAATATGAGCGAGTATAAGCTCAAAAAACTGGAGACACTCAGCAAAGGCAACCAACAAAAGATACAATTGGCAGCGACTTTGATGTGTGATCCACAGATCGTGATCCTGGATGAGCCATTTTCTGGTCTTGACCCTGTAAACGCCATGCTGTTGAAGGATGTTATCAAGGAAATGATCGCCGGAGGGGCGGTGGTGCTGTTTTCGAGCCACCAGATGAACTACATCGAGGAGTTTTGTGACAGTATCGCTATCCTGAACGGTGGGAAAATCATCTTGGACGGCCGCATCACCGACATCAAGCATAGCTACCCCCGCAACAAGATTGCTGTCACGTCTTCGCAGGTCGAGCAGATTGCTCCGTTTGTCATCCAACACATGGGCGAAGAGATCGTGTCGGTCGAGCCGGATACGACCGCCGACCACACATTGATGATCCGCCTGAAATCTGCCGACAGCAAGCAAAAGCTGTTACAAGGCTTGTCGGACAAGGGCTTTGATGTGGATATGTTCCGTGTATGCGAACCGTCCATGAACGATATCTTTGTAGAGTATACGGAGGCGAGCGTATGAAACACATCCTTCAAGTGCTGCGGTTTGAGTATATCGGCTGTGTCAAGACAAAGTCGTTCATCATCTCGACGGCCATCTTCATGGTACTGATCGTCCTGATGGCGTTCCTGCCAGGACTGCTCTTTTCAACACAATCCGGAAACGGCGATGTCCACTTCACGGATAAGGAGAAGCCGGTCATCGCCGTCTGTAACAAGGCGCATGATTCCCACGAAATGTTGACAGCGGAATTGACCATGGCGTATGCCGGTTATGATATTCGTATGACGGACGAAAATCTGTCGGAATTGACCGCCAAGGTCGGCACAGGGGAGTACCGGTTTGCTCTTCTGCTGAAGGAACCGCTTTCGTGTACTTACATCACCAAGAATAACGAGGTATTTTCCGGTGCGACCGTCCAACTCAAGGAGATACTTACCAAGTTGTATCAGACGACACAACTGCAAAAAGCGGGTCTGTCGCTGGACGCCAGTCTGGAGGTCGTGAATGCGGAGGTGAAACTGGACACGGTCACGTCCGGTACCGACCAAGCCCAGAACTACTGGTCGACCTACATCCTGATGATGCTGCTCTATATAGCAATCGTCATGTACGGACAGATGGTCTCGCAAAGTGTGGTGGCCGAAAAGAACACCCGTGCGATGGAGATGCTCATCACCTGTGCCAAACCGTCTCACCTGATGTTCGGCAAAGTCATTGGGTCTGGTCTGGCTGGTCTGACACAGATGGTGTTGATCGTGTCCACAGCGTTGGTATCGGTCAATGCCGTATCGAAAGACAGCCTGCCGCCGGAGATCATGGGCTTGCTGAACTTCTCGGTTGATATGGTGCTGTATGCCCTGCTGTTCTTCGTACTGGGCTACTTCATCTACTCCTTCCTGCTGGGGGCATTGGCTTCTATGGCATCCCGCAGTGAAGACCTCAATACACTGATCTCACCGGTGATGATACTGGTGGTGGCGGCGTTCATGGTCGTTGTTTTCTCCATCACGTCCGGTGACGTTAACAGTACCTTGATGGTAGTGTGTTCATACATTCCCTTTACGGCTCCGTTGGCGATCTTCGCCCGTATTGCGATGTCCGATGTCGCCGTATGGGAAATACTGCTCTCGGTGGGCGTCCAGTTAGTTTCTGTCTATCTCTTTGGCAAACTGGCGGCGGCTATTTACCGCATTGGCGTACTTATGTACGGCAATCCGCCCAAACCGACCGAAATTATCAAAATGCTGCAAGAACAGCACAAGGCCAACAAACTTACGAAGCAGTCCTCCCGTTCCTGAACGGCGTGAGACAACTTTGTGGATGGAATAACCGCCCCATCACCTTCTATTGTGAGGTGATGGGGCGGTTGTGGTATGTGAAATAGGAAGGTCAAACCCTACTCCGGCGGATATAAACCTGTCGTTTGAGATCATTAACTACCGCTGTCATGCGGGTCTGCCGACCATCGTCTCATCGGAATATACACTGGACAGACTGCTGAAAATAGATCAGGCTACTGCGTCCCGCATTAAAGAAATGGCGTACCGGATGAAAGCAAAAAATACCGCTTGCGGTAGATATGTCAAGGAAGCGTCCGAGAAACAACGCTGTTTTGGCTGCCATTCACTGCAAAAAGCCCACCATGTCCAGTGCGGTCACGCACCGGCTTTCGTATGGAAGGGACAAAACTTTCGCAGACAGCCGTTTTGTCAGGAAGCAGCAGGGGGTTCCGCACTTTTCGCAGTGATCTTCCGGCGGAGAGAAGAGAATTTTCTGCGGAGATAATCCCACTCGGAAGTATCATCGTGCAGAGGCACCGGATCCATCTTTGCGTGTAAGCCCTGCCAGTGGTACTTCATGACATAACTCATGGCAAAGCCCAGCAGCAGCCAGAAGATGTACACACGATAGGTGCAATCGGCAAACAAGGCGGCCTCGAACATGGAGTAGACACAATAGCCCGCACAAAAAGCAGCAAGCAGCAGCAAGACGTTGCCGTCACGGCGGCTGCGAATCTTATGGCGGAAGACAGATCGCAGGATCGATTTGGCAATCGTCAACGCCATCACCAGGAATAAGCTCAAGCCTACGATGCCGAAACTGACCGTAATGGTCAGCAGACCATTGTGGAAATCCACATACTTATTGCCGGCCAGATCAGAGTAGCGGATCCCTCCCAGATACTCGACGCCATAGGAGGCGATGTTTTCCTTGCCGATGCCCAGCAGCGGATACAGTTCGATGAGTCCCAACGCCTGACGCCACAGGACAAAGCGGCCGCTGTCGATGTTGGTGTTTTGGTGACCAAGATATTTGTGGCTCTTGTCGGCTTTGGAGGAGAGTTCTGTTTTGTCCAGCTTGATATTGTCATCGTTGGCATCCAAGTCGGTCGAGATCACGATATTGGCATCACGGGGATCCAGCATGGCCGACACGGCATTCTGGATATTGCCACGGGTGACCAACAAGGTCGCCACTACCAATACACACGCCAAAACGGTAGCCGCCAGACGGAAGATGAGTGTTGGCAGTTTCTTTCGGCTGAATTCCTTGAACAATTCATAGAAGAACAAGAAAGACAGGAAGATCATCATAAATACCATCGTGGCGTTGGAGTCTGTCAGCACCAGTGTGACGCTGTTGACGGCGATATTCGCCCAGTACCATATTTTGAGACGGCGGGTCGCGGTTTGATCGGCACGACGCAGCCGCAGCAGGATGACTGACAGAATGATGCTGACGGCCGAATAGAACGCCGTGACGTTGGCGTTGGGGATCAAGCCCACAAAGCGGCCTTCAAAGAGAACAAAGTCATAGTCCATCAGGTGTACGCCTTTCGGGAAGATCGCAAACAGCAGAAGTCCGGTCACCATCGTGACACCGGTGATGGCGATGAGTATATCGAACAGGCGTTTCATCTCCCGCTGAACACGGCGGTTGCTTTTTTCGGCATGGATGCCGTAGAACAGGAAGAAGCCCACGGCGATCCAGTGCAGGTTCATCAGGTTTGGCAGCAGATGATCCTGCCAATGTACGAGCACCGACAAGGTGGCAAATCCCAGAAACACGAACAGGATACGGCGGAACTTCACCCGCATAATGCGGCGTTTTACGCCCATTTCGTGGATCATCAGTCCTAGTGACCACACGCCCATGATGCCCAGAATCGTCATGTACACCGGGTACGCCGGATACATCAGATAACGGACGTCACAGTACAGGATCAGGACAAAAATCAAACGAAAGTTGGCTGGATCAGCCAAAAAGTGCAGCAATCGCCGCCATAAGGAAGGGTGGGATTTTACGGTGACGGCGGTGTTGTCATTCGATACAGCGGCCGGGGTGTCGGCTGTATCGGTGGAGACCGCTGTGTTTGTATCAAAGTTCATAGGCCGACTGGTGCTGTCCGTGGTGGCGGGTTGTGCGGCTGGCTTCTTGTCAGCCGTGGTCGGTCGGGTCGAAGAAGATGTCGTTTCTTTCAAGGCGTCACCCCTTTTCTGACAGAAGGAAAAGCAATATGGATCGGACGGCAGCGTCACACTGCTTGCACGATGTCAAAACGGTGTGAGGGTATTTTGCGACAGCGTGTGACTGTCCGGTGATATTATCACCATTATACAACAGCTTTCGTTCATTTGCAAGCCGTCAGCGACAGGAAAGTTGTCTGCGAAGGAGAGAAAACCCGTTCACATCAACACAAAGCAAGGAGCATTGTTTCTATGAGCAGAAAAGCCGTCTACGAAAGAGGGGAACCCTTTATATCGTTGAGAAGAGTGTCCACAAGGAACGGAAAATCCGGCGGCAGGGGGCGGAAAAATGTTCATGGCAGCGGGAGAACTATTCACATCGCAAAAGGGTGTCTTCGGGGCGGCAGAGCCGGAGCGAATGAAATCAACCATATTTTTGGAGGGAAGCCCAAACCGCCGCCTGTTCTGTGTGAAGAACAGGCGGCGGTCAGAAGACGCAGGGAACGTTTGTGTCCTGCGGACGGTATTGGATGAAGGAGTGAGACGATAAGCCGGGTTCTGTCGTGAACAGCCATCTATCTTGGCAGAGCGTTGCCGCTGCTGCTCAATGCCACCTAGTCAAAGCCATCGGGCCGATGTGAATGCTTTTGTGCGGTGTTGCTCCGGATAGGGTTTACAGGGCCACACAGTCTCCTGTGTGCCGGTGAGCTCTTACCTCGCCTTTCCACCCTTACCTGTCAAAGACAGGCGGTATATCTCTGTTGCACTTTCCCTAGGGTCACCCCCGGCGGCCGTTAGCCGTTATCCTTGCCCTGTGGAGCCCGGACTTTCCTCAGATACGACCTTTCGGTACTGTACCCGCGGCTGTTTATCTCACTCCGTCCCCCATTATACCCTATTTCTTCCGGAATGTCAAATCCATGCGGAGGAATCCGGAACAGAACAAGTGCCCCACGGCTTTTTTGAAAGCAGCGGGGCACTGATGGGGCTGTCAAGAGAAAAGGCAGTCAAACATCAGCAGAACTGACAGGCCGGCTGATGCCCGCCGTCTCTTTTACCTTCTGGCTTTACCCATCAGGCGGAGAAGGTAGAGGAAGAGGTTGATGAAGTCGAGGTAAAGCTGGAGAGCCATATTGATGGAGAACTTCTTGAGCATTTCAGGATTACCGGAATACTGCTCATAGCTGGCCTTGATCTTCTGGGTGTCATAGGCGGTCAAACCGATGAAGATGACGATGCCGATCACGCTGACGATGATGGAAAGACCGCTCATGCGGAAGAGTGCCGCCAGTGCGGTGAAGATCAGCAGTACGACCAAACTGATTGCCAGGATAGGACCTAACCGGAGCAGGTCACGCTTGGTGACGAGACCATAAATGGCGAAGGCAATGAAAAGTATGGCCGCAGCGGCAAAGGCAAAGATGGCCGAACCGGCATCGTAGACAACCAAGATGGGGGTGAACGTGATGCCGCTGACGATGGAGTAGACAATGAACATCGTCAGTCCTACGCCGTAGGGCATTTTTTGCACGAAGAGTCCCAACACAATGGCGAGAACTATTTCGGCAATCATCCCACCGAAGAACAGCGGCAGGAAGTTATTGAACTTTTCGTATAGGTCGTACTCATCGCCCGAAGTCATCCAGAGCATCATACCGAGTGCCACAAAGAAGGTCAGAGCCAGACCGGCACCCATCCAGAGGAAGATCTTCTTGCTGTAATCGGACAGCGTCATGGTGCCGCTGCTGCTGCCGGTGACCGGAATACCGAAACCACGGGAGGTGGTTGGCTGTTCCGGTGTTGGTGCATAGGGGGCAGCGTAGTCTGTCCGGTAGTTCTGCTGGGGAGCAGGATGACCGTAGGTGCCGCCCTGATAGGGGGCATAACCGGATGTGGAGGTGTTGTGATAAGGCTGCTGGTAGCCGTTGTCCTGCGGGTAGGAATTACCGTTGTAGGGCTGCTGGTAGCCGCTGTTCTGCGGGTAGGAATTACTGTTGTAGGGCTGCTGGTAGCCGCTGCCCTGCGGGTAGGAATTGCTGTTGTAGGGCTGTTGGTAGCCGTTGTTCGGTGGGTAAGCGTTGCTGTTATAAGGCTGTCCCTGTGGTGCGGCATTGGGGTCATAGCCGCCCATGAAGCCGCTGCCCTGTCCGCTGCGGTTGGGATCGAAGCCGTTGAAGCTGCCGTTGTTCATGTCATCATTCCTTTCCGGCTATGATAAGCCTGTCGTGCCGTTTTCACGGCGTGATGTACGGATGTACTACCCTAACTATAGCTCTTTTGCCGTCAAAAGTCAATTGTTTTCCTGTCCTAAACACGGAAATCAATTTTCAAAAGCTGAAAGCTGAAAGAACAGTGATCCAATGGGGGGACGCTGTTTTTGCAAATGTTTGTTACAAAAACGCAGCGGTTTTAGGAAAG
>CACZZU010000053.1:10266-12755 GCA_902785765.1 uncultured Ruminococcus sp.
TGTTTGTTACAAAAACGCAGCGGTTTTAGGAAAGGGGTGCGGGGAATAACCCTTTTTCCGCCGGAAAAGGGTTTTCCCCGTGTGACTGCCCCGACCAAACTTGATTTCCGTGTGTCCTAAAAAATCGGAGAATCCTGTTTTTTAGGACAGGAAAACCGGTTATGGATATTCCGCCGAACTGTTCACAGAGATTGTCATGGAGATACTCGCCGCAAGCTTCCTGTGCGGGGGCTGCAGCATAGTCTTGACAGATGGATAGAGTATCACACATATAATGTAAGCGTGTGAGGCGTTTCGGGTCAATCGGTACAGCATCGGTCGTCACAGCGACCGGAATCTTATGGGAAGATGCTGCGGATAATTGACTCGTCCACACGTCTCTGATAGGATATAATGTCGTGCCCTCCGAGGTTATGACGGAGGAAACGATATTTTTTCGGGCAGGATACGGTAGAAAAGACGCAGATGTCCGGTGTTTTTTCCTGTTCCGTCCGGTCGAACAGCGGGCAGAGGCATCTTTCGGCATGGTGGTGAATAGGTATGAACAAAACCACCCAAAAGGAGCGGGTCATCTTGAAGAAACAATTGCTGTGCGGGTTAGCGGCATTTAGTCTGATGGCGGCACTGCCGTTTTTGTCGGTGTCGGGCAATATCAGCGGGCTGACCGATGCAGCAGCCAAAGAGGTGATGCTGTCCCAGCCGCCCAACATCACCGATCGGAAAGGCACCTCCTCCGAAAGCACAGCGGAAGCAGGGGATACGATGGCTTCGTCCTCCGAAGGGACGCAGGATGGTTCCGAGCCGTTAGCTTCGTCACCCGAAAATACGTCAGATACCTCCGACAAGACGCTTTCGGCGGCGGACGCTTTCATCACGCCCCTGACCGATCAGGAGAAGGGGGACGGTGTGTTTCGCATTCTTGATACCTCGACCGGAGCAGTTGTTACCGTAGCGGACAAGGATTTCTGTTATGGGGCGGTGGCGTATGAGATGCCGCCCAGCTACGAGAAAGAAGCCCTCAAGGCACAGTGTGTGGCGTGTTATACGCATTTCAGCCGTTGGCGGGTACGTCAGCGGCAGCAGCCTGACCCTGACTTGAAGGGAGCCGACTTTCAGGCGGACTTGTCCCGTGGGGAATACTATCTCGATGATGCGTTTTTGCGAAAGAAGTGGGGCAGTCTGTATGATTCGTGTCACCAATATCTGTGTGAAGCGGTGGACGAATGTTTCGGAGAAGTCCTGCGGGAAGAGGACGGCAGTCTGTTGCAGGTGGCGTACTGTGCCCTGTCCTCCGGCACTACCGAACGAGCCGAAGATATTTTCGGTTACGCCAGCAAGCATTTGCAGTCGGTGGCCAGTCCCTTTGACAAGGCCGCCCCATCCTACTGCACCACTGTGACACATTCGTGTGACGAACTGCTGAAAGTTTTGGACGGACAGAACAAGACGACCCTCCATCAGCTAGGGGACTGTCAGCGTACCCAAGCCGGCAGTATACTGTCTCTCACGGTCGGAGAACATACTTACACCGGCGAGGAACTGCGGCAGAAACTCGGCCTGCGGAGTGCCAACTTCACCATCAAAGATACTCCCGAGGGCTGGACGCTGACCGTGTTGGGCTACGGTCATGGGGTCGGTATGAGCCAATACGGTGCCAACGAAATGGCAAAACAAGGGGCAGGGTATCGGGAAATTCTGTGCCACTATTTCTCTCCGGTGAGCGGTTAGGTCACAACAGTAATAGGGAAAGAAAGTAAAAACAGTGAGCCAAAAGAGGGGGAAGCGTTTGTGCGATACTGTAGAACAACGACACGGCAGAGAGCCATCCCGCAAGGAATCTTCCTGTGGGATGGCTGCCCCCAACAATAAAAAGCACTTCGGAGGTTACCCGAAGTGCTTTTTTGAAAGAGGGGGGTTATTTCTTAATGGTACGTTTAGCGATCCTTCTCTTCTTCAGCTTGAGTTCTACGATGAACAGTACGGCTACCAGAAGAGCGATACCAGCCACGCAGGCGATAATCAGCAGTGTTCTGCCGGTTTCATTCTGCTCGGTGGTGTTGATGATGATTTCAGGGGTTTTGACATCGGCAACACCCGCCAGTGCATTGTCGGAGATGGTGGCGGTCTTGAGGATGAGCTGCTCACCAACGTGAGTGGTCTCTCTCTGTGCCTGTGCCTTGACGGCTTCCTGTGTAGCGGGATCAGCCATACCGGTGACCGGCAGGTTGTAATCCTTCTGGAAGCTCTCTACGGCAGATACGACGGACTTGCCGTAAGTACCGGAGGGCTTATCGCCGTAGTACTTCAGCGAAGCCAGACGGGACTGCAGTTGAGCAACGTCTTCACCGGAGAAGCCGTACCGCAGGGTGTTGAAGTCAGGAGACTTCACGGCATTTTCGGCGTTCAGGGCGTCGATTTGTTCGGCGGTAAGCAAGTCGGCTTCTTCCAAACCAGCGGCTTTCTGATAAGCGTGAACCGCTTCCAGCAGG
>CACZZU010000054.1 GCA_902785765.1 uncultured Ruminococcus sp.
CTTGGCAATTTGTATTCTTTGCTCTTTATTTGGGTATATCCGATACTTATATGCTTTTAACATTCGCTGTCCACCGCCTTAACTTTGATTTTCTTTTGTTCTCATTATATCACAAAGCTACGCTTTGCGCAACCTTAACCCACCGTCTAAAGCCGGTGGGATTGCGGTTGCCATTTTTTCAAACCTTTTCTTGGTTCCGTCATTTGACGATCATCGGGTATCCCTCCACTCACACGAATAACGGACACCCGAAGGTGTCCGTTTAAGAATCATGCTATGACAGGCGGACAAACCGTCTGACGCAAATGCCCTTGCATCCGCTTACCATGCAGTAGCGATGTCGAGCTGGTACGGGTCGTTGTAAGCAAATCCACCAGTATCAACAACGATCCCCATGCCCAAAGAAGTCTGAACCAGAGAACCTCTCGGTCTGACATCCAGACCGGCCGCTACCATAATGTAGTCACCGAACATCTTACATCCGTCCTCACGAACCCAATAACCGCTCGTATCAAGGATGTGGTCGATGAGTGCCTTATCCACACACTGCTGATACATCCAGCCGCCACGCTGCAAACTGCTCACGATACCGGACATATCCATGTTGTAGTAAGTTTCCTGACCGGAAGGACCGTTCAGGTTTCTGCCCATCGTGTTGGTGAGGTACGGATAGATGTAACCATCGGTGTAGTTCTGTGTCGATGTCACAACAGGCTGTTCTACGGGCTTCTCTTTGGTGCCGTTAAGAATGACGGCATCCACGGCCTCTTTCACGACTTTGTCGCTGACGACCTCGGTGGAGTCAAGCCGACCGTTGATATACTTTTGCTTCGTCACGACCGAACGCTGACCTTCCACACCCTCTACCGCTGTTTTGGTCTCGCCAACATACAGTTCATCGGAATCCTTGTAGGTGGTGTTGTAGGCGATCTTGCTGACGGTGCTGACTTCTTTGAATCTGACGTTCTTGATCTCGATGTTCATGCCTTCCTGTACGTTCTTGTTGATGTCAACGTCAACTAAGTCATTGGCGTTCAGCTTCACACCCAGATATGTAAGAGCATTTTTCACGGTGCCTGCCGGCACATACTTCGTGACTTTCTTACCTCTCACGTCTACCGTAATCTCATAACGAGCCAGCTTCACTTCAGCTTCGGGACCGGAAGTCTCCAGAGCTGCCGCCAAAGACAGCGATTCGTTATCGCTGAGTGTCAAACCGGCCGACAGCAAAGAGTCGGCTACCGAAGTCTCATTGAAGGCGGTGGTCTTACCGCTTTCGGCGGTGTCTACATCAAACGCTCTGATGATCGAAATGTCTACGCTGTTCTTGCCGTCATCGGTACGGACGAGCTTGTCATTCGTTCCCAGTTCGATGCCTGTTTTTGACAGGATGGCGTTGGTGTCGGGGTTGATCGTATCAATTGTTACCGTGTCATCACCATCGGTAACGGTTACTTTCTTGGATAAAGAGCCAACGGAAACAGCGGCTGTCAAACATACCGCACCCATCAGTGCAACGGCTACTGCTTTTTTCATGCCTGTGCTGATTGCTTTCTTCTGACTTTCCATAATCGTTAATCTCCTTCGACTGACCCGGTATCAAGGGTTGTAACTTTTTTGCAACCGGGCGGTTTTTAGTTGATGAGGCTATTATAGACCATTTCTTCGTGATTGTCAAAAAAAATCAGCGTCAAAAACTATGCAATCTGCACAACAGCCGTTTTCTTCCAACCAGTTTTCGACCACTTTCTCGTCGGAAAGGTGCAATTTAATTGCACTTTTCCGACAGTTTTCGTTTCGTTTCGGGAAAGCACTCGATTTTTTTATGTGCAAATCGTAAAAAGATGATTACAAACTTGTTACAACTCGTTATCTTTTGGTACATCCCCCTTCCAGCTTCATTATTTTTCTTTCGTATGTTCCTAAACTCCTGATTTTATCAGGGGTTTAGGAACATACGCCACCTGATCTTCTCACACAACAAACGGATGATCCATCCTCTTTCAAGCGAGATAATAGATCACACTTATCCCTTTAGCCAATCGACTTCATTCACATATATTTGAGAAACCGCTGATAAATCGCTGTTTCCGGCAATTCCTCTTTCCAATCATCGAAAGCCGTTCTTTCGACACATTCCGTATCGCCAGGCCCTTACAATTTGTTACTGGAAGTTACAAGCCCGCAACTATTCCATATAGCTTGATGAGCTCTTTCGCCCTTCCCCGACAGGATATAGGCAACCCGCACAACTCCCCGCCGCACACACAAATGATCTCCGTTCCCTTAACTGCTCAATGCACCATCAGCTCCCACCCAGATACCGTAATACACACACCACCACTTCATCATCCCTCACCAACACACATTTCACCGCACCATCGGTACGGGGTGTTTCCTTGTTTTCCGCAAAAAAGTACCCCTATATAGGAGCTTTACGCTCCTGTATAGGGGTACCGAAAACAAGACAGTCCATTGATGAGACCCGCCCGTGCTCCTCTACAAGTATATATGATATGGCGAGGCAGGTACCCTTCGGCACCATAGCACAAGTTCAGAAGGAGGTTTGTCCTTTCCGATACAAAGAGCACACTTATCTGCATGAAGCACCGATAGATAACACCATCTCGCCGCAGTCAAACGTCAATCCTCTCGGATCGCCCGCTTGAAGCACTCCATAACATACTGTGCCTCGGCATCGGTCAGTTTGGAATACAGCGGGAGGGTGATTTCGTTCTTGTACATATCAAAGGCGTGGGGGAAGTCCTCAATGCGGTAGCCCATATTGCGATAGGCGGTCAGCATCGGCAGAGGCTTGTAGTGCACGTTGGCTGCCACACCGGCTTCGGCAAGACGGCGGATGACCTCGTTGCGGTAGTCTTCCTCCTGCCACATCAACTTGACCAAATAGAGATGGCCGCTAGAGGTAAAGGTATCCCCGTAGTGCTGCAAGACCGATACACTCTGGTCAGCCAGCTCACGGTTGTAATACTCGATAAGCTTGCGTCTGCGTTTGAGCATGGTCGGAAACCGCTTGAGCTGCACCAACCCGATCGAAGCCATGATGTCGGTCATGTTACACTTGTAGTACGGAGCCACAATGTCGTACTCCCACGAAGCGAGCTGAGTCTTGGAGAGAGCATCTTTGGTCTGTCCATGCAGCGACAGCAGCATGAACTGACGATACAACTCGTCACTGTCGATATCAGGATGTTTGACCCACGTCACAGCACCGCCTTCTGCGGTGGTCAGGTTCTTGACAGCATGAAAGGAGAATGCCGTGAAGTCGGCCAGCGTACCGGTCTTCTGCATATTTCTTCTGGCACCGAGTGAGTGAGCCGCATCCGCCAGTACCACGATCCGTCCGAACATCTCCTGCAAAGGTGAGGAGGGAATGAAGAGCGACCGTTTACTCATCACAACCTCATAGATACGATCGTAGTCACACGGCACACCGCCCACATCGACCGGTATGATTGCTTTGGTGCGTGTCGTGATCAGATATGGCAGTCGGTCGTAATCCATCTGGATGGTATGCTCGGCACAGTCGATCATCACAGGAGTCGCCCCTACATGACAGATGGCACTGGCAGAAGCTGTATAAGTATAAGCGGGCACGATAACCTCATCGCCTTTGCCGATCCCCAAGACCCGCAGGGTCATTTCGAGGGCAGAAGTACACGAATCCAAGCAGACCGTGCGGTCACTCATGCAGTAGGCTGTCAACTGGCTTTCAAAGCGTTTGGTTTTAGGACCAGTAGTGATCCAGCCGCTTCGCAGCGTATCCGCCACTTCATCGATCTCCTCCTCCCCAATATCCGGCGGAGAGAACGGTATCTTCATCATCTATATTCCTCCCTTCAGGCGGCGTACCGCACTGTCAATTCGGGCTTTTAGCAGTCAGTAAAAAACATAACGGCAGTGTGATCTGGGCACTTTGGTAGTGCGGCGGTTCGTCTAACCTTACCGGACACCGCCACATCGTCAGTGCAGAGTAGCTGCTTTGAGGGTGTTTTTCATCAGCATAGCGATGGTCATGGGACCCACACCGCCAGGAACCGGCGTGATAAAAGAGGCTTTCGGAGCAACTGCGTCAAAATCCACGTCACCGCAGAGTTTGCCGTTCTCATCACGGTTGATCCCCACATCCAACACCACCGCACCGTCCTTGACCATATCGGCTGTGACGAATTTCGGTTTGCCGACTGCCGCCACGAGAATATCAGCCGCAGCACAAATCTCTTTGAGGTTTCGGGTACGACTGTGGCAGATCGTAACCGTTGCGTTCTCGTGCAGGAGCAGCATTGCCATCGGCTTACCAACGATATTGCTGCGGCCGATCACGACACAGTTCTTGCCGCTGACCTCGATACCAGCGGAGTGAATCAATTCCATCACACCAGCCGGTGTACAGGGCAGAAAATCGTAGTCGCCGATCATAATCTTGCCGACATTGGAGGGATGAAATGCGTCTACGTCCTTGGACGGGTCAATGGCGTGGATAACCGCCTTTTCATCGAGGTGTTTCGGCAAGGGAAGCTGACAAAGTATGCCGTCAATATCCGGCTTGCTGTTCAGCCTGTCGATGAGAGCCAACAGTTCCTCCTGCGTTGTTTCAGCGGGAAGAGCGTACTCTTCCGAAATGAAGCCAACCTCTTCACACGCCTTCTTTTTGTTGTTGACATACACACGGGAAGCGGGGTCATCGCCTACAATGATGACCGCCAAACCGGGGGTGATACCCATTTCACCCAAGCGGACACATTCTTGGCGTACCTCTTCCCGCACTTTTGCTGCTACTTCCTTACCGTTGATGATTGTTGCCATGCTATACACTCCTTTATATTAGAATACCACAGGGTGAGAACGTGCCGTGCCGCTGTTTGTAACGGGATCAACGGACTGTGTGCTGTTATCTGTGACAAAAACAACCGTTTCTGCGTCACTGTCCGTGACAGAAGCGGCGGGCTGTGTCCCATTCTCCATACCGGCAGCCGTATCCACGGCTTTGGTACGCCGGCGACGAAACACAATCAGCAGTATGACGCCCAACAACATCGTGACCGCCGCTACTATCTGTGAGACCCGCAAACCAAACAGCGGTGTATACAAGCTGTCTGTCCGCAGACCTTCGACCACCATTCGTTCTGCACCGTACCACACAAGGTACAGCAGGAAAATCTGACCGTCATACTGCCGCCATTTCCGGCTGAACCAATATAGCAGTCCGAATCCCAGCAAGCACCACAACGATTCATACAAAAAACACGGGTGTACACCAACACCGCCTGTATTTTCGCTGACCATCCGCCACGGAAGGTCGGTCGGTGTACCGAAGGCCTCCTGATTGAAGAAGTTCCCCCAGCGACCGAGTCCCTGACCGATCAGAAACCCCATTACCGTCACATCCAGAATCGCCGGAATCGGCAGTTTCTTATGTCGGGCGACCAGACAACCACCCAACATTCCGCCAATGACACCTCCGTAAATCGCCAATCCCCCGTTATGGATGGCCAGCAGTTCGTCCAAATGCTGGCTGTAGTAGTCCCACTTGAAGAACACATAGTAGAGTCGGGCACCCAGAAGACCACACACCAGACCAACCAGTACACAGTCGATGAAGCCATTCTTATCTATGCCAAAACGCTTCAGAGAAGACAATGCCATCCACAACGCCAACAGGAAACCTGCTCCGATGATAACACCATACCAATAGACCTGAAAGCCGCCAATCGAAAAGGCGACCGGCGAAATATCAAACGACCACCCCAGTCCGGGGAAGGATACCTGATACATCATCTATCCCTCCGCGTCAGGATTCTGCGATCCCTTCAAGACCCTTGATGACAGACAAGGTGCAGTTATCGGCATCAAGCTGCTGTTTCAGACGTTCGTTGACATCTTCCACCGTGATCGTATCCAGCAGGACAGCCGACTCAAAGGGATCCCTGTCCAGAAAAGCACCCGTAATCAGACTTCTGGCCACAGAAGAGGGCAGATCACGACTGCGTGCCATGGTGCCGTACAAACAATGCTTCGCATTTTCCACCGCTTCGGCAGATACACCCGTTTGATGCAGCGTCCGCACCGCTTCTTTCAAAACGGCGGCAACTTCTTCTGGTGCGGTACTCTCTCCCTCGAATACGATGAACCGATAACCCAATCCGTGACGATACTCCGATCCAAAGGTCGAGTTGACCAATTGACGGTCAAGCAGGTCACGATAAAGGGGAGAGGCCCCACCGGCAAAGGCTTCCAGCAGAATAGCCGTACACAGCAGATCCTTCGTGCTGGGTTCACCGCCGTCACCGACTGCTTCTTTGAAGCCCAGCGAAAACATGGGAATGGAAACAGGCAAAGTCTGCTCAATATAGCTCTGCTTCACATGGTACGGCTCTTCGGGAAAGAGACTTTCGGTGCACACCTCTTCGTTCGGTTTCAGCTTCTCGTCTGCAATAGCGACTACCTCTTCGGGATCAACATTTCCTGCCACCGCCAACACCATATTATGCAGGTTGTAGTAGCTGTGGTAACATTCGTAGAGGATCTCCGGCGTGATCTCCGCAATCGTCTCGACCGTACCGGCAATATCCTTGTTAACGGGATGGTTATGGTACATCGCCTGTTGGAGGTTCATTGTCACCCGCCAATCGGGACTGTCATCATACATCTTAATCTCCTGACCAATGATGCCCTGTTCCTTCGCTACGGTCTCCGGCGTGAAATAGGGCGACTGTATCAAGTCAAGCAGGATACGCAGCGATTCACCGAACCGCTCCGTGCAGGAAAACAGGTAACACGTCTGGTCGAACGAAGTATAGGCGTTCGCTGAAGCACCTGTTTTGGCATATTGTGCGAAAGCATCGCCTTCTTCACTTTCAAATAACTTATGCTCCAGATAATGTGCCGTGCCGTCCGGCACGGTCACGGTTTCACCGTTGTGCTTAAAGGAAGCATTCAGCGAACCAAACTTCGTGCCGATGATCGCATACGTTGAGCGAAAACCCTTGAACGGGTACACATAGATCTTCAAGCCCGATGCGTGCTGTAGATAGTAGTAGGACGTATCGAAGCGTTCGTCCTTGAGGGTCGTCATATTCATCATGCTTGCTGCACCTCGCTTTATTCATTTCCCACCAGAGAGAAGACCGTATCCAGCCGCAGGCTTGCGGCCATGTCCACAATTTCCTCTTTGGTGATCGTTTCTGCCAGTTCAGCGGCTTCGTCCGGCGACAGGCGTTCGCTCCGCAGGATACTTTGCAGATAAAACGCCTGAATGGACGGCAGGTTATCCATCGCCGAAAGATAGGCGTTCTTTACGGCCAGCTTGGCGGATACCAGCTCCTCTTCGGTAATCTTACCGTCTTGGAGCAGCTCGACCTGTTCGAGGATAGCCTCCTCTGTTTTCTGAATGTTCGAGACTTCCACACCGCTGTCGACTATCAGCAGTGCTTTTTCATTGTCATTTGCACACGCACAGTAGTAGCACAAGCTCTGCTTTTCCCGCACATTGGCAAATAATTTGGAAGTCGGTGTTCCGCCCAATACAGCAGACAGCAGCATCGCTGTCACACGCTGACGGTTCGTGACAGGATAAGCAAAACGGTAGCCCAACACCAGCTTGGACTGCGTGATCTCGTCCGTCTCGACAATGTGCCTGACCTCTTTGACCTCGCTGATATGCTTGGTACTGCCAATCAGACGGCGAGGTCTGCTGCCGAAAAATGCCGTAAAGCGTTCCAATGCCTTAGATGGATCGGCTCTGCCCTGCATATAGATCTCCACTTTCGCCTTGTCCAGCAGTTCCTTCCAAGCTGCTACTAACTGCTCTTGCGTGAGAGCGGCAACTTCTTCACGGCCACCATAGCGGCTAATGGAAAACAGCTCATCACGACACATAATCTCAATACAGCGGTTGATAGCGTAGAAACGCTTATCGTTATATTCCGCATCAATATCCTCCAATAACTGCCGTCTTTCCTGCTCAACATCTTCGGGCACAAAATGACCAGCCGTCAGGTTCGGTTCAAACAGAATGTTACACAGCAGGTCGGCCAGCTCCGAAGAAACAGACTCTCCGTGCAAGGCAAACCGATCTTCCAAACCAGAGGCTGTCAGGGTAATGATCTGAAACTCTCCGATCTTGCGGACAACGGCATACAGTGCCGCTCCATACAGCTCGTTGAGTCTCTTATTGAGTGCCGTCATATCGGGGTACGCTTGGCAGGAACGTGTCAGCACGCTTGACAGCAGGGCATTTGCCGCCGCTGTCTGGCGGTTCAGCGGCACCACCAACGTCACACTCAATCGACCGATCTTGAATCGGTCATCGGCAATACTGTTGAAGGCAACTCCCTCACAGATCTCTCTTCGGATAAAATCTCCCATCAAAACATCTCCATTCTTCTTGGTTCCTTTTCCGGCGGTTCCTGAACGCCGCCGCTATGTCAGCCGCACATCTCTCGGCGGTGCCTGCTGGCTTCTATCAACACTGTATCTATTGTATTATACCACATTCCCCCACAAGATAAAAGGATATTTTGCAGAATCCTTGTCGATTCTTAGTTAATTTATCGTGAAAATTATCGAAAAATATACAGAATGTATATTTTTCGATAACTATACAAAAGGTACGTCTTCCCCGTTATTTACTATCCGTATATTCCGTATACTAACTACACATAGTATATCTTTGTCGAATATGGCATCTTCTCGTCCTTCGGTCAGTGGTAATTCGTCACCTATTTTCCTATCCCTTGCACACGCCGTGTGAATCCTCTATAATAGGAGAGTAAAACCACTGCGGAACATCATGCTGGTCTATTCCTCGCCCCCATTGTCATCACACAGAGAAAAACAGTTATGCCCGTAAGAAAATGTTGACTCCCCAAGGGAGCCGTGCACCGTTACACCGAAACCACAAAAGGAGACATACCCCATGGGAGATATTTTTGATACACACGCACACTATGACGACGCCGCCTTTGACGAAGACAGAGACGCTTTGCTGTCAAAGCTATTAGACGGAGAGGTCTGTGGTATCGTGAACCAAGGCACAACCGTTGACACGTCTCGTTTCAGCGTTACGCTGGCACACCGCTATGACAAAATGTATGCGGCAGTTGGTCTGCACCCTGAATGTCTGGACGATAACAGTCCGCACGACTTAACTCTCCTGCAGGAGTTATACAACGACAAAAAAGTCGTTGCCGTGGGCGAGATCGGTCTCGACTACTATTATGATGTACCCAAGCCACTCCAACAGGCTATTTTCGCCGCTCAACTGACGCTCTCGAAAGAACTATCACTGCCTGTCGTAATCCACGATCGAGAAGCCCACGGTGATGTACTGGACTTTATCCGCACTTACCGTCCAAAAGGTATCGTGCACTGCTTTTCGGGCAGTAAAGAGATGGCCGAAGAGATCGTTCGACTGGGAATGTATATTGGCATGGGCGGGGTCGTCACCTTTAAGAACGCCCGCAAAGCCGTAGAGGTCGTGCAAACCATCCCTCTCACCTCTCTGGTGCTGGAAACGGACTGCCCTTATCTCGCTCCCGTGCCGCACAGAGGCAAACGAAACGACTCCAGTCTAATTCGTCTGACCGCCGAACGTATCGCTGACATTAAGGGCACCTCCCTCGAAGAGGTATTGTCCGTCACCAAAGAAAACGCCTGCCGCGTTTACCAACTGTGACACAGATATAACACAACAAAATCGCTGAACAACGGTCTTGTTGTGTTTTCGTCCCGCTCATACAGTGAGCGGCTTACCGGCCAGAAAAGTAACAGGGACACCGCTTTCCTTGTGGATTCAAACGAAAGCCACGGGGTACAATAGAAGTGGTGCTTTGTGAAGTGCCGCACGATACCACCACAATGGTATGGCTGACCGAAAGAAAGACCCTTATGTGGCAGAAAGAACAGAAGCCCTTGTTGTCACAAAGGGTTTCCCAAAAAAGATAACAACGAACGGAGGAATGTTGTGATGAAAGCGTTGATTACGGGTGCCAGTTCCGGTATTGGTCGGGACATGGCACGAGAATTGGCTGCCGATGGCTGGGATGTCATCGCAGTAGCCCGCAGAACCGAACGGCTCCATGAACTGAAAGAAGAGTTCGGTGACCGCATCCAGTGTGTTCGCTGTGACGTGTCCCGTCTGGAAGAGTGCAAAAAACTGCACGAGGTCATCCAACCGCAAAAAATCGACCTGCTGGTGAATTGTGCCGGCTTCGGGCTGTGCGGGTTCTTTGACGAGACAGACCTCGACACCGAAGTGAATATGATCGAGACAAATGTCGTAGCCGTTCATGTGCTGACAAAGCTGTTCCTAAAGGACTTTGTCGCCAGAGACTACGGCTACATCCTGAATGTTGCCTCTATCGCCGGCTTTTTCTCCGGTCCGCTGATGGCAACTTACTACGCAACCAAAAACTATGTCGTCAGCCTGACGGGAGCTGTCCGTGAAGAATTGAAGCAGCAGAACAGCCGCGTCAAGATCAGTGCCTTCTGTCCGGGACCTGTGGCTACCGAGTTCAATGAAGTGGCTCACGTCCGCTTTTCGGCCGCTCCCATCAGCAGTGAGCGAGCCGCTCATCAAGCCCTGCACGGTGTGATAAAGGGAAAGCCCGTTATTGTGCCGTCCCTCAAAATCAAGACGCTGCGGTTCCTCAAGCGGCTCATGCCGGATACCGCTATCACCCGTATGTGCTACCATTTCCAGAAGAAGAAACAAGAAACAGGAGAGTGAAATACCATGCTTACCGTTAACCATGCCGAAGTGCTGAACCTGCACAACGCTATGCGGGGAGCCCGCAATCCCATGAACAGTTGGGCACGTTCCGACAGCTATTTTAATGAGCAAGGACAGTTTGTGCTCGGTGAAAACGACTTGTCGCTGGCCATCCGCTTACGCAAGGCGGGCAGTGACCACCGCAAGTTTCTGCGGCAGGTTTTTGTCACCGTGGACATCAACGCCCCCTTATATTGGTGGAAAGAGTACGATACTTACAAGGTCAGCACCGTAGCCAACTCCACCAGTACTATGCACAAGATCACCTCCGCCCCCTTTGACCTGCCCCAATTCAGTTGTGACAAGATGGACAAAGGCACCCTCGCTGTCATGCAGACCATCATCGACAAGCTGGAAGAACTGCGTCAGCAATTCCTTGACACGAAGGACAAGCAGTACTGGTATGACATTATCCAGCTTCTGCCGTCCAGCTACAACCAGATGCGTACCTGCACCATGAATTATGAGACACTCATCAACATCTACCATGCCCGCAAGAACCACAAGCTGGACGAGTGGCACGTCTTCTGTGACTTCATCCGTACCTTGCCCTATGCTCAAGAGTTGATTATCTGCGAGGAATAGTCCGCCGGACAGCATAAACGCCACCCAAACTGACAGCCATCGGTTTGGGCAGCGTTTGTGTTAGGCACCCCAATGTCATAACATAGCCCGTTTACGGACTGTTATAAAGGAATATCATGTCAGCAACGGTCAACTCGACCGACTGCGAAAGAATGCCGATGTGAGTACATTTACTCTCAATCGCTTATGCGAAATACTTGACTGCACCCTTGATGATATTGCCGAATATAAGAAAACGTAAAAGCCGTTCCACTGTAAGGAACGGCTTTTTGGTTCAACTGTATCAGTCCACTTGTTCACACAATCTTTCCGTCCGAAATCTCCACTTGCCGAGGGCAAGCGGCAGCTACGGTCATGTCGTGAGTGATAAGGATCACGGTCTTGCCATCGGCGTTGAGGTCTTTGAACAACGAAAGAATCTCGGCGGATGTCTTTGTATCCAAGGCACCTGTTGGTTCGTCCGCCAATATGAACGCTGGATCGTTGACAATCGCACGGGCGATCGCCACACGCTGTTTTTGTCCTCCGGACAGTTTATTGACAGGCTTGTTGGCTAGCTCCTCCATGCCAACACGTTTGAGAGCGGTGAGAGCTTTTCCTTTGGAGGAACCGGATCTTTTGTCACTAAAATACAGCGGTATCCGCACATTCTCCAACACAGTATATTCCTCGACCAGTGAGAAATCCTGCATGACGATGCCGACTTTTTCGTTTCGGAGCTTCGCCAAACGGCGGTCGGACAGTTCGTGTACGTTGGTACCATCAATCTGGTAGGTACCGCTCTCGAAAGTATCAATACAGCCGATGATGTGCAGAAGGGTGGACTTGCCCGCACCAGAACGACCAATGATTGCCACCATCTCACCATCTTCTACTTTCAAGGATACATCCTTGAGAGCCACAAAAGCGTTGGCTTTTTTGTAGTTATAAGTCTTCGTGAGATTTTTAATCTCGATCATGTTCCATTCTCCTTTATCGTTTCAACCGGGGACGTTGTTTTGATGATGTGATGCGGAAGAATAAAAGCCAGCAGATACATCACCGCAATTTCCGCTACACTGACGATAAGGTTATTGAGATCATACACAGAACCTATCAGGTAGTCCATATTGATGATCTTCATGACGGCAATACAAAGAACGGTCAGGACAGCAGCGGCGGCGAATAACATCGTAAGATACGCCATAATGATCCGCACACAATCTTTCCAGCGGCAACCGCACAGGAAGAAAATGGCGAAGTTTTTGATCTGCTTTAACGTAGAGACAGCAATTGAACCGACAAGTCCCGCCAATATCACAACGGCGGCGGCAATAAGGATCGGCAACATCCGCATATAGATGTCGTTCAGATAGGCTTCACTTTGTGCCGCAAGGGTCGTAAAGGTTTCCTCTCCATACTGATCCCTGACTTGTCCGAACTGTTTCAGATAGTTGGTATTGTAAGCCATATCTTCTTCGCTCAATCCGTCTTCGTAGGAAATGAACCAAGCCGAATCCCAGCTGACACCATCCATGCCCTCAAACAAGTTCTGATCCGCCAGGGCAAACGGTGCCCGCGTACTGATATGGCAGTCAAACGGCTTATAGTAATCAAAAATGCTCAACTTGTCCTCAACGTTTTGGGGATATTCTCCCGGAGGCACATAGGTGTTGTCGGTCAGGATACCGACCACCTTTACCTTTCCGAACGGCATGGAATACACTCGATCCAAGGCAGCGTCCGTTCCGCCCGATATCACGATCTCAACCTCGCCGTTTTCATTTTTTTCAGAAGAAGCCCACCGTCCTGCCGCCAGCGGCATTCTCAACTTTTCAAACACATTATGGTCAACATAGAACAGGTTGACTCCATCGGTGTTATAATCCTTCAATTGCGACATCGGTCCCCCTTCGTTCGAGGACAAGGTTCGATTCAAGGTATAAGTAATCTCTACATCGCCCCGCAGATTCTTTCGGAACATTTCTACGATAGCAGGATAGTAGAGTACCCCATACTGCTCATAGATTTCCTGAATTTCTTTCCGGTCATCGTAGTATCCCTCTACAAGACCCGACTGGAGAAAGACCACTCCATTGTGCGAAAGGAGTTCCCGATAAGGCTCGTAGAGCATTTTCTTACTGTTATAGGTCGCAACAACGGTGTTGGTCAGGATGAGCATGGCGGCAATTTCAAGAATGATCAACAGGTTGAACACAAACCTATCAACAAGAATGTCATAGGCCAACTTGAAATATCGCATTCTATCACCCCTTTTTCAACTCGGTCACCGATTTTCTGACAACAGGTATGATATTCGCTGTCATAATCACCAGCCCGACCACGATATATATACCAAAGATCATCAGATAAACCGGCGGGGTGAAAAATCTGGTGAAGGACGGGTATATCACTGCAATCGTATCCATCAAAGCGAAACGGAAAAGCAGCACGCCCAAAACAAACGAAATTAACAGCATGAGCAGAATTTCAGCGATGTATATCGCAAAAATGGTACGTCTACTCGCTCCACATATTGAAAAAACCGCCAGCGATTTTTTTCTGGTAGACATGATAAACGTATAGAGTCTCGAAACATTCAGGATCACGACAACGATTATCATGAAGGACAAAACATAGATCATGTTGTTGAACTGCTTTTCCATCAGGGGTTTTGGTTGGGGAGGGGTCACCTCCGGCATTTCATCACCAAAAACTTCGGCAATTTTTTGCTGGATTCTTGCTATCTCTTCCGCTCCTGCCGTATCCGTAAGCAACATCTGAAAGCTATCCACCTTGAAGCTGTCATCTATGGCATTAGCCATAAGAGAAAGGGAGGTTTGTGCATTCGGCGGCATACTTGATCTGTTCTTGACTTCAACTGCCGTATACTCCGTTTTCCCTATCGTAACGCGGTCGCCTGTTTGGATAGTTTGATACGGCGTATCGGCGTATGGATTTCTGGTAACGATGACCTTATGGTCATCCCCATAAATACCAGAGCGATACGTTCGCAGCCACTCACTGTCTCCCCCTTCGGCTTCAAAGCTGGTGTTCATCGTGGTGAGGGCGATGATGCCCCAGACCCCCTTGGGCTTGCCCTTGATGCTGGCGGCATCGTCGGCGGCCTGGCGGAGGATCTCGACGAAACGGTCGACCTCCAGCATGGCCTCCCTGCGGGTGAAACCGGTGCTGAGGACGATCTCCGCCGCGAGGTCGTATCTGCGGGTTCCCATGGCGTTGACCACGAACCTGAGGATCCTGGAGCGCTCCTCCTGGGAGGTCTTGGACCAGGTCTCGAAGGCCTTGGCCGCGGTCTCCGCCGCATAGGTGGCAGTGCCCTTCTCGGGTTCCTGCAGGGTTCCGAAGATTATGGTGCTGTCCACGGGGCTGACCAGGGGGAGGTCGGTTCCGGAGGCCACGTTCATGCCTCCGACGATGGCGGACAGGTCGTGCTTCT
>CACZZU010000055.1 GCA_902785765.1 uncultured Ruminococcus sp.
TTTCCTAAAACCGCTGAATTTGCGTGAAGTTTGCTTTCAAAAAACAAATGAATCGGAATGCTTGTGACCATCAGATTTTGAAAATTGATTTCCCTGGGGAGTGGAGGGGAGGAAGGGGACGGAACAGAAGTGAAGTATGACAGCCACAGAGCGGTATTCACCGCCCCGCTGCGGGATAAGCGGGAGGGTCAGTGGCTGTGTGTTCAAGAGAAGGGGGGCGTTGTTGGGCGGGGTATCCGCCCTTTTCTTACAAATTTGTAACGGATGACAAGAAAAACCCGTAAAAACTTGCATTTCCCACAGGGTTTGTGCTATAATCGTAAGGACGTATCAGGCGAAGTGCCCGTACACCTTCGTCCTGAAGGAAGAAATTTGTACGGAGAATGGCGGAGTGATGCTATGGCACAGCTATGTCTTGGCTGTATGCAAAAGAACAACGGAGAAAAGATATGCCCGATCTGCGGATTTAACCGTGATACGGTGCAGAACGCACCGTTTATGCCGCTCGGTGCCGAGCTGCAGGACGGCAACTACCTTGTCGGTCAGAAAATCAGCAACAACGCCGAAGGCGGTAAATATATCGGTTATAGTAAGACGATGGGAACGAAAGTCATTATCAGTGAGTTCATGCCCGCCGGTATCTGTGGTCGTGCCAACGGCAAGAAGAAGGTCGTTATCCGCAGCGGTTATGAGAACCAGTACCAGCAGCTTAACGATGACTTCCTCAACTACTACCGCAGTGTAGCCCGCTTGCGGGAATTGTCAGCCATCGAACCGATCTTTGACATCTTCACCGAGAACGGTGTATCCTATACCGTGTCGGAGTCCTACGACTCCATTCCCTTCACAGAGTATATCGACCGCCGCAGCGGCAGTATCGACTGGAACACCGCACGGCCGCTGTTTATGCCGCTTATCACGGCGTTGTCGGCTCTTCACGCCGCCGGTATCGGTCACTATGCGATCTCGCCGGACAATTTGGTGGTGACCTCTTCGGGCAAGCTGCGTCTGACGGGGTTTGCCCTGAAAGACCTGCGTCAGACGGGCGGGTTCTTTGAACCGGAACTGATGGACGGCTGTGCTGCCCCCGAACAGTACAAAGAGATCGGTGTGCTGGACGAGGCTACCGATGTGTACGGTTTCACGGCGACCCTGTTCTATGCCCTGACCGGACGTTTGCCGGAAAACAGCAACGTGCGGAAACCGGACGGTAAATTGTCCATCCCGACCGCTGTTTTCAAGCGGCTGCCGCCTCATGTGGTGTCTGCCTTGGCCGATGGTCTGCAGGTACAAAAATTGAGCCGTATTGCTACCTTCGAGGATATGCGTACACAGCTTTCTTCGGCACCGACCGTGAAGGCGATCCAGAACGAAGCCAATCGGAATGCGATCCAAAGCGAGGTGGCCGCCAATTATACCCCCCGTAAGAAGGACGGTGTACCCGGTTTTGTCTGGGGACTTTTGACCGTTCTGGCCTGTCTGCTGATCTTGTTGGGAGCCGGTATCTACTGGGTCATCAACAACCCCGACTCCTTCAACAGCTTTATCAGCGGCAAACAGGAAGAAACAGAAGAAGATCCTGTTGTCGATCCCGACAACCCCGATATGGTCACCATCCCGAATCTGGTCGGTCAGCGGTATAACGACCTGATCGCTAAACTGGGCACCAGCAACGATTTCATCCTCATCAAGACCGAGGACGAAATCAGCGACAAGTTCGAGGAAGGTGTCATCAAGTTCCAGAGTCCCGAAGCGGGCATTACCGCCAACAAGGGTGTAACGATCGTTGTGACCGTCAGTATGGGTTCTGCCGAGAGGGAACTGCCCGTGATTGCCGGACAATCCATTGAAACGGCGGTTCGTGCTTTGAATGCCCAAGGCTTTGTGGCGTCCGGCGTGTATATTTCCAGTGACACTGTAGAAGCCGGTAAGGTCATCGGCTATACCAGCCACAGTGCCGGCGATAAAGAGCGTTACGGCTCAACGGTCGTTATCCAGATCAGCACAGGTCCTGAACCGTAAGTTCTCACCTGACAGCGGGAATGACCGAAGAGGGTGCCGATGTGCTTGGTCACGGTTTCCGCTCCATAGATACCAGATGCCAAAAACCTCCATGCAGGTTCGTAAAGACGAACCGCCATGGAGGTTTTGTTGTTTGTGAAGCAAAAGAATCAGAGCATCCTGCCGCTGCCCCATGAAAAAACCGACTGCCCTTTGGTAAAGGACGGTCGGCGGTTCAGAGCAGACGCTTCATTTTATCTTCGGTATCCCGAATCAGATTGTAAAGGGAAGGAGCCGCTTCCGGATGGTTTTTGGAGATGACTTCCGGTGAAAGATAGGGAGCGGTACCACCTTCGAGATTATGTACGCCGGACGGTGCCTTGCCGACCGACAGCCCGTGGATACTGGCTTCCACGATATTTTGAAGAGCGGAAGAAATGCCGGCATAATATTCCGGTACGACCGAGAACATGGCCTGTGGATTTTTCTGGTTGAGCGAGTAGAGCGACCGCAGCATCTTGTAGATGGAGATCATCAGGTAAGAGGACACTTCTGAAGTCAGTCCTTTGCTGTCGATCTCTTCCAGAATATCGAAGATAATCTGGAGCGAATTGAGGATGAGCTTTTTGTTCATGGCGGTCAGGGCGGTCGTCTGACGAACCTCACTCTTTGCTTTCGGATGATCGGCAGAGGAAGCCGCTGCGGTTGTATCGGTGACAGAGGGTGTATAGCCGCTGCGGTCAAGACTGCGTCCCAGCAGATAGTCACAGGAGACTTGATAGTAGTCGGCGATCTTGATGACGAAATCCAGTCCGCATTCACGGATACCCTTCTCATAGTGAGAGAGCAGAGCCTGCGAGACGCCTAGTTCCAAGGCGGCCTGTTTTTGGCTCAAGCCACGTTCTTTTCGCAGCAGGGTAACGATGCGTGGGAAATCGTTGTTCATAAGACACCTCCTCCTCTTGACAATCTCGTGCAAATAGCTTATAGTGATAACGGTTGCCCTTTCGCAGGGCGAAAGGGTACAGAACGGTAGAATAAACAATATGTAAATTATATACCATCTACAACAATTTGTAAAGTTCTTTTTGCGGTTTTTGTGCCCAAAACGCTGTTTTTTTTCGTGAATATTTTCCGATGGAAACGGGTGGCGTCAGCCGCCCCCGACTTTGCGATAGCAGAAAGGAATGACAGCCCATGCAGTCT
Source organism: uncultured Ruminococcus sp. (assembly GCA_902785765.1). Lineage (GTDB taxonomy): Bacteria > Bacillota > Clostridia > Oscillospirales > Acutalibacteraceae > UBA1213. The sequence continues at coordinate 3,208 of CACZZU010000055.1, forward strand.
TACATCATTTATCTGATTCGTCACGGTGCCGTAGAAGAAACCAATCGTGGCCGCTATATTGGCCGTACCGATGTGCACCTTTCCGACAAGGGAAGGGATGGTCTTCGCCAGATCAGCGAACAATTCGGCTATCCTTACGCCGAACGCATCTATTCCAGTCCTTTGCAACGCTGTACGGAGTCTTGTGCCGTGATCTATCCCGAACGGGAGGTGAAGACCTTACCGGCTTTGAGTGAATGTGACTTCGGAGCGTGGGAAGGCAAGACCGCCGTCGAGTTGGCCGGTGAACCGGCATTTGCCGATTGGCTCAAGAACTCGGACAAGACCCCTCCGCCCGGCGGCGAAAGCGGCAAGGAATTTGCCGCCAGAGTCTGCCGTGGCTTTGAACGGCTGGTGGAAACGCTGTCTGCCGAGAACGTGAACACGGCGGCGGTTATCACACACGGCGGGGTGATTATGACCATCCTGGCAATGTTCGGTCTGCCGCAGGCGGAGAGTTACCGTTGGCGGATGGACAACGGTTATGGCTTTGCGGTGCGGGTCACGCCAATGCTTTGGATGCGTGACCGTGTGATAGAAGTGTTCGATACCGTGCCGTTTGCTCCTAAACTGCCCGAAGAGGAATAACAGGTCCGCAGGACAAGGAAATGTCCTGCGGACATTTTTTGTGGGCTGCGGGGAAAATGGTGTCCTGCGGCAGGAAAATTATTGTCGGAAGACACGCACCGCTGTCGGAAGACACGCACTGCTGTCGGAAGACACGCACCGCTGTGGGATATGACAGGTGACCGGCACCTTTCCATACGGGATACCTTCTGCTTTCGTCGGGGGTAGTCCTGCCGAAAACAGATGTTACCCTTTTGAGGGAACAAAAACGATGACAAGCAGGGCTTGTCATCGTAAGAGACAGCGGAGAAAGCGTTATTCGCTGGAGGAAGAAGAACGGCGTACCTGTTCTTCGTAGATGAACTCCGCCACCTGCTGACGGAAGTCGTTCCAGTCGGCAATCAGGATAACCGAGGAAAACACACCGTTGATATACACGGGGTGAGCGTAGTCGGAGAAATAGAAGGTCGAACCGATGGTGTTCACGGCAGGAGCCGCTTCTGAAATGATCGGGTACTTCAAGTAGGTGGGGAGTTCCCCCGCCAGATCGGTGATTTCCGAAGTCTTGACGTTGGTCGTGATCAGGGGACCGATCTCGTAGATGATGGACAGCAGTGTGCCGACATCGCTTTTCTTGAGGCTGTTCAGGATCAGGCTGATGACCTCCCGCTGACGTTTGGTGCGGGTGAAGTCATCGCCGCTGCAAATACCGTCCTCGCCCCGGTTACGGGCGTGCCAAAGCGTCTGGCTGCCGTTCAGGTGAACGATGGCGGTGGGTTCGTCCTCACCGTTATTCTTGAAGGTGAGGGTGTTTTTGTTGATGGGCTTCTCTTCTTCCGGCAGATAGAACCAGTTGTATTTCAGCTGGGAGCGGATGTACTCTTTGTACTCGCCTTCGGCTTCCTTATACTCCGTCTGACGGTTGATCCAGTACTGCCAGTTGATATAATCGACTTCTTCAGCCGTCAGTTCCACGTCCAGACCACCGATCACATCAATGATCTTGCGGAAGCTGCTGAAATCTACCACCGCATAGCGGTCGATCTTGATGCCGTAGTTCTTCTGGATCGTGCTGACCGTGAGGGCTGCTCCGCCGAGCGTATAGGCGGCATTGATACGGTTCTCGCCGTGACCGGGAATCTCCACATAGGTATCCCGCATGAAGGAGAGCATCTTTATCTTCTGGTGACGGGTGTCGACGGAGAGCAGTACCATCGTGTCCGAGTTGCCGGTTTCCATGCCGCTGCGGGTATCTTCACCAAACAGCAGGACGTTCAAAACCATCGGGTCGTTAAGCAGCTGACCGCTGTAAGTTTGCACATCCTCCGAACCGGAGGTATCCGCACCGCTGGTGTGGCTGGTTTGTGACTCGTCCACGTCGATTTCTTGGTAGTTGATGCGATGAAAATAGGTGTATGCCACAAGGCAGGCTGTACCGCCGAGAATCAGCAGTACCCCCACGGCAACAGCGAGCGTGTTCAGGAGCTTTCGCTTTTTGGACAGCTTACGGCTGCCGGACGGACGAGACGGTGTGGGAGGATTCGGAGACTTCCTGTTGTGTTGGTAGAATACCACATCCCCACCGGATTTTTTATGCTTTTCGGAGGAACGATTGCGTTCATAAGACATAGACCTACCTCCTTGGTTGGTTTGTGTTGAGGTGAAATGACGGTCGATCTATTTCCGACCTTCCTATTATAGCCTAAAGAAGGGCGTTTAGCAAATGTTTTTTTCAAAAACAGCGGGTTCGATATTTTTTCGCCATAGGCGGACAATTTATTGTCTATATCATAGAAACGGCGGACGGGATGTTCCGTCCGCTGTCCTTCGGTGGCAGTTTGGGTTCAGTCGGGCAGGTTTTGTCGGTGACCGATGCAGTGGGTCAGACCTGTCTGCTGTGTCTTTTGGGAAGAAAACGGTCCGGCACGTTTGTGTCGGGCGGCTGACCGCACGGTGTCAGGCGGGGTTTGTGGGGGCAGGAGGTTTGGCTTCCGGCGGCATCAATTGGTGCCGTGTACCGCAGTGGGTGTCACAGGGTGAAGTTCTGTTCGTCCAGAGACAGGGCATAAGAGGGCAGAAACTCCTGTAAAAAGATGTTGACCTCCATCAATTCCATCTCCCGCAGAGAGGTGAGGATCTCTGTCTTGGCTCGCATGAACTCACGGTTGCCCATTTGCTCTTCTTCAATACACTTGATGAGGGCAGACAAGCGGTCAGCCGCCTTGACTAACCGCAGAAGATGCGGGTCGGTCTCTTTTGGCAGCAGCAGTTGAGCATATTCCTCCCGCATATCTTCGGGCAAGGTACTCAACAAGTGTTGGGCGGCTTCTTGCTCGATGTCCTTGTAGGCGTTGCGGAGCGTTTTGCTGGCATACTTGATGGGTGTTGGCAGGTCGCCGGTGATGATTTCGGTGCAGTCATGGAACAGGGCTATCGAAGCAGCGTGTTCGGCATTGTAGTGATGTCCGAGCCGCTTGTTGCTGATGACCGTCAGGGCGTGTGCCAGCATGGCAACGGTCAGGCTGTGTTCGCTGATGTTTTCCTTGCGGGTGTTGTTCATCAGCGACCAGCGGTCGATGTACTTCATACGGGACATGATGGCGAAAAAGTGATAGCTGCTCATAGTGTTACCTCCATGATGATGTGTCTTTCTTTTTGGTGTTATATCGTGTGGGGTCCCTACCACTTTACCATATTTTTCGCTCCATCACAAGACCGCAGTCTCTCCTGCCATAGGGAAAACACGTCTGAAAGCAAGGGAAAAGTGTCATGAACAGGTGAAGCGAACCAGTGCTGACCGGAAGCAGGACTGCCTGAAGAACAACGGCAACAGGTGACGATGACAGAACGAGACGCACGCATGGACAGCAGAGGGGGAAAGGGAGCTGCGGCAAGTGCATGGAAAAGCGGCGGAGCGGCTTTTTTGTGAAAAAGGGCAGAGGAGGTAGATTTTTCGGAAAGAATGTGTTACAATGGGGAAGTATGTTATCAACAGCGACCTTGCAAACGATAAGGAGGTACCCTATATGACCATCGCAAGCCGCTTACGTCCGGCAAAGACTAACTACTACCTACGCACTTTTTTGTGGGCGTTCGGATTGGCTTTTGCCTTTTTCCTTCCGTGGATTATCTGGAACGCAGGCTACTTCTTCTTCTACGGAGACTATAATGTCCAGCAGATCCCCTTCTACCAGATGATACATGATACTATCCGGAACGGCAACATCGGTTGGAGTTATACCACCGACCTCGGTGCCAATATCATCGGTTCCTACAGCTTCTATATGTTCGGCAGCCCCTTTTTCTGGCTGACCCTGCTGTTCCCTAGTGAGGCGGTTCCCTATTTGATGGCACCCCTGCTCATGCTCAAGTTTGCTCTGGCAGCACTCGGTGCCTATACCTTCCTGCGGCGGTATGTCAGCAACCAACACTATGCCGTCTTGGGAGCGATCGCCTATGCCTTCTCCGGCTTCGGGATCTACAATGTGTTTTTCAATCACTTTCATGAAGCGATGGTGGCGTTCCCGTTCCTGCTGGCGGCTGTCGATGCCTTTATCTATGAACGGCGGAAAGGCGTGGTCGCTTATGCCGTTTTTGCGGCCGTCTTTATGAACTACTACTTCTTCGCCGGTCAGGCGGTGTTTGTGTTCCTCTACTGGGTGGTGCGGATGATGACGGGCAGTTACCGGATGTCCATCAAAGAGTTCCTGCGGTTTGCCATTGAAGTCCTGCTGGGCTTTTTTGCGGCAGCGGTCATCGTCTTCCCGTCCGTGCTGGCGGTTCTGCAAAATTCCCGTGTCAGCAACACCTTCAGCGGCTGGAGTGGACTCGTCTATACCAGCGAACAGCGGTACATCCATATTTTCACCTCGTTCTTTTTCCCGCCCGATATGCCCGCCTACGCTAATTTCACACCGGATTCCAATGCGAAGTGGGCTTCGGTAGCCGCCTGGCTGCCCATGTACAGTATGGTTGGTGTGTTTGCGTTCTACCAAAACAAAACACACAAGTGGCTGCGGGTACTGATTCCGCTCTTGTTTGTGATGGCGTTTGTTCCGCTGTTCAACAGTGTGTTCCAACTGCTGAACTCCGCATACTATGCCCGCTGGTTCTATATGTTCACCCTCATGCTGGTGTTGGCTACGGTCATTTCTCTTGATCGGCAGAAAACGGACTTCAAGCCGGGTCTGAAGCTGACGTTCATGATTACGCTGATAGCAGCGGCACTGATCGGCTTTATGCCTGTTTCCTCCACCGGCACGAATGGCGAAACGACCACTTCCTACGGTCTGGAAAAGTACGATGACCGTTATTGGCTCTGGGTCGCCATCGCAATGGCCAGTCTGGTCGTTCTGATGGTCGTGCTGAACTTCCGCAGGAACCAAAAGCTGTTTGTCCGTTTGTCGGCGGTCGGCATGAGTATTGTTATCATCGGTTACTCTGTTGTCTTGTTGGGCACGGGCGTGATGAATGCTACTTATGACAAGGACTACATCATCAAAAACGCCTTGGGCAACAAAGGAGCATTCAGTGACCTGAAAGACCTGTCGAATGTCCGTTCGGACTTCTACAACGAAATGGACAACATGGGAATGTACTGGCAGATCCCCACCATACAGGCCTTCCAGAGTATCGTACCGGGTTCTGTCATGGACTTCTATAAGTCGGTGGGTGTCGAAAGATCAGTTGGTTCCCGTCCGAAGACGGATGTCTATGCGATTCGCAGCTTCCTGTCCTGCAAGTACCTGTTTGATGTTGTTTCTGACAGCAAGAGTTTTGCCACTAACGAGACGTACAACCTGATGCCGGGCTGGAAACTGCTCGAGGAAAAGCACGGCTACGAGGTCTACGAAAACGAGTACTACATCCCCTACGGCTTCACCTATGATACCTATGTTACGACCGAAGAATACGAGAAGACCGAAGAAGCCAACCGCAGCAAGCTGATGCTTAAATCTATCGTCCTGACCGAGGAGCAGGCCAAGAAGTACAAAGACATTCTCAAGCACGATGAGTCGCTGGAGAGCTACGCCTATTCCCAGTCGGAATACTATGAAGACTGCAACGACCGCAAGAAGCTGACCTGCTCTTCGGTGAAGTTCCAGAACAGCGAGTTCACCGCCCAGATCAAGACCGGCGATTCCGGCGAGTTGGTGTTCTTCTCCATCCCGTATGAACCCGGCTGGCAAGCTTCCGTGAATGGTCAGCCCGCCGAGATCGAGAAGGTCAATGTAGGCTTTATGGCCGTGAGAGTTCCTGCTAACAGCAACGCCACGATTCGCTTTACCTATCGCACGCCCGGCTTGATGGTCGGTTTGATCGTGTCCGGTGTCAGCATTGTTCTGTTTGTGGTGTATATGCTGCTCTGGAAGGTCAAAAGAAAACACGGGGAAGACGGCGAATGGCTGTTGATCGACGATCTGGCTCCTGTACCGCCTAAAAAGCCGGCTCCCGCTGTGTTGGATATATCTGACACGATGGCACCGTCTGATGGAGGGGTACTTCCCGATACCGAAGAAATGTCCATTGGCACAGACGGTACTTTGCCCGAAGAGGATGTGCCATTGGTGGATGATGCGGTATCCGATAGCGAAGATATATCCGCTGATGCGGAAGGGGTGCCGGAGGAGCGTGACGAACCGGACGAATCTGACGAGGGTTCCCTTACCTCGTTGGAGGGTGCGGAAGTTCACACAGAAGCTCCGTTGGATGATGCGGATGCGGTTGGCGAAGACGTGTCAGCGAACATAAACAATTCCCTGTCCGATACGGAAGTGTTACCGACAGATGATGTCTCACACGAACCGCACACTTCTTCATCGGGGGATGTGTCAGCCGATTCTGCCGAGCCGTCCGAAGATACGCCTTCGGTCGATCTTGCCAAAGACAAGAAACCGTACCGCCCCAAGTATATGCGTAACCATCGCACCAAATTGTAAAACAGGGAGCCGTGAGCCGCAGTGTGAACGGACGACGCCCTGATAAACGGAAGAAAAAACCGCCCCACAGCCTTCGTGAGAAAACTGTGGGGCGGTTTTTAGTCGCCGCCGGCGGCGTCCCGCCGCTGTGTACGTGGGCTTTTTGCAGTCGTTGACAGCCAAAACGGTTGTGTTTCTCGGGTGGCTTTCTTGACGTATATGTGGTGGTTCGTGAGAACTTGTGGGACACCATGCTGATGAATGTTCGCCTACGGAATAGAGGTGA
>CACZZU010000056.1 GCA_902785765.1 uncultured Ruminococcus sp.
TGAAGGAATGACGCTGGACAATACCAGCGGGGACTATCGGTATTTATCGGTGTATATCGCTGTATGGAACGGTGTCACGGTCGACAACGTCACATTCTATCCGATGCTGCGAAATATCGACAGCACCGCCGGATACGAACCGGCGTTTCACAGCCGCACGGAATTGCTGTGTGATGCACCGCTGACGGCGGGAGAGGTTTTGTCTTTTGATGATACACAGCAAGCGATCGCCGCCTCACCGTTGGCAGTTAATACCCTCACCGTTCACACGCAGGTGCCGCCGGAAGCGGTTTATCTGGCTTATACGATTCCACAAGAAACAGAAGGAGGAACATGATGAGTTACATCAGAAAAAACATCGCTGTCTTCGCCAACGAGCTGACCTTTATTCGTTCGTTTATTGGGGCTTTGACAGCAGCAGACAGCCGTATTACCTGTCCCACCGAGGATTTGGAGGAACAATTTGCCGACCTTTCGTCAAAACCACAGTTCAAGTTGGTAGTAGACGAAGTACTGACGCTGACCTTCACGAGAGCCTATCCTTTGACGCAGACAGGCTACTGCTACTACTGCACGGACAACAAGGGACGCATCAGCAGTTTTCAGCTCTATTTCAGCAGTGATCTGTCGGATCATCGCAATAATGCTACACGCACATGGCAGGTGCGTGTGGTCAGTAATGCAAAGGTACTGCGGCTGGACATTGGTTCATACAGTGCTGATATGTCACAGCCTACGCTGTCGTTCGTGGTATTGAGGGAAGGCACGATGTGCGGTTCGGCTGTTTCTGCCATTTCCGTCGGTGTCACCACACCGGCGATCGCACAGAGATTCTGTCTGTCCGATGATATACAGATCGTCAAGCGGGATCGCCTGAATTACGCGTACCAGACCGACAGTGCCGTTGATCAGGAACTTATCCGCAGTAAGGTGTTTGTCACACCGAACGAAGCAGTGCGTGTGCTGGAACTCAAGGAACTGTACGATATATCGACCGTAGCAGCCAATACGGTGCTGACGATTGACGGCAAGGTCTTCTACAGTCTGGATAGCCATACATTGATGGAGGTGTGAGGATGGATCCATCGGTCATCAGTGCCGTGTTGGCATTGGTCGGGTCGCTGGTCGGCACTTTTGCCGGTATTCTGACAGGTGGCAAGCTGACAGACTACCGCCTGAAAATGTTGGAACAAAAGGTCGAGAAGCATAATAATCTGATAGAGAGGATGTATCTTCTGGAGGAAAAGACCCAGCTGCAGGAGGAAAAAATCAAGGTGGCGAACCATCGCATCGAAGATTTGGAGGAACAACTGAAATGAGCGGAAAAACAAAAGTATGGTGCAGGGCAGCGGGTATCCGTGCCCTGCGTACACTGGCACAAACCGCCGCCGCCATGATCGGCGTAGGAGCCACCCTTGGCTCGGTGGATTGGCTGACCGTCGGTTCAACAGCGGTCACGGCGGCCATTCTGTCCCTGCTGACTTCGGCAGGCTGTTTGCCTGAAATCGAAAAGGAGGAGGAGAACCCATGAAAGGTATTGATGTATCGTATGCCAACGGCTCGATCAACTGGCAGAAGGTAAAGCACGAAGTTGACTTCGCCATCCTGCGTAGTTCCTTCGGTTCAGAAATGCCGTCACAGATTGACAACTGCTATGAGCAGAATGCGTCCGGCTGTGCAGCGAATGGTGTGCCGTTTGGCATCTACCACTTCGCTTACTTTGTGGACGAAGCCACTGCCAAAGCCGAAGCTGATTTTGCCATCCACATGGCGGAACGCTACCGCCCGCACGTCCACATGATCGCTCTGGACATTGAAGAGGATTCGGAACGCTATGCCCAAAGCTGCGGCAAGTCTCCGGATTGGACAGCCTGTGCCGAAGTTTTCTTGGAACGAGTAAAAGCGGCCGGTTACCAGCCGGTTTTATACACCAATTATAGCTGGATGACCTATCGCTTCGATTACAGCCGTCTGGAGAAGTATCCGCTGTGGCTGGCTTCGCCCGGTGCTTCGGAAGAAGTGCCGAAGCGATATGCGAACATCGTTCTCTGGCAGAATAGCTGGACAGGTCACTTCGATGGCATTGTCGGTGATGTGGATACGGATGTCTGTTATCGTGCCGACCTGTTTAAGGAACCCTCTGCGTCTGCGGGCACCGCTTCACAGACGACACAACAGCCGCAGGAGGGACTGCATCAGATCGAATCTTCGGCAAAGGTGCACTATGACGTCAAAGTGACGGCGTGGGACGGCGTGAACATCCGTTCCGGTGCCGACACCAGTTATCCGGTACTGGGAGCAGTTCCCTGCGGAGAAACCCTGTTGATTACCAGACAGACTTCCGGCGGCGGTTATGTGTGGGGTCTGACAGAATACGGTCAGGTGCGTGGCTGGATCGCCCTCAATTTCACCAAAAAGGTGGCTCGCAAGAGTCTGGATACCTTGGCGAAGGAAGTCATCCGTGGTGATTGGGGCAGCGGAGATGAACGGGAACGCCTGCTGGAACAGGCCGGTTATGATTATCAGGCTGTGCAGGATCGTGTCAATCAGTTAATGGGCAGCGGTGCCTGACATTTGACCGATGCAACGCAGACCAGCGTTATGGTCAGTCGGAATATGCTCGTGGATGTGTCGTGACCTGTCAGCAAAAAGACAGTGACAGGTCGGGTGATAAGGATAGACCTGTGCATCAAGCGTACCTCGTCCGCATCATCATGTCATCCGCACAGGGTACGTTGGGAGATGACGTAAAGCAGGTCTTCCACACACAAAAAAACACGCTCAGGCCTTGGTTCGCTTGAGCGTGTTTTTTGTGTGTCAATGAGGTGACCCGGTGGGAACCGACTTACCTCTTTTTGATGGCTTTAACGATCAGCGTCAGTGTCAGAGCGGCTGCGGCAGCACCGGCCACACCCATGATAGCCTTCTTCTTGAGTTGATCTTTTCTCTCCTGTTCTTTCAGTTCAGCGATGATGTCATCGTCCAGAATGATGTCATCGTTCTCGGTGGCTGCGGCATCCGCTTCGTCATCTGTCATGACAGCATCCTCCTGAATGTCCGCATCCGCTGCCTCTACTTCGATGTCCTTGCCCCAGTGTGCATACTTGTCCTTGATTTTGGTGACGATCTTGGTGACCAGTGCAAACAGCGTGGGATCTTCCTCGGTGGTGACGGTTTCAACTTCGACTGCTTCGTCAGCTTTTTCAACAGGTGTCTCCGCCTCCTCAAGGGTTTCTTCGGCGGGCGTTTCCTCTGCGGTTTCTTCGGCAGGAGCATCTTCGGCGGGCGTTTCCTCTGCGGTTTCTTCGGCAGGAGCATCTTCGGCGGGTGTTTCTGCTGCTGTTTCGGCAGCTTCCTGAACGGGAGTTTCCGGTTCGGCAGCAGGTGCTTCAACAGGAGCTTCTTCTACTGCTTCCGCAGCGGCGATGGTGACATCCTCGACTGTCTCAACGACAGCGGCTTCAGCCTTTGTGTTCTTTTTAGACATATCCATATCTCCTTTTCGATAAAAATCAGCGTGCTAACGAAGTTATTTTATCATATTCTAACAGATAAGTCAACCGATAAATTCACTTTCCGGTCGTCTGCGTGTTGGACAGTGGGGGGAAAGTATCGGAAACAGGTGTTGTCCCGAAGAGAAGGGAAACGATGCCCCACGAAAATCAGTTGCCAAGAGGAGGACTCATTTTCGTGGGACAGAATGTTCATGGATGGCACATTTTCGGGAGTGACAGAAAACGGGAGATGACTCTTTGCGAAAACAAAGGGACATCTCCCGCTGGTGTTCGTTCGGGGGTACCCTTGAACGGACTTAACGCAGGGCTTCCATAGCAGCCTGCAGCATTTTAATTTTCTCGGCGATGCGGGCCGCATTCGCCTTCACTTCATTGACCACCTTTTCCGGTGCTTTGGACACAAAGCTCTGGTTGCCGAGTTTCTTTTCGTTGAACGCCAAATCTTTTTCGGCGGCTTCCAGCTCTTTTTGCAGACGTTGGCGTTCGGCATCTTTGTCCACCAGTTCATCCATCGGAATGTAGATCTTCGCATCGGCGGTAACGAGGGTTACGGCACCGTCCAGTTCAAAGCGGTCGGCTACGTGCAGCTCACTGGCACTGGCCAGACGAGAGAAGAACTGACGCCCATTCTCGAAAGGAGCCGTTTCTTTGGCAGCAATATAGACCTGTGCCTTGCGGGAAGGCGGCACATTCATCTCGGAGCGGCGGATGCGGATGGCCTTGATCGCATCCATCACCATATTCATTTCACGAGCCGCTTCGGGGTAGTTATTCTCCTCGTCATACACAGGGAAGGACTGCAGCATAATCGTCTCACCCTCATGCGGGAGTGCCTGCCACAATTCTTCGGTGATGAATGGCATGAACGGGTGCAGCAGTTTGAGGGATTTGTCCAGTACCCAGACGAGCACCTGACGGGCATTTTGGGCGGTCTCGCCTTCTTCCTGCAAACGGGACTTGGTGAGTTCGATATACCAGTCACACAGGCAGTCCCAGATGAAGTCGTACAGCTTCTGCACGGCCACACCCAATTCGTATTTCTCCAGATTGTCGGTGACCTCTTTGATGACAAGATTCAGGGTAGAGACGATCCACTTGTCCTCGGTGGTCAGAGCCGCATTCCACAGCTTGTTGGCAAAGTTGCGGCTGGCTGTGATCTTCTTCTCGGAGTAACGCATATCACTGCCGGGAGCGTTGCCGGTGACGAGGGTCAGACGCAGGGCATCTGCACCGAATTGTTCGATGACTTTCAGCGGATCAATACCGTTGCCGAGCGACTTACTCATCTTTCTGCCCTGTTCGTCACGAATGAGACCGTGAATGAGCACGGTGTTGAAGGGTACCTGACCGGTATGTTCCAGACCGCTGAACATCATACGCATGACCCAGAAGGGAATAATGTCATAGCCCGTGACAAGCACGTTGGTCGGGTAGAAGTAGTCGAGTTCGGGTGTCTTGTCCGGCCAGCCCAGCGTACTGAACGGCCAGAGAGCAGAAGAAAACCAAGTATCCAGTGTGTCAGGATCCTGACGCATGGGTTTGCCGCATTTCGGGCACACGGCGGTGTTTTCTTTCGTGACAACGGTTTCGCCGCAGTCATCACAGTAGAAGGCGGGAATCTGATGTCCCCACCAGAGCTGACGGGAAATGCACCAATCGCGGATGTTTTCCAGCCAGTGGAAGTAAGTCTTCTCAAAGTGCGGCGGTACAAACTGGGTATCGTCCTTTTTGACGGCCTCGATCGCCGGACCGGCCAGCGGTTTCATCTTGACGAACCACTGCTTGGAGACTCTCGGCTCTACGGTCGTAGCACAGCGGTAGCAGGTGCCGACATTGTGGGAGTAGTCTTCGATCTTGACCAAAGCTCCTTCGGCTTCCAGATCGGCTACGATCGCTTTGCGGGCTTCGTAGCGATCCATACCGGCGTATTGCGGGTAGTCCGAGGTGATCTTGGCATCATCGGTCATCACGTTGATGACCGGCAGGTGATGCCGCAGACCGACTTCAAAGTCGTTGGGGTCATGGGCAGGGGTGATCTTCACAACGCCGGTACCGAAGTCCATCTCCACATAGTCATCAGCAACAATGGGTATCTCACGATGAACGATCGGCAGAATGACAGTCTTGCCGACTAATTCACGGTAACGTTCGTCTTTGGGATTGACCGCTACGGCAGTATCGCCGAGCAGTGTTTCCGGACGTGTCGTGGCCAGATTGATGTATCCGCTGCCATCAGACAGCGGATAACGCAGGTGCCAGAAATGACCGGCCTGCTCCTTGTATTCGACTTCAGCATCGGAAATAGAGGTCAGACAGTGCGGACACCAGTTGATGATGCGTTCGCCGCGATAGATCAGACCTTTGTTGTACAGGTTAACGAACACCTGCTTGACGGCCTTATTACAGCCTGCGTCCATGGTGAAGCGTTCTCTTGACCAGTCGGCAGACGAACCCATTTTCCGAAGCTGTGTAACGATACGACCGCCGTATTCCTTTTTCCATGCCCAGGCACGTTCCAGAAATTTTTCACGGCCGAGGTCTTCTTTCGTCAGTCCCTCCTGACGCATGGCTTCTACGATTTTAGCTTCGGTTGCGATGGAAGCATGGTCGGTGCCGGGCAGCCACAGGGCACTGTAACCCTGCATCCGCTTGAAGCGGATCAAAATATCCTGCAAGGTATTGTCAAGGGCATGACCCATGTGAAGCTGACCGGTAATGTTGGGGGGCGGCATCATGATCGTGTAAGGCTGTTTGTCAGGGTCGATCTCTGCATGAAAAAAGCCGCTTTCTTCCCAGAAGCGATAGATGCGGTCTTCAAATTCGCTGGGAGCATAGGCTTTTGCCAGTTCCTTTTCCATAGTTTTCTTCCTCCGTTTTGGTTATTGTTTCCCTTAGGGGGTAACCTTCCAGTTTCTTATTATCCCACTAAACCCCCTGTTTGTCAACCCAGTGCGTGCGGAGTGCACGGAAATCAAGTTTGGCCGGGCAGTTACATGGGGAAAACCCTTTTCCAGCGGAAAAAGGGTTTTCCCCATGCCCCTTTCCTAAAACCGCTGTGTTTTTGTAAGAACTATTTACAAAGAGCAGTGTTCCCCCTATTGGCTCACTGCTCTTTCAGCTATCAGATTTTGAAAATTGATTTCCGTGTGCGGAATGCCTCCGCTGTCGTTCCGTGCGACTTGAACATCGAACCCTCTAGTTGGTGAGTGTCACTCTGCCATCGTCATACGGTACTTCCGTTCCGTAGTGGAACATTTTTCATGGCGTGTACAGAGAGATTTCCTATCCGCTATGTTTTACTTTCCCTTCGGGGGCGGGCTATCCTCTATACACATTATTCATTCTTCAGTTAGCCGCCGAAGGCGGCACTTTATAGGTGGTTATTGGCGTATTGGATGATGACGGAGAGGATGCCGAACAGAGAAAAGGCGACAAAAAACATCCCGAAGAGGGTGAACATGATACGCAGGCGTCCACTGCGGTAAATGTCATAGAAGGTGTAGGGGTTGCTGGGGTCGATCAGCAGGTCGTAATAGTGATCCAGCTTCGGTACTGCCCCATTGGAATAGGTGCTTCCGTGTGACTCATACCGCTGGTTGTTGTAGTAGTATTCGTACACAGGGCAATAAGTGGTACTGCTGTGGCGATAGGAGTGGTGACTGTGTTTCAGAATCCGAACGCACCGTGCGGAAATACGCTCGGTACAGTGACGCTTCTTCTGTGCGGTACGAAAATTCGGTATCAGTCCGACCACCAAGCCCATCACAAGAAACAGTGACACGAAAATCAGGTCGCCGCATTTGGCGGAAGCGGCGGCAAAGTATTTCGGCAGTGCCAGCCGCAAGGGTATCATCAGAACATACAAGCCGCCAATCACCAGCATGAAGCGTTTCAGTAGTTTGACACGCAGTGCGTGTTCGCAGTTGAAGTAGGCGATTATCCCGAACAGCAGTTGGCTGAAAGCCAAGGGAATGCTCCAGAGTTCGCCGCAAATTGACAGAATCAGCGTCAGCAGTACGGATGCCGCTATCCAGGTGATCAGCAGGGCATGAGGATGCCGCAGCATACCGGCGATGACGGTGTTTTCCTCCTGCCCCACATCACGGGGCACTGATGGTACGGGGGATGCCGGACTCGGTGTGCTGTTTTGGCCGTAAGAATGACTGTCCGCTGGAGCGGTACGGTGTTCATCGGCGGGATAGGCTCCCAAAAGGCTGTTGCCGGTTGTCGAGGGATGATGGGGAGCGGAATACGTTGCGGGGGTACTGCCGATAGGACTGCTGTTTTGTTCCCGTGCGGGATAAGCTCCCAACAAACGGTTGCTGTCAGAGCGAGAATCGTCATTGGGGCGAGAACCGATCGGAGAAGAAGAATTGGATGATGCGGGATGGTGCCAGTCGTCCTGTCCGGAAAAACCGAACGAGAGAGGAGAGTTGTTCTGTTCTGTCATGGTTATGCTCCTTCGTTGTGTTGTGAAATAAGTTGGATAATTGCCTGCGGCTGTATTCTACCCCAATTATAGTACGCTTTCCGGAGAAAACACAAGAGACAATGTTACGATATTTTCGGTGAAAATGTAGCAAAAATGCTATGAGGTCTGTGTCTGGAAAATCAAGGGATGCGGGGATGTTCCTGCCCACAGAAAGGATGGTGGGCGGGTGAAACAGCGACGGACGGTGCCGGTACGGATTTTGGCAACGAAATTGACAGAAAATCTTGCCTTTTACGGAAGGATTTGTTATAATATACATAAGTGTTATGGGGAGCGGTTTCCGCTTTCTGCGATCACTTCGATGAAAGGTCGGAGATATTTTGAGTGACAAGAAGAAAGACGACGAAAAAAGCAAAAAGTCCGTGGAACTCCACGACAAGGGCAGCAAAGGGAAGGCGGCAAAGTCGGACAAACCGGTCAAGACGAGCAAATCGGTGAAGGCGGCTAAAACTGCCAAGTCCGGTAAGGACACCAAAGTTCCAAAGACCGTCAAAGGCAAGAAGATCGACCAGCGGAATGCAGTACTCACGCCGGTGAAGCTGTATTCACCGGCGGAATTTCCGTTTCATAATCGTGAGTTGAGTTGGCTGGACTTCAACTCCCGTGTGTTGGAAGAGGCGTTTGAAAAGGATAACCCCGTGTTGGAACGGGTAAAGTTTCTGTCGATCACCGCTTCCAATCTGGACGAGTTTTTTATGGTACGGGTAGCGGGTGTGATGGATCGGATGCACTCCAAACCCAATGTGCCGGATGAGTCGGGCATGACGCCCGTTGAGCAGTTCGACAAGTTGAGTGCGAAGATCCACGAGTTTGCGAAGAAGCAGTATTCCTGCCTGCAGCATTCACTCCTGCCGGCTTTGAGGAAGCAGAAACTGCGTTTTCTGAAGATCAAGGACCTGAACAAGGTACAGCGGCAGGCGGTAGATGAGTATTTCGACAAACTGGTCTTTCCGGTGCTGACACCGTTGGCGGTCGATACGTCCAGACCGTTTCCGCTGCTGATGAACAAGAGTCTGAATATCGCTGTCAGACTTTCAAAGGATGGCGAGGATATGTTTGCCGTGGTGCAGGTGCCGTCCATCATTCCGCGATTCTATGAGATACAGTCGGATAACGGCCGTGCCTTTGTGCTGCTGGAAGACATCATCATTGCTAATCTGTCTTCGCTGTTCAAGTCCCGGCATATTCAAGCCTGCTGTCCGTTCCGTATCACACGAGATTCCGATCTGGATATTGACGAAGAAGCCGATGATCTGTTGGTCGAGATCGAACATTCACTCAAAAAACGGCAGCGTGGAGATCCGGTTCGTTTGGAACTCATCACAAAGTCTGACGAAAAGCTGAAGGCGTTTCTGGTGGAGATGCTGGAGGTACAGGATAAGGAAATCTATGAGGTGTCGGGGCCGCTGGATCTTACTTTCTTCTCCAAGTTCGGCGGATTGGCGGGAATGGATGCCCTGCGGTTCGAGCCTATCGTGCCGGTGAGTCCTCCGGCAGACTTTTTTGGTTATGACGATGTGTTTGAAGCGATACGGGAAAAGGATAGGATGGTGCACCATCCCTATGAGAGTTTCGACAGTGTTATCAAATTCATCAATCAGGCCGCCAACGATAAAGACGTGCTGGCGATCAAGCAGACGCTTTACCGTGTCAGCGGCAATTCGCCGGTTATCGCAGCACTCATCAAAGCCGCCGAAAACGGCAAGCAGGTCACCGTACTGGTCGAACTGAAAGCCCGCTTTGACGAGGAAAACAATATCGGCTGGGCAAAGAAGCTGGAGAAAGCCGGCTGTCATGTGATCTACGGTCTGGCGGGTCTCAAGACCCACTGTAAGATACTGCTGGTTGTGCGGCGGGAAGCAGACGGCATCCGGCGGTACCTGCACATGGGTACCGGCAACTACAACGATATTACCGCCCGTTTTTATACGGATATTGGGATGTTTACCTGCGATGAAAAATTCGGTGAGGATGCGTCCTCTCTGTTCAACGTCATCACAGGTTATTCTACCCCGCCGGTCTATCATAAAATGAAGGTCGCCCCGACCGGTCTGCGGACATTTTTTGCCGAGATGATCGAGAACGAAACAGATAATGCGGCAGCGGGTCTGCCGTCCGGCATTACTGCCAAAGTCAATTCTCTGGTTGATCCGGAGATCATCGGGTTACTGTATAAAGCCTCTCAAGCCGGTGTGCCGATCACGCTGATCGTGCGTGGCATTTGCTGTCTGGTGCCGGGTATCAAGGGTATCAGCGAGAATATACAGGTACGCAGCATTGTGGGACAGTTGCTGGAGCATAGCCGTGTGTTCATCTTCGAGAATGGCGGTCACCGCAAGATCTATATGGGATCGGCGGATTGGATGCAGCGGAACCTTGACAAGCGGGTTGAGCTGGTCTTCCCGATCGAAGATCCTGATCTGGCGGAGCGTTCCTTCGGCATTATGAACCGGATGCTCAAGGATGTCCTCAACACCCGCATTCAGAAATCGGACACCAGCTATGAACTGCTGGACAGACGGGGCAAGAAGGTACACAACTGTCAGCAGGAATTTTATGAAGAAGCCCGCAAGGCACTGGCGACAAA
Source organism: uncultured Ruminococcus sp. (assembly GCA_902785765.1). Taxonomy (GTDB): domain Bacteria; phylum Bacillota; class Clostridia; order Oscillospirales; family Acutalibacteraceae; genus UBA1213. Next base: position 10,595 of record CACZZU010000056.1, read on the forward strand.
GAAAAGCATGGTGCGGGAGGAACGGCAGTTTATCCCTCTGACAGGTGAAAACGCCAAAGCGGAGCTGCCGCCTGATGACGGCAGTGAAACGTGAACTTCATCAGCAGCAGGTCGGTGAGATACCCGCCTGTTACCATATTATCAACGAACAAAGGAGTGTATCATCCATGAAAAGAGTAGGTATCCTCACCAGCGGAGGCGATTGTCAGGGCTTGAACTCGGCGATCCGAGGTGTGGCGAAAGGACTGTATGAGTACTACGGCACGAAGGTCGAACTCTACGGCATCATTGACGGTTATCGCGGACTCATCAACGGAGACTACCGCCTGATGCATCCGGAGGATTTTGCGGGTATTCTGACCCGCGGCGGCACAATCCTTGGTACGTCCCGTCAGCCCTTCAAACTGATGCGTGTCATTGACGATGTGACCAGTGTGGATAAGGTCGCCGAGATGAAGAAACACTACGCCGAAATGAAACTGGACTGTCTGGTGATTCTGGGCGGCAACGGTACGCACAAAACAGCCAACCTGCTGTCAGAAGAAGGGCTGAACGTGGTGACCATGCCCAAGACCATCGACAACGACATTTGGGGCACGGACGTGACTTTCGGGTTCCAGAGTGCCGTGGATATTGCTACGAATGTTATCGACTGCATCCATACAACGGCGACCTCTCACGGCCGTGTATTCATCGTAGAGTGTATGGGACACAAGGCGGGCTGGCTGACGCTGCACGCCGGTATTGCCGGCGGTGCCGATGTCATCCTCATCCCGGAGATCCCCTATGACATCAACAAGGTCATCGACTGCATCAAGGCACGCACCAAGACGGGCAAGACATTTTCTATCCTTGCCGTGGCAGAGGGTGCCCTCTCGAAGGAAATCGCCGAATTGCCCAAGAAACAGCGGAAAGAAGCGATGGCAAGCCTGATGTATCCGTCCATCTCGTACAAAATCGCCCACGAGATCGAAGAAGCTACCGGTCAGGAGACGAGAGTTACCGTACCGGGACACTTCCAGAGAGGCGGCAGCCCCGACCCTTATGACCGTTTTATCACCACGATGTTCGGTGCGGCGGCCGCCAAACTCATCATCAAAGAGAAGTACGGCTTTATGACCGGTATGGTAAACGGCAAGGTTGTTCCCGTGCCGTTGTCCGAAGTAGCAGGACGTTTGAAGGAAGTGCCGCCAAACTGCAAAACCATCAAGGCTGCCAAAGACATTGGCATCAGTTTTGGTGACTAATGCCCGTGCTGGCGTGGCACGGTTGCACCGGTTCCAGTGGGTTTCGGCTATCATGGGCAGCGTCTTCCGAGAGGAAGGCTGTTTGTCCGTGTTCACTGTGTTGACATAGGCACCGGGCAACAAAAAAGACGATTTCAAGGAGGTACTTATCATGGAAGGAAACAGGAACGATAACGCACTCATCATGAGGGAAAGAAAGCGGTGGGGCTTTTTGGGGATCCCGTGGACATTCACGAAGTATAGTCTGTATATGAAGAAGCTTGTGATCGAGCAGGGACTTCTCCGCAGTACCGAAAACGAGGTGCTGCTTTACCGTGTGGTGGACATCACCTATAGCCGAGGCTTGTTCCAAAAAATGTTCGGATTGGGTACCATTACCGTTCATGCCCACGATAAGACCAATCCGGTCATTGTTATTAAAAACATCAAGCACTCGCGTGACTTTAAGGAAGCCATCTCTGAATGGGTCGAGAAAGATCGTATCCGCATGAAGATGCGTCAAAGCGAGTTTGTGGATGCCGGTCAACCTGATTTCGAGGACTACGGAGACGAATGAACCGTACCGTATCATAAACAAGGGACTGCCACGCCTATGAGGTGTGGCAGTCCCTTGTCTTTGGAAGGGGAGCAGATTGTGCAGAGGCACATGGTACGGAAAGACAGACAGCAAAGCAGAAACCGCCTGTCATGTGGGCAAACGCTTCTGCTCACCGAACAGCCCGTCCGGCGGTTTCTTTTAGAGAGTTGGATCAGCTCCAATACTTGCGGTCAAGGGTGCGGTACTGGATAGCCTCGAAAATATGGCTGCGGCGGATCACCTCACTTTGTTCCATATCTGCGATCGTGCGGGCGACTTTCAGCAGACGGCTGTAACCGCGGGCAGATAAGCCCAGCCGATCGAAGGCGTTTTTCAGGGTAGTCTGTGCGGCATCGTCCATCGGACAGAATTGGGCGATAGCAGCCGAAGTGATATGGGCATTATCGGAGATACCGCTGTCCTTGAAGCGTTCCTGTTGGATACGGCGGACAGCGTCGACTCGCTGTTTGATGGTTTCGGAGGATTCTTCCGGTTGGGTAGAAGACAGAGCATGGTAATCTACCGGCGGTACTTCCACATGAAGATCCAATCTGTCCAGCAGGGGACCGGAAATTTTGGACAGGTACTTCGCCACGGTTGGCTTGCTGCAGGTACAGGGGCGGGTGGGATGCCCGAAATAGCCGCAGGGACAGGGATTCATCGCTGCGACCAGCGTAATGCTGCACGGGTAGGTGAGGGTCGAGCTGGCACGGGAGATGGTGACGTAACCATCCTCCAGAGGCTGCCGGAGGATCTCCATGGTGTTGCGGTTGAACTCCGGAAGCTCATCCAGAAACAGGATACCGTGATGGGCGAGAGAGATTTCGCCCGGACGGGGATTAGAACCGCCGCCCGTTAAACCGGCTGAAGAGACCGTATGGTGCGGCGAACGAAAAGGACGGTGTGTCAGGAGAGAACGCCCTTTCTCCAGCATACCGGCTACGGAGTAGATTTTGGTGGTCTCGATCATTTCATCGAAGGTCATGTCAGGCAGAATGGTCGGCAGACGTTTGGCCAACATACTCTTGCCGGCACCCGGACTGCCGATCATCAGCAGATTGTGACCGCCGCAGGCGGCAATTTCCAACGCCCGTTTGGCATAGTCCTGTCCTTTGACATCACCCATGTCTACGGGATACACCAACTCTTCTTTGGTGGGAAGGGTGTGGGGAACGGGAAGGATCGGCTTTTGTCCCCGCAGGTGACGTACCAGATCCAGCACGTGCTTAACGGGCAGGATGCTGATACCTTCAACGGTCGCTCCTTCGGCGGCATTGTCGGCGGGAACGAAGAACTGCTTGATGCCGTTTTCTTTGGCCTGTATTGCCATTGGCAGGATGCCGTCGATGGGGCGGACTTCGCCGCCCAAAGACAATTCCCCGATGAAGGCGGTGTCCGGCGGGCATTTTTCCAACGCACCGGTGGCAATCAGAATGGACAGAAGGATCGGCAGGTCATAGTGCGAGCCGGACTTCCGAATATCGGCGGGTGCCATGTTTACAATGATACGCCGCTGGGGGAACTCAAAGCCGCAGTTACCGATGGCGGAACGGACTCTCTCCCGTGACTCCCGCACGGCGACATCAGGCAGCCCGACCAGATCAAAACAGGATACGCCGCGGGTAATGTCGGTTTCTATGCTGACAGTATAGGGAGTGATGCCATATAGCCCCATACTGTTCATCTGTACGATCATAGTGTGTGCTCCTCTCATAAAAGTCAATCGTCTGTGACTCTATTATAACGTCTCACATGGATTTTGACAAGAACGGCACCGGCTTTCACAGAGATTGTAGCAATATCACCAAGGATGGGTCGAAGATTTATACATAGCTCACAAAGCATTGTCTCTTGCATCAGGCGGGACTTTGGGGTATGATAGAGGCAGTCGGAAGAGTGTCTGTGCCTGTTGGACAGTACCCGCCCAATCAGCCGAAGGAGGTCATCACCATGAAATGTCCCCAATGCGGAGAAGACCATGCCGCTCCGGTGAAATTTTGTACGGTCTGCGGTACCCCAATGAAAGAGGTGTGGCTCACGCTGGTAGAAAACCACTTGCGGAAGGAACACATCATCCGTTCTGCCCGTGACTTGAAAAAATGGCAGCCGCAATCCCGTCGGCTTTAGACGGTGGGTTAAGGCTGCCAAAAGCGTAGCTTTTTTGTTATAACAACAGTAGGGACGGTTCAAGAACATTGACGAACTGGAAACCCTGCGGGATATTTTACTGCCTATCGGCTTGGATTCATGGCGGGTCGTGACAGCCGATCCGATCGGACGTGCCAAAGATAACCGCCGTATCCTGCTGGAGCCGGACGGCATGAGACGGTATTTTTCGTTCTGCGAAAAATACCGTCACGATACAGCTTTGCCGGTACGCCAAAGCTGTTCGCACTATTTTGGGCACTGGGAACCCCGTTTGCGGGAACAATCTTTTCAATGCGGAGCAGGCACACTTGTGATGAGTATTCTGCACAACGGGGACATTTTCGTCTGTCCCAATGTAGAACGCCGTCCCGAATTGATACAAGGCAACGTCCGTACCCATGACCTTGCACAACAGTGGCAAAACGGTTTTGCTTTTTTCCGTGAGCGGAACCGTACCCTGTCCGAACGGTGTCGCTCCTGCTATGAACGGGACAACTGTTTGGGCGATAGCCTGCATACATGGGACTTCGATACCCATACGCCCCGCTTCTGTATCCGTGATTTTTATAACGCACAGCAAAATGCGGCATATTCCGCACAACAGCAGTTGTATGATGAGGTGGTGGACGCATATCGGGAAAGGTGTGCTCTTTCCGGGCAGCCGAATGCAGCCGCTGTGCTGCGGGTGTACAGCAACCGTCCGGCCGCCTGTCGGGTTCTGTTGACAGCGGAAGCTGCCGATGCGTTGTATACCTTCTTTGCGTGGGGACAGGACACGCCCGTGAACCGGCAGGAGCAAATGGCTTGTCTGTTGGGACGGCAGGCAGAAGGCTTGTTGGTGGTAGAAGCCGTACAGGAGGTATCTTTGTTGTTTGCCGATGCACAGAGTGCGGTTTTCTCACAGGTCACACTGGACAGTGCTGCTGTTGCTTTGGAACAGTATCAGTTGTCCCAACCGACAGCGGTTCTGCTTGGGTTTGTGCATAGCCACCCCAACGAATTGAAAAAATGGCAGCCGCAATCCCGTCGGCTTTAGACGGTGGGTTAAGGCTGCCAAAAGCGTAGCTTTTTTGTTATAACAACAGTAGGGACGGTTCA
>CACZZU010000057.1 GCA_902785765.1 uncultured Ruminococcus sp.
GTTGACAGCGGAGGCACTCCGCCGGAGTTGTCCAGTGCGGTCACGCACCGACAGTGGAGGCACTCCGCCACCGCACTGCGACAAAATACGATTGGCTGACACGGTATACTTATTGTGAGGAATAGGTGCTTGTGTCGGTTCGGAATCATAAACGGAGGAGATACTTATGGGTAAAACCGCACTGGTTTTTTCGGGACAGGGTGCCCAATATCCGGGTATGGGCAAGGAACTGTATGAATGTTCTGCGGCCGCCCGCCAAGTGTTTGAAATGGCGGAACGGGTGCGTCCCGGTACGCTGACACAGTGCTTTGAAGGCACGAAAGAGGAACTTTCCCTGACCATTAACACACAGCCGTGTGTGTTCATTACCGATTTGGCCGCCGCCGCCGCTGTGGCGGAAAAGGGTATCCGGCCGGACTTCACAGCCGGATTTTCCCTCGGAGAAATCGCAGCGATCGCTTTTGCGGGGATGCTGTCGTATGAGGATGCCTTCCGTTTGGTGTGCCGCCGGGCAGAACTTATGGATAAAGCGGCTCATGAACATCCGGGAGCAATGGCGGCGGTGATGAAGATCACTCCTCAACAGACGGAAGATATTTGTGCCGCTTTTCAGCAGGCCTATCCCGTGAACTATAACAGTCCCGCCCAGACCGTGGTGGCGGCTGCCGAGAATGAGATCGACGCACTGTGCGAGAAGGTCAAAGAAAGCAAAGGCAAGGCCGTGAAACTGGCGGTGAGCGGTGCGTTCCATTCGCCGTTTATGGATACAGCCGCCGCAGGGATGCGGGACTATTTACAGCAGGTGACGCTGCAAGACCCGACTATACCGGTCTACGCAAACTGTACGGCACAGCCATACAGCGGCGATTATCGTGAACTGATCGCTCAACAGATCAACCATCCGGTTCGCTGGCAGACCATTGTCGAAAATATGATACAAGAAGGTGCCGACCGCTTTATCGAGGTCGGCGTGGGCAAAACGCTGACCGGTCTGATCAAGAAGATCAACGGTGACGTGAGTGCCGTCAATATTGAAAAGAAGGAGGGACTCGATGCACTGGAATGAGAGCATCGGGGCAGCAATATGTTTGAGTTGACAGGAAAAACCGCACTCATCACGGGTGCATCCAGAGGAATCGGTAAGGGCATCGCCCTCAAAATGGCACGACAGGGAGCCAATATCGCCTTTCTGCACTATATGGACGGCGATAATGCCGCCCAGACCGTAGAGGAACTTTCCGCTTTGGGCGTGAAGGTGAAGGCTTACGAGTGTAACGTAGCGGACTTTGAAGCCGCCCAGCAGACTGTCAATGAGGTGCTGGCGGATTTCGGTGAGGTGCATATCCTCGTTAACAACGCGGGCATCGTCCGTGACAAGCTGATTCTGGCGATGACCGAGGCGGATTTTGACGCCGTTATCAGCGTCAACCTCAAGGGTGCGTTCAACATGACCAAGTGCCTGTACCAGCACTTCATGAAAAAACGCCGTGGCCGCATCATCAACATCTCGTCCATTGTCGGCATCAACGGCAACGCCGGACAGGCCAACTATGCCTCCGCCAAGGCAGGAATGATCGCCCTCACCAAGTCTGTGGCTAAAGAACTGGGTTCCCGTAACGTCACGGCGAACGCTATCGCTCCCGGCTTTATCAAGACCGACATGACAGACGGTATGCCCGAAAAGGCAAGAGAAGCGGCTCTGGCGGCGATTCCGCTCAAGAGAGCCGGTCTGGTGGATGACATCGCCAATACCGCTGTATTTTTAGCTAGCGAAGAAGCCTCTTATATCACCGGTGAAGTTATCAAAGTAGACGGCGGCATGGCAATATAAAAAAACGCCGCCTTTGGCGGCTTCATGAATCATGAATGATGTGTGCGGCCGACAGTACCGTTCCGCAGGAACAGACAATACGGTACGCTGCTGCCGGATCGCAGTAGGGAAGGATGATGACGTATGAAAAGAGTTGTGGTAACGGGCATGGGTGCCATTACACCCGTAGGAAACGATGTTGACACCATGTGGGAATCGCTGAAAAACGGCAGGAGCGGTATTACACTGGTGACACGCTATGACCCTTCGCTGACCAAGGCCAAGGTTGTGGCAGAGGTCAAAAATTTTGACCCCACCGAGTATATCGAAAAGAGAGACTGCCGCCGCATGGACTTATACACCCAGTATGCGATGGCTGCCGCTGCACAGGCGGTCGCTGACAGCGGCATTGAAGAAAAAGTCGCTCCGGAACGCTTTGGCGTATATGTCGGTTCGGGTGTGGGCGGTATCGACACCTTCTATGAGCAGTGCAAGAATATGTTCAACGACAAGAACATCTCGCCGTTTTTCATCCCGATGATGATTAGCAATATTGCTGCCGGCAATATTGCCATCAAGTATAAAGCACAGGGACCGTGTCTGCCGGTTGTCACGGCCTGTTCCACTTCGACCCACGCGATCGGTGAGGCTTTCCGCCTGATTAAATTCGGCTATGCCGATGCCGTTATTGCCGGTGGTGCCGAAGCGGCACTGCATCCGCTCGCAATCCGCGGGTTCACAAGCTGCAAGGCACTCACGATGAGTGAAGACCCTGCACAGGCTTCGATACCTTTCGATAAACGCCGCAACGGTTTTGTGCTCGGTGAAGGTGCCGGTATGCTGATTCTGGAAGAGTACGAACACGCCGTCAGCAGGGGGGCAAAAATCTACGCCGAAATCTGCGGCTACGGCAATACGTGTGACGCTTATCATGTGACGGCTCCCGATCCGGAAGCCGCCGGTGCGGCTCGCTGTGTACAGCAGGCGTTGGACGAAGCCGCTTTTGACGGCAACGGAAGTACCCTGTACATCAATGCCCACGGTACCAGTACGCCGATGAATGATGTTACCGAGACAAAAGCTTTCAAGAAGGTATTGGGCGAAGAAGCCTACCGCACCCATATCAGCTCCACCAAGTCGATGACAGGTCATATGCTCGGAGCGACCGGTGCTGTCGAGGCGATCGCTGCGATACAGGCACTGCGTACCGGCGTGATTCCGCCGACTATTGGTTATCAGGAGCCGGATCCCGACTGTGACCTGAACTATACGCCGAACACCGCTGAAACCGCCGACCTGACACTGGCCATTTCCACAACCTTCGGCTTTGGCGGTCATAACGCTTGTATTGCGTTCCGTAAAGGATGAAGGAGTGGGAGCCATGTATAGTGTAGACGAGATCAAAGAATTGCTGAAGGCGTTTGATGCGTCCAAAGCGACCAAGCTGTCCCTGAAAAACGAAAAGGGCGAACAGCTCACGCTTGTACAGAAAAACGATACGGCGATCGTGAGTGTACCGCCTGTCACCGTGACGGCTGTTACACCGCCGACCGAGGAGAAACCCTCTGCCGCACCGTTTATTCACGAAGCCTCTGCTCCGGAAGAAGAGGGCAAGCCCGTGACCGCTCCGATGATCGGCGTCTTTTATGCGGCACCTTCGCCGGATAAAGAGCCGTATGTCACGGTCGGCAGCAAAGTCCATAAGGGCGATGTGCTGTGCCTGATCGAAGCCATGAAGCTGATGAATGAAGTCACCGCCGAACAGAGCGGTGAGATCACCGCCGTCTGTGCCGAAAACGGTCAGATCGTGGAGTACGGACAGACCTTGTTCCGCATTAAATAACGGCAGGAGGAACCAACCATGAATAAACAGGAACTGGAAGCAGTTATTCCCCACCGCAACTCGATGCTGCTGATAGATGAAGCCACCAAAACAGGCGAAATGACCTGCGAGGGCAAGAAATATATCGTCGGAGACGAGTGGTTTTTGGACGGTCATTTTCCGGGTCATCCGGTCGTGCCCGGCGTGATTCTGTGCGAAATGATGGCACAGGCCAGTTCGGTGATTATTGCCGAAGTATCCGCCAAAAGTATCCCGTTCTTCACGGGCATTGATAAGGCAAAGTTCAAGCATCAGGTCGTTCCGGGCGATACCTTCGAGATCAAGTGTGAACTCACCAGAAGCCGGGGGATGTTCTACTTCGTCACCGGCAAGGGCTATGTGAACGGCAAAATTGCTGCTCAAGCCGAGTTCTCCTTCGCCCTTCTCCCGAAAGATAAGGTGTGATCCCATCGTGGATGTACAGCGGCGTGGCGAACGGCCCTGTCAGGCGGTTTATACGCCGAGGGGAAGAGCACTTCTGTCAGTGAAGTGTGGTGTTGTTTTCCACACTGGTTCTTCACGCTTTCTCACTCATTGAGCCGCCGCAGGCTTCGGCGGCATTCCCGGAGGTGGTTTTGATGTTTTCAAAGATACTGATTGCGAATCGCGGCGAGATCGCGGTGAGAATCATCCGTGCCTGCCGTGAAATGGGCATCTCCACGGTTGCCGTTTACTCGCAGGCAGATAAGGATGCCCTGCACGTCAGTATGGCGGACGAGAGTTACTGTATCGGAGGACCGCAGGTGGCTGACAGCTATCTGAATATGGCGGCCATTCTGGAAGCCGCCGTGGTGTCCGGTGCACAAGCCATCCATCCCGGTTATGGTTTGCTGTCGGAAAATGCCAAGTTTGTTTCGCTGTGCGAAAAGTGCAACATACAGTTCATTGGTCCTTCTGCCGAGATGATCGAGCGGCTCGGTGATAAGGACGAAGCCCGCAAGACCATGCGGGCGGCTGGGGTACCTGTCACGCCCGGCAGTGATGTGATCGATGATATTGACGAGGCCAGAGCCAATGCGGCGGCGATCGGGTTTCCGCTGCTGGTCAAGGCTCGTTCGGGCGGCGGCGGACGCGGTATCCGGCGTGTTGACCGGATCGAAGATTTTGACAACGCTTTTTTGGCAGCCAAAGCCGAAGCACAAAGTGCTTTCGGCGATGGAGCCGTCTATATGGAAAAGTTTATCACGCCTGTGAAACACATCGAGATGCAGTTGTTGTGCGACAAATACGGCAACGTGGTCTGTTTGGGCGAACGGGAATGTTCTGTTCAGCGGAAGAACCAGAAACTCATCGAAGAGTGTCCCTCTCCCGCCATCACGCCCGAACTGCGGCAGAACATGATGGCGGCGGCGGTCAAGGCTGCCAAGGCGGTGAATTACGAAAACGCCGGTACGGTGGAGTTTTTGCTCGATCAGGACAAGAACTTCTACTTCATGGAGATGAACACCCGCCTGCAGGTGGAGCATCCCGTGACCGAGATGGTCGTGGGCATCGACATCGTGCAGTGGATGATCCGTATTGCTTCGGGAGCCAAGCTGACCATCACGCAGGACAGGGTCTATATGCACGGCAACGCCATTGAGTGCCGCATCAATGCCGAAGACCCCGACAACCAGTTCCGACCGAGCTGCGGTACGCTGGATTTTATACATATCCCCGGCGGCCCGTGTGTACGGTTCGATACAGCCATCTATCAGGACTATCAGGTACCGCCGTATTATGACTCGATGATCGGCAAGCTGATCGTGCAGGCACGTTCCCGTGAGCTGGCGATCCGCAAGATGAAGATGGCTCTCAGTGAGCTGACGATCAATGGTATTCGCCATAACCGTAATCTGCATATCGACATCCTCTCCGACCCCGTTTTTGTGTCGGGCGAGTATACCACCGGTTTCATGGAGGAACGGCAGAAGAAGGCGAACAAAAAGAAAACCAAGGGTTGAGGCGGAAAGCACCGTTTCGCCAAACAAGGCGGGCGGTGCTTTATCGCTTTGGCAGGAAATACGCTCCTAGCAGCGACAGAGGGGTCAGGTGTTTGAATTGCCGGATATTTTTAACTTCCTAAAACCGAAAAACGAGCTGGAAAATCAGGGCGAGTTCGCCCAGAACCACCCTTATATTCCTGAAGAACTGTGGAACAAGTGCCCCGTGTGCAAGACGGCTATCCTTTCTTCCGATCTGATGGAGAACCATAAGGTCTGCCCAAAATGCGGCTATCACTTTCGGATCAATGCTCGTCAGCGTATCGAAATGACGCTGGACGAAGGTTCCTTTGTGGAAATGGACGCGGATATGACCTCCACCAACAAGATCGGCTTCCCCGACTACGAAAAGAAACTCCGCAACGCCAAGATCAGCAGCGGCGAAAATGAGTCCGTGCTGACAGGTACCGGCACCATCAACGGAGAACCAACGGTGATGGCGGTGATGAACTCCCAGTTCATGATGGGCTCTATGGGTACGGTCACGGGCGAGAAAATCACCCGTGCGTTTGAGTATGCCACCGAACACCGTTTGCCGGTCGTGATTTTCACCGTATCGGGGGGAGCCAGAATGCAGGAGGGTATCCTGTCGCTGATGCAGATGGCGAAAACCAGCGGTGCCGCCAAACGCCACAGCGATGCCGGTTTGCTGTATATCACGGTACTCACCGACCCGACCACCGGCGGCGTGACCGCCAGCTTTGCGATGGAAGGCGACATTATCCTCTCCGAGCCGAAAGCCCTGATCGGCTTTGCGGGTCCTCGTGTCATCGAGCAGACGATTCGCCAAAAACTGCCCAAGGACTTTCAGTCAGCGGAATTTCTGCTGGAGAAGGGCTTCATTGATGCGGTCGTGCAGCGGAAGGATATGAAAGAGTTCCTCGCCAAGCTGATACGCCTGCATCCCGACACAGCAACAATGGAGGTGCGGACATGAGTGCCTACGATCATGTGACAGCGGCGAGCGCCAATGACCGACCGACTTCGGTCGGGAGGTGCGGACATGAGTGCCTACGATCATGTGACAGCGGCGAGAGCCAATGACCGGCCGACTTCGGTCGATTATATCAACCGTATCTTCGGGGACAGCTTCATCGAACTGCACGGCGACAGACGCTTTGCCGATGATAAAGCCGTGATCGGCGGTATTGCCGAGCTGAACGGCAAGCCCGTCACCGTTATCGGATTGGAAAAAGGACGCAACCTCAAAGAACGGATGAGCCGCAACTTTGGTTCCGCACATCCCGAAGGCTATCGCAAGGCGTTACGCCTGATGAAGCAGGCAGAAAAATTCCACCGTCCGGTGATCTGCTTTGTAGATACGTCCGGTGCGTACTGCGGCATCGGTGCCGAAGAACGTGGACAGGGACAAGCCATCGCTGAAAATCTGATGGAGATGATGACGCTCAAAACACCGATCCTCTCCATTTTCATCGGAGAAGGCGGCAGCGGCGGTGCCTTGGCGTTAGCCGTTGCCGATGAGGTCTGGATGCTGGAGAACGCCATCTACTCCGTCATTTCGCCGGAGGGCTGTGCGAGTATCCTGTGGAAGGATCCCAGCAAGACGGCCGAAGCGTCCGAATGTCTTAAACTGACGGCTCAAGACCTGTTCAAGCTGGGGGTCATTGAGCGTATCATCCGTGAGCCGAAAGACATCGAGAGCAAACTGTTTGACAGCCTCAAGAACCTGATTGCCGATACCTTCGCTAAAAAAGCGGCACTGCCCCCTGAAAAACTGGTGGAACTGCGTTACCGCCGTTTCCGGAAATACTGATGCCGCCCTCCCTCGCGTCTATCCTTTCGGATGGGGCGGCGAGGGAGCCGCTTTTCTGCCGTCATGTTTGACAGCGGGCAGCTTTTTTGTCTATGAAGCAGGAAAAGTGATGGCACCGGAAAGACATCCGGAACACCACCACGCATGACCAAAAGGAGAGAAATATTGTGGCACAACTGAACATCGTGCTGGTAGAGCCGGAGATCCCCCAGAATACCGGCAATATTGCCCGTACCTGTGCGGCTACGGGTGCGAGATTACATATCGTGAAGCCCATGGGCTTCACCCCGAACGATAAACAGCTCAAGCGAGCCGGCTTGGACTACTGGCACTACTTGGACATCACCTACTATGAGAACCTCGCAGACTTCTTTGACAAAAATCCGGGCGGCACGTTCTACTACTTCTCTACCAAAGCACCCCGTGCCTATACGGACATCACCTACCCCGACAACTGCTACATCGTCTTTGGCAAAGAGACGGCGGGCTTGCCGGAACAACTGCTGTTTGCTCATCCCGACACCACCGTTCGGATTCCCATGCGGGGATTCATCCGGAGTTTGAATCTGTCAAATTCAGTGGCGATCGCCGCCTATGAAGTGCTCCGCCAATGGGATTACCCCGAGCTGCAAAACTACGGCCGCCTGCGGGAATTTGACTGGAATAGTGCACAGAGCGTGTGCGGATGATCGAAGGCGTCCATAGTGGTGGTCACGCACCGCAAGTTTTTTAGGAAAGGGGTCTGGGGGAGAACCATTTGTTACAACAAAGGGTTTCCCCCAGTGTAACCATCGGGAAAGAAAGGAAAGAAACATGATTACTGTCTCGAATGTATCGATCAATTTCAGCGGAACGCCGCTGTTTTCGGATGTAGACCTGAAATTCACGGACGGCAACTGCTATGGCATCATCGGTGCCAACGGTGCAGGCAAATCTACCTTCCTGCGGGTGCTGTCGGGTGATTTGGAGCCGACCAAGGGTGAAGTCATCCTGCCTGAAAACACCAGAATGTCCGTGCTCAAGCAGGATCACTTTGCGTTTGATGATTATACCGTGCTGGACACGGTGATCTACGGCAACAAAAAGCTGTATGACATCATGAAGGAGAAAGACGCTGTCTACATGAAGGAGGACTTCTCCGAAGAAGACGGTCTGCGGGCATCGGAGCTGGAAGCGGAATTTGCCGAACTGAACGGCTGGGAAGCCGAAAGCGATGCTTCCAAGCTGATACAGGGACTCGGTCTGCCCGAAGAAGTACTCTACGCCACCATGAGCAGTCTGACCGGCAACGAGAAGGTCAAGGTGCTGTTGGCACAGGCGTTGTTTGGCAATCCGGAGATCATCCTGTTGGATGAGCCGACGAACAATCTTGATGTCAAGGCGATCGCATGGCTGGAAGACTTCATCATGGACTACGAGGGAACGGTCATCGTCGTATCGCATGACCGCCACTTCCTGAATACCGTGTGTACCCACATGGTGGACATCGACTACAACAAGATCAAGATGTACGTCGGCAACTATGAGTTCTGGTACGAGTCGTCCCAACTCATTCAGGCGATGATTAAACAGCAGAACAAGAAGACCGAGGAGAAGATCAAGGAACTGCAGAGTTTTGTACAGCGTTTTTCCGCCAACAAATCGAAGTCGAAACAGGCGACCAGCCGCCGCAAACTGCTGGACAAGCTGACCGTAGAGGAACTGCCGGCTTCCAGCCGCCGCTATCCGTTCGTCAGCTTCACGATGGACAGAGAGGTCGGCAAAGAGGTGCTGACCGTAGAGGGCTTGAGCAAGACGCTGGATGGCGAAAAGGTACTGGACAACGTGTCTTTCCGTATTGAGCGTACCGACAAGGTGGCGTTTTTGTGTGAGAATGAAAACGCCGTAACGGCGTTGTTCGAGATTCTTACGGGTCATGCCGAGCCGGATGAAGGCACTTACAAGTGGGGCATCAGCACATCGCAGTCGTATTTTCCGAAGGACAACACGTCGTTCTTTGAGGGCAACGAACTGTCGATTCTTGACTGGATACGCCAATACGTTCGCGGCAACGATGATACGGACACCTACCTGCGTGGGTTCCTCGGCAGGATGCTGTTTTCCGGAGACGATGTATTCAAGCCTGTCAACGTGCTGTCCGGCGGTGAGAAGGTACGCTGTATGCTGTCCCGCATGATGATGTTTGGGGCGAACTGTCTGATTCTCGACCAACCCACCAACCATCTTGATCTTGAATCTATTACGGCGGTCAACAAGGGATTGCAGAATTTCAAAGGTGTGGTACTGTTCACCTCGCACGACCACGAGTTTATCTCCACCGTAGCGAACCGTATTATTGTACTGGAGAAAGACGGCATTCGTGATGTCACCGAGTCCTACGACGAATACCTCGCCGAACGCTATGGTGCGTGACCGCCGGGCGGAGTGCACCACAAGGGTACTCCCTTTGGTCGCCTCCGCTGTCAGTGCGTGACCGCACTGGAGTGCGTGACCGCACTGGACAACTCCGCTGCCGCTCCCTACAACTTGCAGAACACACAACCGTTGGCTATACTACCCAACCCACCGTTAGTTGGTGAGTGTCGCTCTGCCATCGTCATCCGGCACTTCTATTCCGTAGGAATACATTCATCAGCGTGGTGTCCCACAAATTCTCATGAACCATCACATATACGTCACGAAAGCCGCCCGAGTAACATAACCGTTTTGGCTGTCATCAACTGCAAAAAGCCCAAGTACACAGCGGTGGGACACCGCCCCAAGTACACAGCGGCGGGACGCCGCCCGCCCGACTGTTTGGAGGTGTTAGTATGGAAAGAGCAGAAGCTTTTCTGGAAAGCTATCGTGCCTTGGAGGAGGAACTGAACCGCAAGTATCACTATGACGAGAAAAGCGGCAGTCCTGTGATGCGGTTCCTCGTCGAAAAGGAAAGCAAGCCCTATCGGGAGAAACTGAATATCTGTCGGGAGATACGCAACTTTCTGTCGCATCACTCCGAACTGGATGGGGAACCATTGGTGGAACCCGCCGAAGGCATCATCCGCTTTTTGGACGAGATCACGGATTATTTACGCCGTCCGCCGCTGGCTCTTGCTTATGCGACCCAGTTTGCCGACATCTTGAAGGCTTCCCCTAAAAACAGGGTCGTTACGGTGATGAAAAAGATGCAGAAGTCCGGCTTCTCGCACGTCCCTGTGCTGGATAGCGGCATAACGGTCGGCGTTTTCAGCATCGGCACGTTCTTCAGCTATGCCCTCAAGCATAACCTCACGGATCTGCAGGACGATATGCTCATCGAGGATTTTCGGGAACTGCTGCCGCCGGACAAGCACGAGAACGAACGATTCTTGTTCCTGCCGCCTACCACGACCTTGTTTGACGTGAAGAACGAGTTTGAGAAACGCAGCCAACGCAGTAAACGGCTGGCCGTGATCTTCCTCACCGATAACGGTTCCGTCGGCGGACGTATTCTCGGAATGTTGACGCCGTGGGACGTTGTCAACGAACACTGATCCCGTGAGAAGGGAACCGATCTGACGGCGAACCGTGAGGAACCAAAGGCGAAGAACAACAGCGGAGCAGGGGACACTGTCTGTTGCGTGGAAAAAACGTGGAGAACCAAATCAACAAGCGGGGATGCCCCATGAAGGAGTGATAGTGATGAGCAACACAAAGAAAGTATTGGCGGCGATGAGCGGCGGCGTTGACAGTTCGGTCGCAGCCCTGCTGCTGCGGCAGGACTATGACGTGATAGGCGTGACGATGCGGCTCTTTACCAACGAGGATATACAGCTTGATCGGCAGAAAACCTGCTGTTCGCTGGACGATGTAGAAGACGCCCGTCAGGCTGCTCATAAACTGGGGCTGGCACATTATGTGCTGTCGTTTGGCGAGCGTTTCAGGGAATGTGTCATCGACCGGTTCAATCGTGCGTACAGTAACGGCTTGACGCCGAATCCCTGTATTGACTGCAACCGCTTCATTAAGTTTGATGCCCTTCTGCGGCAGGCACAGTCCCTTGGACAGGACTATATTGCCACCGGACACTACGTCCGCCGCCGTTATGATGAGGCGTCCGGACGTTACCAGCTTCTGAAAGGTGTTGATGCCGGAAAGGATCAAAGCTATGTGCTGTATGGCATGACACAGGAACAGCTTGCCCATACCTTATTTCCGGTCGGAGAGCTGACAAAAGCACAGACCCGTGCGTTGGCGGAGGAAAACGGTCTGCTGAACGCCCACAAGCCGGACAGTCAGGACATCTGCTTTGTGCCGGACGGCGACTATGCCCGCTTCATCGAGGCTTATACCGGTCAGACATTCCCGCAGGGGGATTTTATTGACCAAGACGGTCATCCGCTCGGTCGCCACAACGGCATTATCCGCTATACCATCGGACAGCGGAAAGGACTCGGTCTATCTTTTGGCACACCGATGTATGTTATCGCCAAGGATGCTGCCGCCAATACGGTCACACTGGGCCCCAACGAAGCCCTGTTCCGTGATACCGTCATCGCTCACGAGGTCAACTGGCTGTCCATCGCTTGTCCCGACGCACCGATCCGTGTCGAAGCCAAGGTACGCTATAATCAGCAGGCACAGCCTGCCACACTGTATCCTCTGTCGGATGACCGTGTACAGGTCGTATTTGATGCTCCCCAGCGAGCCATTACGCCCGGACAGGCGTTGGTTTGCTATCGTGATGACCTCCTTCTCTGCGGCGGTGTGTTAGCAGGAGCCTCCATACCGCCGGACGGTGCAGAACCGTCCGATGGATACCACCCTTAAAAGACGTTCCCTCCGGTTACGAGAGAATACCATCGTGACCGGGGGGAACGTGTTTTTTTCAGGGGACAGTGTGGCAGGAAGCAGACAGCGGCAGTCGGCAGCGGACTATTTGGAAAAAGATTTGCGGAGAAGAGAAGTAATCAGACCGAAGAACACAGCGGCGGCGATGCCTGCGGAACAGGCGGTCAGACCGCCGGTAAACACACCGAGCAGACCGTCTTTGGCGACCGATTCTTCGATGCCTTTGGCGAGGGAATAGCCGAAGCCCGTCAGCGGCACAGTGGCTCCCGCTCCCGCAAAATTTACCAGTGGTTCATATACCCCGATTGCCGTCAGGAGTACGCCGGCTGTAACATAGGCAACCAAAATACGGGCAGGGGTCAGCTTGGTCTTGTCGATGAGAATCTGGGCGATCACGCACAGGATGCCCCCCACCATAAATGCGTACAGATATTGCATGGTTTCACCACCGATCACAATAGGTTACACCCATAGTATGGCTGTTTTAGTGAGAAAAATACCTGTCGGTTCTTACGGATAAGCCGACAGAGTGGACGAGGATGTGTAAGGGATGAATATTCACGCTCAAAACGGCAAAATGCCGTGATTATTTGCGGTTTTAACCTTGCATTTTCAGGGAGAATATTCTATAATAGTGGTGTATCGGTGGTGGAAGGTGCCACAAAGTGGTGGAAGAGGATGGAACATCCTCTTTTTTCGACAGGAGGCGGCGGAATGTTGATCGGATCGTATCAACACAACATTGATGCCAAAGGCCGCATTATTATGCCGGCCAAGTTCCGGGAGGAATTGGGCGAGGTGTTTTATGCCACCAAAGGTTCCGATGCGTGTATCACCGTATTCTCCCGACAGGGTTGGGAAGAGTTCGGTGCAAGGCTGTGTGCCCTGCCATCGGCACAGGCCAAGGATCTGAAACGCTTCTTCTTTGCGGGGGCGGCTGAACTGGTGCCCGACAAGCAGGGAAGAGTCCAGCTTACGCCGGTACTGCGGGAATATGCCCATCTGGACAAGGATGTGATGGTGATCGGCACCGGTTCTCGTGTAGAGATCTGGGATCTGTCACGCTGGAACCGGTATAACGCCGAGATCTCCGAGCGTCAAGTGCTCGAGGTCATGAATCTGTATGATATTTGAGGACGGTGCGTTATGGCGTTTTCACACAAACCGGTGTTGCTGACAGAAACAATGGCGGCGTTAGCCGTTAAGCCGGACGGTCTTTATCTGGACGGTACAGCAGGCGGCGGCGGACACTCGTCCGCTATTCTGGAACAACTCGTGAATGGTCGGCTGATTTGTGTCGATCAGGATCCCGATGCCATTGCCGCCTTGCAGGAACGCTTTGGAGCGGACGAGCGTGTCCGCATTGTGCAGTCGAACTTTTCGGAGATCACCGAGATCCTTTCGGGGCTGACCGTTGATGCGGTGGACGGTATTCTGCTGGACATCGGCGTTTCGTCTCATCAGCTGGACACGGTCGACCGAGGCTTTTCTTACCACTGCGATGCTCCGCTGGATATGCGGATGAGTCAGAGCGGCCAGACGGCTGCCGACTTGGTGAATACCCTTTCGTACCAGGAGTTGGTACGCATTTTATTTACCTATGGCGAAGAGAAGTTCGCCAAGCCGATCGCCCGTGCCATTGAACGGGAACGGCAGAACCGACCGATCGAAACCACTGTTCAGTTGGCGGAGATCGTGAAGGCAGCCTATCCGGCAGCCAAACGACATGACAAACATCCGGCCCGCAAGACCTTTCAGGCGTTGCGGATCGCCGTCAACGGGGAGTTGGACAGACTCTCCGAAGGGCTCGATAAGGCATTTGATGCTCTCAAAGTGGGCGGAAGATTGGCGGTCATCACGTTCCATTCGCTGGAAGACCGACTCGTCAAACAGCGTATGGCGTCTTGGTGTACGGGCTGTACTTGCCCGAAGGACTTTCCGGTATGTGTATGCGGCAAAACGCCGTCTGCCCGTTTGGTACTGCGAAAGCCTGCCGAAGCCGGTGCACAGGAACTGGAAGAGAATCCCCGCAGCCGCAGTGCCAAGCTGCGTTGCTGCGAAAAAATAAAGCCGCTGACCGGAAGCATCGGTCAGCCGTATGAGGAGTTGTGAAGAGATGCAAAAGAACAGCGGATTAGCGTATGATCTGTCGCTGTTTGATACACAGACAGCAGAACAGATCACGCCCCTCGAAGAGGCAGGGACTTATCAGGAAAATAAAGTGGTGCGTCTGCACGAACATCCCGAACGGATGCAGCGGAAAAGGCGGAATCCCGCCCAGATTTTTCTGGTATCGCTGCTGATGGTTGTGGCAGCGGTCATTGTCAGCATGATCCTGTACAACTATGTGGTACTTAACGAGTACAACGACCGGATCCTGACGGCGACCAAAACGATCACCGATCAGGACAATCTCAAGGCACAGTATGAGCTGAAGATCAGCCGCTGCCTGCCGGCCGACATGGTACAGAACTATGCGGAGCACAAGCTGAATATGACGCAGGCTAACGCCGCCCAAAAGGAGTTCATCTCCTTGACGGAAGGTGACAAAGGAGAAGTCATCCGCAGCGAAGAGAAGGATTCGATGCTGACCAGCCTGAAGAAGATTTTCCATCTCGGCTGACACACCGATTCGGTACCGTACAGGGGCAGGAGATCGCCTGATGGTGCCGGTCGGGAGGACTGACGGGAGAAAAAATTCGTTGAGGTGGCTGCATGGATGACGGCAGTCAAAAAGGACAGACGTGTCTTTTCGGTTGTCCGCTGTCAAAACAGGTGCTCTGGGAGCATCTGTGTGGACGCCGGACTCATATTTACACGGATGCGTCAATAAATATGCTATGGCAAGGGTGGATGTAATGAAGGATCGTGCCGGTGGGCAGGACTCCTTTGCTGCATACGCCTCTTTTGTCTCTCGGACATTTTTCAGAGAGGAAAGCACGGCGGTCAAAAGGAAGCAGCCGTGTACAGGAACAGGAAAAAGGGGTGGTAGCATGGCGAAAAAAGGCACTTCGGCACAGCTATGGCACCGGTCGATCTGGGTGATGATTATTATCATTCTCATCGGGTTTGGTATTGTGGCGGCACGATTGCTGTATTTACAGACGTTTATGGCGGAAGAACTGCAAAAGCGAGCCGTTGAGCAGCAGCTCTCCAATACCGAGCTGACCGCTAAACGCGGCAGCATCTATGACTGCAACGGCAATATTCTGGCACAGAGTGTGACCGTATGGGATATTGTCATGGAACCCGCCAACATCAAGGATGATTTTGGCATGGAGATCGCCGAAGGACTGCACGACATTCTCGGAACCGATGTACAAGAGGTATACGAGCAGACCAAGGAGAACCACTACTATGCGGTGGTCAAGCGAAAAGTCGATACCGACGTCAAAGACAGGGTCATGAAGTTCAATGACGAGATACGCCGCAAGCATCAGACCGCCAACTGCATTAAGGCGATCGAGAACTACAAGCGGTTTTACACCCATGATAACTTTCTGGCGGATGTGCTGGGGTTCGTGGGCGACGACTCACAGGGACTGGAAGGGCTGGAGTATGAGTATGACGACTACCTGATCGGCAAAAAGGGACGGCTCATGGTGGCGACCAATGCGGCCGGCGGTCAGATGCCCTACGAGTACGAACAGAAGATCGACGCCATTGACGGCTACAACCTCACCCTGTCCATTGATGAGTACATTCAGAGTGTTATGGAAAAGTATGTGCGGGAGACGATCGCGGAGTTCAATGTCGCCAATCGCGGCTGTGCCATGATGATGAACGTCAAAACGGGTGCCATCCTCGGCTTTGCCTGTGAGGGTTCCTACAATCCGAACGACCCGTTTAAGATCGCCGATGAGAAAGTGGCGGCTGCTATCAAAAAACTGCCCGAAAGTGAGCAGAGTGCGGCGGCGGCCAAAGCCAGAAGCACCCAGTGGCGGAACAAGGGCGTGAGCGATACCTACATCCCTGGTTCGGTCTTCAAGATGTGTACCGCGTCGGCGGTTCTGTCCGAGGGACTGCTCAAAGAGGATACCCGCTTTGAGTGCAGCGGCAGCTATGTGCCGTTTGAAGGATCGGACCCCATCTCCTGCTGGTCGAGTCTTGGTCATGGAGAGCAAACGCTGGAAGAGGCGTTGTGCAATTCCTGTAACCCGGCTTTCATGCAGATGGGCACGATGCTCGGACGGCAAAAGTTCTATGAATACTATGTGGCCTTCGGGCTGTCTGAACCGACCGGCATTGATCTGCCCGGCGAGA
>CACZZU010000058.1 GCA_902785765.1 uncultured Ruminococcus sp.
CCATCCAGCTCGCTGGTTCTGTCAAGGGCAAGAAAACCGATAAACACGCTGTTTCGGACTGGATGGACATCGAGAAGCAGAGAGGTATCTCGGTTACCTCCTCGGTCATGCAGTTCAACTATGACGGCTACTGCGTCAATATCATCGACACCCCCGGACACCAAGATTTTTCGGAGGACACCTATCGTACCCTGATGGCGGCCGACTCGGCTGTCATGGTTATTGATGCGTCCAAAGGCGTAGAAGCCCAGACCCGCAAACTGTTCAAGGTCTGTCTGCTGCGGGACATCCCCATTTTCACATTCATCAACAAGATGGACAGAGAGGCCAAAAGTCCCTACGACCTGCTGGAAGATATTGAGGAAGTGCTCGGCATCCACACCTGTCCGATGAACTGGCCAATCGGCTGCGGCAAAGAATTCAAGGGTGTGTATGAGTTCGCCACCAAAGAGATCCTCGCCTTCACCGCAAATAATGGTCAGCGGGAAGTCGCTACCGACAAGCTGACGGTCGATGACCCCGCACTGGACGATAAACTCGGCGATACTCTCGCCCAGACCCTGCGGGATGACATTGAACTGCTGGAGGGAGCGGGCGATGAACTCGATCTGAATGCTGTGCGTCACGGCAAACTGACACCTGTCTTCTTCGGTTCGGCACTGACGAACTTCGGCGTAGAGCCGTTTTTAGCGGACTTTCTGAAAATGACGACCCCGCCGCTGCCCCGCAATACCGTAGACGGCGAAGTCGACCCTTTCGAGGATGCGTTCTCCGCCTTCGTCTTCAAAATTCAGGCCAACATGAATAAAGCACATCGAGACCGTATCGCTTTCATGCGTATTTGCTCCGGTAAATACGAGAAGCAGATGGAGGTCTATCATGTACAGGGCGACAAAAAAATGCGTCTGTCCCAGCCGCAGCAGTTGATGGCACAGGACAGAGAGGTCATTGACGAGGCCTATGCCGGCGATATTATCGGCGTGTTCGACCCCGGCATCTTTTCTATCGGTGATACAGTATGTTCGCCGTCCAAAAAGGTGCGGTTTGAAGGTATCCCTACCTTCGCACCGGAACACTTCGCTCAAGTCCGTTTGAAGGACACCATGAAGCGGAAACAGTTCGTCAAGGGCATTACCCAGATCGCACAGGAAGGTGCTATCCAAATCTTCCAGAACCTCGGCGGCGGCATGGAAGAGGTCATCGTTGGCGTAGTCGGTGTACTGCAGTTTGAAGTGCTGGAGTACCGTCTCAAGAACGAGTACAACGTGGACATCATCCTCGAAGGGATGCCCTACGAGTTGATCCGCTGGATCGACAACGAGGACATCGACCCCAAAAAGCTCAACCTTACCTCCGACACCAAGCGGATTCAAGACCTGAAGGGCAAACACCTGCTCCTGTTCTCCAGCGAATGGAACATCACTTGGGCGACCGAACACAACAAGGATCTCGTCCTGACAGATTTCAGCAAAAACTGATTGTCAACTCCGCTATCGGCGGAGTACCACCACTGTCAATTCCGCTATGGTTACCGACCACTTGCTGAACTCCCCCTAGCTAACGATACTATCCCCCAACGCTGCTTTGTGAGTGTGCTCTGTTCTCGTCATCGATGATTTACGCTCCGCAATCAAACATTCATCATCGCACTTCTCTGTCAAACCTCACAAACCTGCCACTTTTCCGTATCCCACAGCTTTTACGAAATGCTGTGGGGTATTTTTACCATTTGTATAACGGCAAGCAGTTTCGTCAGCGAATTTTTCCCGCTCGGTAATATACAAATTGTATATTTACGCAAAGCGATACCGTTTGTATATAAATCAGCTTTATGCTACTTAACCAGTTTCAACGTGGAAGTTTTGTCATCTTTTCTGCAAGAAAGTGTGGTATAATGGAGGTATCTTAACAAAGGACAAGGAGAATCCCCATGGCTTACGACCCATTCGACCCCCAACATGACAGTTCCAACGATGCCTTCCCCAGTTTGGGCGGCTACCCTCCCAACCGTACTCCTGACGTGAACCCCCTCCTGACACCTCGTGGACAGGGCTTTGATTCAACCGGAAGCTATCCTTCTTCCGGCAGTACAGCGTCCTCTCCCTACGGTCAGGGATTTGATACTGCGGGCAGTGTACCGGACGTGAATCCGCTCCTGACACCTCGTGGACAAGGTTTTGGTGCTGCCGGCGGTTCCTTCGACAACACGACACCTTACGCCCGTGAGCAAGGTATCGATAGCACAAGCACCACCGTTCCTTATGACAGCGGCACAACAGCCCCTCTTCCTAGTGTGATGACAGAAGCTGACTATCAGCCCGATGAAGCCGCCATGAAGAAACGGCGGAAGAAGCTCATTCAGTCTCTGATACACTTATTGGTCGGTGCCGTGTGCGTGGGTGCCATCTTCTATTTCATTTTTCAGACGACCAAGGGCAGTGCATCATCTGGTGCCGACACCGTTGGCACTTATTTGACGTGGGGCTTTGTGGCCATTGTGGGCGTGTCTGCCTTACTTATCATCGTGCGGCTGATACACTTCTCGAAAAACCCCTACAACAAGCGGTACTACAAGGACGAAGCCAGACAAGCCGTTCGGCAAAGCCGCTATGAACGCAGCCGTCAGCGGTATCTCAACGCCCATCCTTCCCAACAGAACACTTCCTCCTACGGCACCACCCCTTCTTCCTCCGCCTCACGAAAGAGCAACAAACCCATTTCCTATGATGCTGCTCGTGGTATGTTGGTCGTGGGTGTGCTCATTCTGACGGTGGGATTGGTGTTGAGCCTTATCACCATCTTCAAAAAAATCAGCAACGATCATTTCATGGATCATGCCATACCGATCACCGCCGAGATTGTTGAACGCCGCTCCGAAAAGCACTTCCACAAGCATAAGTACGGCAGGAGCACCACCTCCTATTCCTACTACGCGATGGTAGAATACGACTACAATGGCTCACACTACCGTGCGGGCGAATTTTCAGTGTCCAAGAACGATACGATCGGTGACAAGATCGAAGTCTATATTGACCCCGACAATCCGGCGGATTGCCGCGACAAGATGGCCACCAGCAGTTTTATCTTTGGTCTCCTTGGTTTTATCCCGCTGGTAGTCAGCGGTGCGGTCGTAGCTTTCAATAGTATGAATCTGATGAAAAAGGCCAAACGACGACAGCAAGAGGGTCGCTGATTCTTTCCTGACCGTCTCAAACGGCACAGCAGGCTATATTCCCATGTATCTACGCAAAACACGGAAAACAACACCGGCAGGCACACCGCTGGCTGTTTATATAATCTCCATACGGTACAGACGACAACTGCATCTCTCGCATGAAAAACATCACCAGGAAGGATGACCACCATGAGCTACTTGAATTTGCGAAACGGCATACATCTTTACTACGAGGAAATCGGCACGGGTGACCCCGTTATACTGATGCACGGCTGGACGAGCAACCATACGATTTATCTCCGTCCCGCCAAGAAACTCCAACATAAGGCACGGTTCATCCTCTATGACCACCGTGGTCACTATCAGAGCAAAGAAGCCAACCGTGAACCGGTTTCTATGGATACGCTGGCCGATGATCTCCATGCACTCATACAGCACCTCTCGCTGTCCAACGTAACGCTGCTGGGCTGGTCAATGGGAGCAGGGGTAGCGATGAACTATATCCGCCGGTACGGCTGTGACGCTCTGCGGCAGGTAGTTTTGTGCGATATGACCCCCAAGCAGATCAACGACGAGTCGTGGCATCTCGGTCTATACCAAGGACACTATACGATGGCCGATCATCAAGCCTCGATAGGCAAAGACTTTCTGTCGCTGTACCGTTCCTTTGCTGTCGGTGCCAAACCCATCTGTGCCAAAATGCCCACCTTCATTCTGAACCATGTTCTCAAGAAGCGGCTCATGCTCTGCGATGAGTCCGTTTTGCGGACGCTGTCGGCTTCGATGAAGGAACAAGACCTGCGGGATGTGATCGGCACGATCACCGTACCGCTGACGTATTTTTACGCCGTACCCGGATCACTGTTTTCACCGGAATTGGCGGCGTGGTATCGCAAACATTGTCACGCACCATTTCAAGCGGTGGCTTTCCACAACAGTACCCACCTATTCATTTCGGAACATCCCGATCAATTTGCTGACCAGCTCGAACGTTTGTTGTGAACCGAAATCGTGCGTCACGACACTTGTCATTCCCCCAAAAACACCCGTAAAACTGCAGGACAGAGAACCTTTTGTCAGAAAAGTCCTCTGCCCTGCATCATTCTTGTGCCGCACGGTTTTTGTTCCACACATTTCTCTATCCGACACGTTGCTTGTCTTTGCATCGTTTCCATCCTTCACCGTTTCCTGATGCACACATCTTTCCCGCTGCCTCAAAGCGTTTTCCCTTATACAACAAAAAACGGCATTGTCACATCCTTACAATGTGACAATGCCGTTTTCAAGTGACCCGGACGGGAATCGAACCCGTGTTACCGCCGTGAAAGGGCGGTGTCTTAGCCGCTTGACCACCGGGCCATATTAGCCGTCTTATGGACGGCTGTTTGTACAGTAGCGGCAGTGGGACTTGAACCTACGACACTCCGGGTATGAACCGAATGCTCTAGCCAGCTGAGCTATGCCGCCATATCAATAGAAGTGCTTCCCTCACAGTCAGCTTTTACATTATACTCTACCTGCGTCCACTTGTCAAGAGATTTTTCGTTTTTCTTCAAAAAACATTTATACGTTTCGTATATTTTCAAAGAACAATACAAACAGTTTTCCGTTTGTAGGCCCATTCATTACAAATCGTAGTAAAAAACGCCTGAAATCGTGCGTTTGCGGCGAATTTCAAGTTTTCAACATTCCTGTGTTGAAAAGGTTGAAAACTTCTCAACACGCTTGTTGAACCACATTTATGGTTTCGGAGACGATTTTTGCCGAAACATCCACAATATGTAGGTGTTTTTCAAAAATCAAGCCATATTTTCCTGTAATATTTCTCCTGAAAAATACACTTCGTATTACGGTTATAAACCGTTTCAACATTGGGATGTTGAAAACTCACTTTTCCACTTTACAATTCGTATAATACTCATGTCGGAGGAGAGACAACCGATCGAGATCATAGAACACGCCGTCTTTGTACAAATCCTCCCGCAGTGTGCCTTCATACTGCATTCCAAGCTTTTCCATGACCCGTCGGGACGCAGGATTTTTGCTCATGCAAACGCCGTTTATTTTGTGGAAGCCTAGTTCTTCAAAGCCGTAGCGTACCATGGCGGCGGCGGCTTCAGTCGCATAGCCCTGTTTTGTCACGGCGTAGTCTATGTAGTAGGAAATATCGGCGTGAAGGTGGATGAAATCCATGTTGATGAGACCGACATTCCCGATATAGCGACCAGTATCCTTCAGGAAAACGGCATATTCAAATGCCGTTCGCTGCCGTCGGTTGAAGCGGATCACTTTGAACCACCATTTGCCACGAGCCTTGGAATAAGAAATCGGGATACCGTAGGTGGTCACATAAACGTGAGGCTGGCGGATAACCTCCAAAAATGCGTCAAGGTCTCGCCGCTGATATTCCCGTATCAACAGCCGTGGTGTCTCAAACTGCTTGCGGTACATTTGTGTTCTCCTCCTCACTAAAAATAACTCGTGAGAGTCACCGCTATGGGCATGATATTCAACGTCTATCAAGAAGATGGGAGAAAAGACTATCGAAAAGGGGATCGCTTCTGAACGCTGTCAAAAACGATCCCCTGATAGGTCTTGTTAGCCGTTGTAGGAATAGTTGGGGGCTTCCTTCGTGATCTGAATATCATGCGGGTGGCTTTCTTTCAATCCGGCACCGGTGATTCTGACGAAACGTGCCTTTTCATGCAGCTCTTGGATGGTCGCACAGCCTGTGTAACCCATACCGGCTCTCAAGCCGCCCATGAGCTGATAGATCGTATCAGACAACAGTCCCTTGTACGGTACACGTCCTTCCACACCTTCCGGTACCAACTTTTTGTTGCCGGACTGGAAGTAACGGTCGGCACTGCCTCTGCCCATGGCACCGAGACTGCCCATGCCGCGATACACCTTGAACTGTCTGCCCTGGTAGATCTCGCTCTCTCCGGGAGATTCTTCACAGCCCGCTACCAACGAACCAATCATTACCACACTGCCGCCGGCGGCCAGTGCTTTCACGATGTCTCCGGAATACTTCACACCGCCATCGGCGATGACGGGGATGTTATACTTGGACGCCTCACAAGCAGCGTCATAGATCGCTGTGATCTGCGGTACACCGATACCGGCCACGATTCTGGTCGTACAAATGGATCCGGGACCAATGCCGACCTTCACACAGTCTGCACCAGCATCAATGAGGGCTTTGGCCGCTTCTGCGGTGGCAATATTGCCGGCAATCAGTTGAACCTCCGGGAAAGCCTTCTTAACTTTGGCAACGGAGTTGATGATGTTGTTGTTGTGACCGTGAGCAGAATCCAGTACCAACACGTCTACACCGGCCTTTACCAGTTCTGCGACACGTTCGAGCACATCGGAAGTACCGCCGATAGCAGCACCGCACAGCAGACGACCGTTTTCGTCTCTGGCACTGTTCGGATACTGCACAGACTTCTCAATATCCTTGATGGTAATCAAGCCCTTCAGCATACCGTTTTCATCCACCAGCGGCAGCTTTTCAATCTTGTGCTGCTTCAAAATCTGCTGGGCTTCCAACAAAGTAGTACCCACCGGAGCAGTAATCAAGTCCTGGTTGGTCATGACGTTGGCAATCTTCTGGCTGTAATCGCTCTCGTCCATGAAACGAAGGTCACGGTTTGTGATAATCCCCACCAAACGGCCATCTTCACAAATCGGCACACCCGAAATCTTATACTTCGCCATCAGCTTATTAGCGTCATATACATAGTGTCCCGGAGTCAGGGAGAAAGGATTGACGATAACGCCGTTCTCGGAGCGTTTTACTCTGTCAACAGCATCGGCCTGCTGCTCGATCGACATATTCTTATGAATGATGCCAATACCACCCTCACGAGCGATTGCAATCGCCATACGCGTTTCGGTGACGGTATCCATGGCGGCTGTCATCAGAGGGGTGTTGAGCTTGATCTTCTTCGTCAGATAGGTGCTGACATCCACATCCTTGGGCTGTACATTCGACTCGCCGGGTATCAGCAAAACATCGTCAAACGTCAGTCCTTCTTTTCCGAATTTAGCGTTATAGTCTGCGGTAATCATCCTATAATCTCCTCCGTTTCTTCAATTTTGGGGTTTACTTAGTATTTCATTATACCACAACACCACTGTTTATAATTCTTTCAAAGAAAAAATGATCGACCGGTCATGTAGATTTTTTCTCCAGTTTGTGACAAAAAAATAGGCACTTTTCTGTATGGGTTCACCAATCATTACCATATTTTCTGCTTTTTTCCTCTGGAAAAAAGCGATACGGTCAACCTTTCTATCCCTTCGGTTGACCGTATCGCTGTATGTATCTATCATGCCTGTCGGCAGGAGTAGGCTGGAGAACACAAAAACTGTCATCGTGCCGTTGACTGCTCTCTCCTATCGTTCGGACGGTGCTCCCATTTTTAACAGAAATGTCCGGCAGTCATCCTGCTTATGCTGCTTTCCCATGAGTTGTGTGTTTTTCCGCACAAAAATTCAGAAACAGCAGGAACTCCGCCTTGTGTTGCGTGTTGGATGTAAGAACAGGGCGTTCTGCAGCAGGAAAGCTGCCTGTAAAAATATCAGCGTGTAACGCTGAACGTCAGGTACTTGGTGATGACTTTTCCTCTGGTATCCTTCAACAGCACCTTCACGTCATACTTCACCGCCGCTTTCGGCTGAATCGAAGTCGTTTCCGCCGTGCGATAGCCGTGTGCCTTCGTCCACTTGTCAGAAGATGCTTTCTTGTAGTAGACAGCCACTTCATAGGGACCTTTGCCGTCAATACCCTCGTGCAGGACTTCGATCGTTCCGCCCAGCTTCACAGATGCACGCGACATCGTGGCGTTATTTTTCAGCTTGGGAACGGCTGTCGAAAACGGAATGCCGTATTCCTTGGCATACTGTTCCGCATAACTGCCGGTCTTACCATAGATGGTGACGTTCGGAGAGTTTGTGACAATATTGTTGGACTCTCCTGCGGAGGAAACATTATCAAAACTTTTCGGCAGTTTGAGCGTCTGCAAATTCGGACAGCTGCTAAAGGCTTCCCATGCGTCTGTACCCATTTTAGAGCCGGGTTCAAAGGTGACACTCACCAAATTGTCACAGCCTTTGAAAGCATCACGACCAACGCACTTCACACTCTTGGGAATATTGATCTGCGTCAGACTGCTGCTGGAAAAAGCACGATCATTGATCGTTGTCACGCCTGCGGGAACGGCATAGGCTCCTTGTTTGCCCTGCGGATAGAGCAGGAGGCTCTTTTCACCATAATTGTTACAGAACAGTACGCCGTCAACGGTGTCGTATCGGCCATCGGCGGAATGATACTCGATTTCTGTCAGACGGATACACGCCCTAAAAGCATACGCCAAATCGCCTATGGTATCATCAAATGCAACCGTGCTGTCAATGCTGACTCGTTTCAACGCCGTACAGCCCAAAAATGCACCGCTCTGGAGGGTCTTGACCCCCTTCGGCACAATGAGTTCCGTGATGTGGGTGCAGTGTTGAAAAGCAAACGCCTGAATAGTCTTGATACTTGTCGGCACGGTAAATTTGCCGCGATAACCTGCCGGACACATATACAGCGTCTTTTGATCCTTGCTGGTCAGGCAGCCTTTGACAGACGAATAGTACGGGTTGTCCGCATCAACGAAAACCTTCTGTAAGTTCGTACAGTTGTTGAATGCATCACCATAAACAAAGCAAGTGGTCTTGGAAAAAGTAATGTTTTTGATAAAATGGCAGCCATCGAAAGCCTTTGAGCCGATACCTTCTACGGTACGTCCGCCAACGGTTTCGGGGATGACCACATCGGCATCTGTACCGGTATATTTCACGATCAGAAAACCATCGTCACCGACCTGTCGGCACTCAAAACCGTTTTCGGACACCACACTGGCCGCCAGAACGGGCAGAACCGCCTGTGAAGCCACCGCCATACCGGCTGCCGCTGTACCGGTCAGCATCACGGCCGCCAAAGCGACCGCACATATTTTTTGACGAATTTCCTTTTTCAATATCATGTTTCCTCCTTGAGTGATGGTACACTTTTTAACCGCCTCGCCCACCGAAGGTCGTTTTCCGCCCTGCCGCAGAGAGAAGTTATCGTCCGCCGCATAGGGGGTAAATATACGGGCATACGATTTTCTTTCACGGGCAAAAAGACCTTCGGAGAGTGTTGGCGTTTCGGCTGCTTGGCTGGATGTTCTGATGAGTAAGACGGGTGAGTCGTTTTGAGAGATTATTGGCAGCTTCTATTACTAATAACAGGACAAGTATCGCTTTGGGGGCAAGATTTTCAAAATTTTTCGGAAATTTTTTCCGAAAAACGAAAGATACGGCACACCGGGTACGAATCGAAGTGTCGTACCTTACAAACGCAAAGCCGCCGCAGGCTTTCACCTGCGGCGGCTTGAAAGAGAAAGAGTTACAAACGAGGTAAGATTTTACTTGGTGATGTTCACCGTAACATTACTGCCCACGGTAACAGCATTGCCCAATGTGTCAGCATTTCCACCGGCACCAATATAGGCATTTGTGCTTTGATATGTCTGAGCATTTGCATCAGTTTCTGCAAGCATACCTGTCTTAACAATTGTGATGGTGGTATCATCTGCTACCTTTA
>CACZZU010000059.1 GCA_902785765.1 uncultured Ruminococcus sp.
ATGTGAAAGGTGGCTTCCCTTCGGTGGAAAATTATTGAGGAATCTGACCAAAAAAACGACCGAGGCTTGTCAATTTACTATGATAATGGGAAAACACTGTTTTCCTACTTGACATTGGGAGAAGGGTGTGCTATCCTATCATAGGAAGAAGAATCATACCCATTTTTTTAGGAGGTCATTACGATGAATATGAAGAAAAAACTCATTGCCGCTTTGGCTGCTGTAACGGCTGCTGTTTCAATGTCTGCTGTTACCGCCAATGCAAACAAGCTCGGAGAGTCTACGATGGATCTGAACTTTGACGTAACAGCCGGTCAGCCTTCCATCTTCACTGTCACACTCGATGGTACAGTTGGTGTGACACTGGATGTTACCGCTGAAGTTCCTGCTGGTGCTCTGCCGGAGGGCAAGTATGCTTTCCATGCAGAACTGTTTGTCGACAAAGATCTGGAAGACCTGTTCACTACGACAACGGTGCTGACTGAAGATCAGCAGATCGAATATTTCGATTTGCTTGAGATCAACTTCAAGAATGAAGCAGGTGAGATGGTTTATCCCGAGAACGTTAAGCTGAGCTTCAAAACTTCCAAGGCTACCGCTTATAACAATGTGTATATTTATGACAATGGTTCTTTCAAGCTGATCGGTGACATGGACGGAGCTTATCCGCCGCACTTCTCCAGATTCGTGATCGCGGCTATCGTCCCCTATGAGATCATGCCCTCGGACATTGAGCCTTCACAGACTTCACAGACCAGCTATAATCCCCAGCCCAGCGTAACGCCCGGCGGTCAGGATGTAAAGACTGGTGATAACGGTGCAGCTACTGCTGTTGTCTTCTCTATCATGGCTGTTGCTGCTCTTGGTACTTCTGTTGTAGCACTCAAGTCCAAGAAGGCTTCCAAGTAATTCCCCTGTCATTCTGACAAAACATTCTTCCTTAACATGAAGGCATCGCCTGCGGGCGGTGCCTTCTTGCGTTATGGAGGAAAGGCATATTCTTTCTGTGAATGGTGCGTTGTTGTGTGGGAAAATGTCATACGGGTGAGCGGTATGGTGTTGTAAGGGGGAGAACGACGCAGGCGAGAAAATCTTGTCCGAGAAGGTTGCCCCCCTCAACCGTATGTGCTATGATAATAGCAAGCAAAGGCTCTGACAACTCAAAAAATGAAGGAGGATGTTTCACGATGAACCTGAAAAAAAGTGTCTTGCTGCCGCTCACAACACTTACTGCCGCTGCTGTACTGTCTCTTTCGGTCAGTGCGGCACTGCCGGGCTTTTCTGGAGGGTATGTTCCTTTCACGGTGACGGGGCGTGAGACTACGGCAGCCGTCAGACACATGGATGACTTCGTATGGAACGGGAAGACGGGCATTATCGCAGCCGCAGAAGTCAATGGTGAGTCATTGGATGACGGCACCTACTACTTCCACATCGAACCGGTGATGGACGATGATCTGCTCCGACGCTTCAAGCAGACGTATGGCTATTACAAGGGCTGCTGCCTGTTGGATGCCGAACTGGTTGACATCGACTTTTGGGATACGAACGGTAATAACGTGTCGCCGGATGCCGCCATTTACTTTCAAAGGGAAACAACGCCTGCCTACTATGCGGCTTTCGTGTACGAACACGATGCGTTTGTGCCTGTTGATACCGATTGGCTGCTCGATACGGTAGTGATCACACCGCCGCATTACTCCCGCTTTGTGCTGGCAAGTTATTCTATGACCAACATTCATGTGGATCCTGCCCCTATTACGCCGCTGCCTGACCCGACACCGGTTCCCTCCCCTGCTCCGGTGGACGTTTCTTCACGGACAGACGAGGATACATCCAGAATCGAACCGAGTCCTGTCAGTGAACCCGACCTGATAGAATCATCGGAGGTATACAGTGAGCCAAAGCCGTCACAAGTGTCGGATGACAGTGAACCGCTACCGGCAGAGGACTCCGTTGATGAGGAATCATCCGATACACCGTCGGACAGTGAACCGTCTGTTGTGACGCCCGTCAGTGTTACAGAGGAAGACAGCCAACTGCCTTCTGCCGTTTCCGAAACGCAGAGCACTGTTTCTGTGCAGGAGTCAAAAAATGCCCGTGACGTGGCATCCATCTTGCCGAACGGGAGCCGTGCGTCTTCTGCTGTTCAGGCACCGGACGGTACGGCGGCTACTGGTGACACCACGCCGGTACTGGCTTTTGTGGTGCTGACCATGACAGCCGGTCTTGTGATCGTGCTTGTTCTGTCCAGACGGCACGGCAAACAGTGAACAGAAAAGTGCAGGCAGTACGATGACCGGATGTGTCATACTTACGGCGAAAAAAGAGCCGCCCCAACACTTTCTTATGAAGGTGTTGGGGCGGTTTTGTCGTATCGGTTGAGCAAGAAGACGAGGCGTATGGTCTCGCTTCCTGCTAACTGATGAGCTGTTGGCGGAGGTGGAGGAGAAGTTTTTTCTCACGTCGGGAGACCTGCACTTGTGTGGTGCCGAGCAAAGCCGCTGTCTTGGCTTGCGTGAGGCCTTGATAGTAGCGAAGAATGATCAGGCGGCGGTCGGCTTCTGGCAGTCGTGACAGTTCTGTTTGCAGAGCAAGATGTTCGATCAGGCGTTCGTCCGGTGGCGGAACGGGAATATCTGTTTGGCTTTCGCCGTCTTCATCCGAGAAGGTGAGAGAAAGTGGCTGCTGCGAAGCGTTCAAGGCTTCTGCGATCTGTTCGGTGCTGACGGAAAACTGTTCGGCCAATTCGTGGACGGTTGGCTCACGTCCGTAATGTGCCTGAAATTCCTGTACGGCCCGACTGACTTTGAGTGACAGTTCCTTGAGTCCCCGTGCCATCTTGACGGCACCGCCGTCACGGAACAGCTTGCGTATCTCGCCCAGAATAACCGGCACAGCATAGGTAGAAAATCGGTACCCTCGTGTGTTGTCGAAATGTTCGGCGGCCTTTACCAGTCCGACACAACCTGCCTGAAACAGGTCGTCATATTCGATACCGCGGCCTTTGAAGCGTTTGGCACAGGTATGCACCAACCCGATGTTTTCTTCTGCCCGCACCGATGTGTCAGCCATGATTGACCCTCCGAGCGATCGCTTTGCGGAGCGTGACGGTCGTGCCCTTGTGGGGTTTGGAACGCACCGTTACACTGTCGGCAAAACTCTGCATGACCGCAAAGCCCAGACCGGCTCTGTCTTCGCCCGGAGCGGTCGTATACAGCGGTTCCATCGCTTGGGCAACGTCTTCGATCCCTATGCCGTTGTCATGGATGCGGATGATCACCACATGGTCAGCGGTCAGTTTGACGTTGATGCGGATCGGTCCGATGGTATCTCGATAGGCGTGTACGACACAGTTGGTGACAGCTTCTGATACAGCGGTGCGGATGTCATTCATTTCGCCGATGGTCGGATCAAGCTGTGCGACAAAGGCACCGACTGCCGCACGGGCAAAACCTTCGTTGCAGGAACGGCTTTCAAAGTGGAGGGTCATTTCATTGAGCAGGTTCATACCGTATCACGCCTTTCTGTTTTCGATAATATGCAGTGCTCCCAAGCCCGACAGGAGCATCAGTTTTTCCAGTCCTTCTGGTACATTGGTAACTTTGAGGGTGCCGCCGTAGAGGGACATGGTGCGGTAGCGTCCCATAATCAGACCAATGCCGGAACTGTCCATGAAACTGACGTGGGCAAAGTCCAGCCGCAAGGTTTGTGGACGTTTTTGTTGGATGAGGATGTCGGTTGCTTCACGGATGCTTTTGGCGGTATGGTGGTCGATCTCGCCGTAGAGCTGCACTTTGAGTCCGTCCTCGTCCATACTGATACTCGGTTCCATCTTTCCGCCTCCTTTCGGATAGTTCCCCCTTATTATATCACCTCTTCCCTCAACAATTTGCCGAACCCTGTTGGTTAGTGCGTGACGGTACGGGACTTCCTCGCCGTTCAGCTATTTTTTTGTAGTCTGTGACAGCCGAAGCCGTGTGTTTCTCGATAACGGCTGCGATGTAGGTGCGGCGGTTCGTGAAAACCTGCCGGGTACCACGCTGACGAATGTTCTTTTACGGCACGGAAGTGATAGATGACGGCGGCAGAGCGACACGCACTGCCGCAAGTAAAATAGGTGGTGATCGCCGATAGCCGAGGGGGGCAGTGAGTTTCAGTGGAAAACATCAGAATGGTCCGGCGGGGATACTTGTCAGAGTCATCCAGTGCGGCTCCACGAACCGTCGGTATATTCTTGTGGAGGGGAGAATATATATGGAGAGAAATTTGATGGGGAGAGGATGTAGAGTCATGGAATATCCAATGCAAAGAGAAAGCTGTGCGGTGTGTGAAACGGTACTGGAAAGCACGAAGGAACAGCCGATCGACCTCGACTTGAGTCTGCCGGATTATTGTCCGGACATCGAGCGGATCTTGAAGTGCCGTGTCAGTCCTAGTCTGACCGGACGCAGCCTGTCGGGAGACAGCCTCACGCTGGACGGCAGTGTGCTGATCAGTTTGTACTATCTGGATGCCAAAAAACAGGCGATCCGCCTGTGTGAGCACACGATGCCGTTTTCGTGCAGCTTCAATGCCAAAACCGGCACCGAAGAAGCAGTGGCACTTGTGCGGCTGAAAACGGAGTACCTTAACTGCCGTGCTTTAAGCCCCCGCAGGGTAGATATTCATGGTGCTGTCTCGGCGGCAGTAACGCTTTATGCCGGCTGTCAGCAGGAGTATTTCAGCCGCATCGAGGGCGACGACATCGAACAGCGGCAAAACAGCACCAATGTGACACGTCTGTGCGGTATCGGTCAGCAGCAGTTTTCCCTGACGGAAGTCTTGGACATCGGAGCCGGCAAGGGACACCCCGAGAGTATTCTCCGCAGTGATCTGTCCGTACGCTGTGACAGTCTCAAGGCCATGACCGATAAGCTGATGGTCAGCGGTGAAGCCGTTCTGCGGCTGCTGTACGTTACCGATCTTGAAGCTGGTACGCAGGATACCATGACCTTCCACATTCCGTTCTCACAGGTACTTGATGTACGCGGCCTTACCGACAGCACGACCAACGAGGTATTGTTGGAGGTGATGCACTACGAGACGGCTCTTAAAGCAGAGTATGACGAGAACAGTACATTGGTGACGTTGGATGCCCGCTTGTGTGCGACCGTGCTGGCGACCGAAGAAACGACGATCACTTGGGTGGAGGATGCCTACTCTACCGAGTATGAACTGTCCTTGAGTCAGAAAGCCTACCGTTTTACACGGTCGACGGTGCCGCTCAAGGAGAGCTTTTCTGCGAAAACCGAGGTTACGACCGGTGACGGTGGCATTACGAAGATCATTGACCTGTGGTGTGACAGTGTGAACAGCTTGTTCGTTGCCGAAAAAGACAGTATGACCGTGCGGGGCAAGGTCAACTGTGGAATGCTGGCACTTGACAGTGAAGGGGTGCCGTATTATCTGGAACGGGCGGTAGATTTTTCGGCGGCTCCCGAAGTGCTGCAAACGATGTCACAGCCCATCGTCAAGGCGGATGTCACGGCAGAGAATCTGTCTTTCCGCATCACGGGGGACGACCGTGTAGAGATCAAAGCGGACTTGTGCCTGACGGGATCGGCACATGAAGACGCAGCGATGAAGGGTGTCGCAGCTGTGGAAGGACTGGAAGATCGCTGCCGCCGCAAGGACAAAGCGGCTGCCCTTACCTTATACTATGCCGATGAGGGAGAACGTCTGTGGGATATTGCCTGTGCCTACTGCACATCTGTGGAGGCAATCAAGCTGGAAAATGAGCTGACGGACGATGTGATGGCGGCATCGGGTATGCTGTTGATACCGATGTAAGAAGGGGAGAAAGGGAGGAACGCACGATGGAAGAGTTCAACATCTATCGGGACATTTCGCAGCGAACAGGTGGCGATATTTATCTGGGAATCGTGGGACCCGTGCGGACGGGCAAATCGACCTTCATCAAGCGGTTCATGGATACGCTGGTGATCCCGCACATCACCAGTGCCGAACAGCGGGAACGAGCGACCGATGAACTGCCGCAGTCTTCGGCCGGACGGACCATTATGACGACCGAACCGAAATTTATTCCCGAACAGGCGGTGGAGGTGCAGCTGGAGGACAATGCTGCCTTCCGTGTCCGTATGATCGACTGTGTGGGCTATATCGTACCGAGTGCTTTGGGCTACATAGAGGACGAAGCACCTCGTATGGTTAAGACGCCCTGGTTTGAAGAAGCGATCCCCTTTGATATGGCGGCCGAGATCGGTACGAAAAAGGTCATCACCGACCATTCGACCATTGGGTTAGTCGTGACAACGGATGGCAGTATCAGCGACATTGACCGCAGTGAATACGAAGAAGCCGAGGAACGGGTCGTGCGGGAATTACAGGACATTCACAAGCCGTTCATTGTGCTGCTGAACTGTACCGACCCGCACAGCCGTGAATCTGTGGAACTGGCACAGCAGCTCCATGAAAAATACAGTGTGCCGGTGGAGCCGATCAGCTGTATCGAATTGGACGAGAACGAGATCAAGCGAATCCTTGCCCGTATCCTGTTTGAGTTTCCTGTCAAAGAGATCAAGGTGGATATGCCCAAGTGGGTCACCTCTCTGGAACAATCGCATTGGCTGCGGAGCAAGCTGTTGGATACCATCCAGCAAAGTGCCCGTTCAGCAGCCCGCCTGCGGGAAGTGAGCGATATGGCGGACAAGATCGCTGCGTGCGAATACGTTTTGCGAGCCGAGACGAGTGCGGTTGATCTTGGCAGGGGACACGCCCGTTTGCGTGTCGAATTGGACGGCACACTGTTCTATCGTGTGATGGGCGAGAAGACCGGTTTCACGATTCAGGATGAAGGCGGTCTGCTGGATGTGATGATGGAACTGTCCCAGACAAAACGCCAGTACGAACGCTTGCGGCAAGCCTATGAGGACGTGAACGAGACGGGCTACGGCATTGTGATGCCTACGATGGAAGAACTGACCCTTGAAGAACCGGAGATCATCAAGCAGGGCGGTCGCTACGGTGTGCGTCTGCGAGCGAATGCACCTGCCATCCACATGATGAAGACGACCATCAAGACGGAGATCACGCCGATTGTTGGTTCAGAGCAGCAATCAGAGGAACTGGTCGGCTATCTCTTGAAGGAATTTGAGGAACAGCCTGCCAAGATATGGGAGTCAAACATCTTCGGTAAGTCCCTGCACGAATTGGTCAACGAAGGCTTGCAGAATAAGCTGTATCGGATGCCGGCGGATGCCCGCCGCAAGGTCAAGGAGACTATCGAACGCATCATCAACGATGGCTGCAACGGTCTGTTGTGCATCATTTTGTAAAGTGAGCAGAGGGCGGTGAGCAGGGATGAAGCGAGAGTGGGTGTTCTGGAGCAGTATTGTGGGATTCTTTGTGGTCAGTCTGTTGGGAGTGGCGGCACATGAGTGGTATCGTTTGTCGGGCAATCACCCGTTGGTAGGCATTTTCGCTCCAACAGATGAAAGCGTTCGTGAACATCTGAAGCTGTTGCTGTTTCCGTACCTTGTTTATGTGCTGGGAGAGATCATCGTGTTCGGACGTCACCGCAAAGACTTCGTGCGGTACCGCATGATCGGCTTGCTGTGCGGTTTGGCGGTCATTCCGTTGGTGTACTACACCTATACGCTGTTTACGGGTGACAGTATTCTGGCGGTGGATATCCTGTTGTTCTTTCTGTCGGTGGGGGTATCGTTCTACGTCAGTGCGGAACGGCTGCTTCGTCCTATGCCGTAACGGATGAACGGACAGGTGGTCTTTGGAAGACGTTTTTGACAGGTATTATGAGACAACGGCACAGGGACTTGATTCTTGTGCCGGAATGCGGTAAAATAAAGGAAAAGTGCCGCCGTTCGGTGGCACATACCATCTAAATTTGACCAAAGAGAAGGAGAAACACTATGGCACAGAATCCGATCGTTACGATCACCATGCAGGACGGCAGTGTGATGAAGGCAGAGCTTTATCCGGACGTTGCCCCCAACACGGTCAACAACTTCATCAGCCTCATTCAAAAGGGCTTCTACAACGGCCTGACGTTCCACCGCGTCATCAAGGGTTTCATGCTGCAAGGCGGCTGCCCGGACGGTATCGGTACCGGTGGCCCCGGTTATCACATCAAGGGCGAGTTCCTTCAGAACGGTTTCGCCAACAACCTCAAGCATACCGAAGGGGTGCTGTCGATGGCTCGTGCCGCTCATCCTAATTCGGCAGGCTCCCAGTTTTTCATTATGCACAAGGCAGCTCCCCATCTGGATGGTTCCTATGCTGCGTTCGGCAAGATCATTGAGGGCATGGATGTTGTCAACACGATTGCCTCGTGCATGACCAACTACAATGACCGTCCCATGCAGCCGCAGGTGATGCAGACGGTTACCGTCGATACTTTCGGTATGGATTACCCCCAACCCGAAACCGTCTGATGCCATGTGCAAGGGTGTAGCAGGAACATTCGGGCGGAAGAAATACAGACGATGACGGGTAAGGGAATGTTCCGTGTGCCAACATGCCAAAACAGACGAAAGCCGGTGTATCCTTCGATAGATGCGAAGGATACACCGGCTTTTTAGGAGGAACAGATCATTCCTTGCTGTCGGGCTGTACAGGAACCTTGACAGGTTCGGATACATAAAAGACAAAGGCGGAATAGGGCGGCAGGGTCATGGACAGTTTGCCGTTATCGACAGAATAGGACGGGGCGTTGTCGATCGTGGAGAAGATCAGATTTGCTTTGCGGCTGCCGTCCGGCAGGTCTACGGCATAGACTTGCTCCTGATTGTTGAAGTTGAACACCGTCATCAAGGTCTGCTTGCGGCTGCGGCGGGTCACGGCGTAGATCAGTTTGTCTTCCTGATGGCAGTCTGACCACGCAAAGCCGTTTTTGTCATAGTCCTCTTCGGACAGGGCGGGACTATTGAGGTAGAGGTGGTTGAGAGCCTTCATGTAGTCATGGAAACTGCGGTGAGCCGGATCGTTGAGCAGATAGAAATCCAGCGACCGCTTTTCGTCCCACTCACGGAACTGTGCCAGTTCGTTGCCCGTACCCGTGCCTGACGCCGTTTTTCCTCCTCTGTGCCGTACAGCTTGTTGACGATCGCGCCCTTGCCGTGCACGACTTCGTCATGGGACAGCGGCAGCAGGTAGTTTTCGTCTCCGAAGTACAGCATCGAGAAGGTGAGCTTATGGTAGTGTTCGGGACGTTTTTCGGGAGCAAGAGCCAAAAAGTCGAGGGTGTCGTGCATCCAGCCCAAGTCCCACTTATAGTCGAAGCCAAGACCGCCCTTGTCGGGAGCCGTGGTAATATCCCTGAAGCTGGTGCTGTCTTCGGCAATGAGCATACAGCCGGGGTTCATCTCCTTGAGTTTGCGGTTCATGTTGCGGACGAACTGCACAGCATTGGCATTGACACCGCGGCGGGCATCGCCCTGCCAGTAGATGATATTGCTGATGGCGTCCATCCGCAGACCGTCAAAATGATACTGTCGGAGCCAGTAGTTGGCAGAGGACTGTAAAAAACTGCGTACCTCTCCACGAGAGTGCATAAAATTGCAGCTGCCCCATTCGCTTTGACCGACATCGTTGTTCGGGTATTCATACAGAGCCGAACCGTCATAGTTCGCCAGTGCATAGGCATCTATGGCGAAGTGCACAGGCACGAAGTCCAGAATGACACCGATGCCGTTCTGGTGCAGTTGGTCGATGAATTTCATCAGCTGAACAGGTGTACCGTAACGGGAGGTGGGAGCGAAATAGCCGGTGGTTTGATAGCCCCAGCTTTCGTCACAAGGGTGTTCGCAGATGGGCAGCAGTTCCACATAGTTGTAGCCGTTTTCCTGTAGGTAAGGGATGAGCACATCTGCCAATTCTTCATAGTTGTACCACGCATCGGCACGTTCTTCGGGCTTGCGGAAAGAACCGGCGTGCATCTCGTAGATGTTGAGAGGTTTATTCTTGCGGTCGGAACGCTTCTTCATCCAAGCGTCATCGTGAAAGGAGTAGGTCATATCCCGCAGGATAGATTTATGAGCAGGACGCAGTTCCATCCCGTTGCCGTAGGGATCGCAGTGATCGACATAACGGCCGTGGGCGTGGATGCGGTACTCGTAGGTGCTGTCAAAGGGAACATCCTGCACGGTTGCCTCATAAAACTGCCCGTTGTAGATTTTCTCCATCGGGATGCACTGATCGTTCAGCAGCAGTTCTACCTTCTGGGCCTGTGGGGCAAAAGTACGGAAGGTAGTGCCTTCGGATGTTTTGTGTGCCCCTAAAAATTCATGGGCATCGAAAATCTCACCTGTGTAGAAACCGTAAAAATCCATGTTCGTTTCCTCCTTGTGATTGACTTGTGCTTTGTTTTTGG
The DNA here is from genome assembly GCA_902785765.1 of uncultured Ruminococcus sp. GTDB lineage: Bacteria > Bacillota > Clostridia > Oscillospirales > Acutalibacteraceae > UBA1213. The sequence continues at coordinate 10,391 of CACZZU010000059.1, forward strand.
CTATAATCAATATAACAAGGTTCTCGGTCAAAAGCAACTGACGATTTCGGTCTTCCGTCCAATAATAGACGATATTCCAATATCGACAAGGAAAGTGTGCGTGACTGCATGGGACAACTTCGCTGCCGCTCCATACGATGACTGAACCCACGAACAGGGGCTATCCTATCCGTTCCACAAAAAAAGTTGATGCGTGTTGCTCTGCTTTCGTCATCTGGCATTTCCATTCCGTAGGCAAACATTCATCAGCGTGGTGTCCAGCAAGTTTTCACGAACCATCACATACCCGTCAAGAAAGTATCCGAGTAACACCGCTGTTTTGGCTGTCATCAACTGCAAAAAGCCCAAGTACACAGCGGTGGGACGCCGCCCCAAATACACAACGGCGGGACACCGCCGCCTGGAGAGTGTGTACTTATGGATTTGAGAGAAAAAAAGACCCGCCGCAGTGTGACAAATGCGTTTTTGTCTCTGCGTTCCAAAAAGCCGCTGGAGAAGATTACCGTCAAAGAACTCTGCGAGCGGGCTGAAATCAGCAAAGCAACCTTCTATCTGCACTATCGGGATATTTACGACCTGTCAGACGAGCTTCAGCGAGAGGTCATCCGGAATATCCTCCGTCATGTGGAAAACCCTGCCGATATGGTGTACAATCCTACCAAGTCCAGCAAAGAGATGATCGAGGGTTTCTACGCCAATCGAGGGATGGTGACCATTCTGTTTTCCGGCTCACAGTTCTATCGTCTGCCCGAAAAGATCGAACAGGAAATCAAGGCGGTGCTCTTCGAGCAGTTTCCCCACCTGAAAGATGACGTCTACGCCAATGTCCGTTTGACCTACCAGTTTATCGGGTCGTTCTATGCTTTCTATCGGTACGAAAACACCTTCGGCTATGACAATGTGCGGCAAGCGGTTGACCGCATCACCCGTCTTTTTGAAAAAGACGGAAGGGATAAGGAGGGTTCCGACAGTTCGTCGAATCCCGACGAGGTATAATGTGTGCGGCAAACTTGTGTGAGGGGAAGCCTATCCGGAAGGAAAAGAAATTTTGCAGTGGTAAGAAGCGTCAATGGTATTTGCGGGGAAAAACAGCCATAGGACAGCAACAATGACCAAGAAATACGTCAGCCAAAGGAAGTGTCTTTGCGGCACACGCTGCTGGCTGAAACATACTTGTCCTATCAACGAGGCAGCATACAAAAGCGGCCACAGCTTTTTTGGGGTCTTGTGACTTTGAAAAGCTGCAGCCGCTCTTTATTTTTGCCCGGAGGAACCCCTCCGTTTTGTTGGAGGGGGGTCAACGCTGTTCCGCTGCCTTCGCCTGAAACTCCTCCGGCGACATTTTGGCTTCTTCGGCGGCTTGTGCCAGTGTCACGATGCCTTTCCTGAACAAGCTGATAAGCGTATTGAGAATACCTTTCGCTTCACCTTCCGTCCTTTCACCGGCTCTCATCTCTTGTATGGCTTGACACATATCGACTTGCTCCCTTCCTTGTTCGATAGACAGTTCAGAATTGGTCACGATGTGGTACGGATGTGTAACACACCTCCCTTTTGTTTTAGTTCTCCGTTCCCAATAGGAAGGTGCCGGAGGGATCAAGGGAAGTCAAGTGAATGGGAATGATCTGATTGATGTGGTCGGGAATGGTCGATACACAAACAGGAGTATAATTCATGGTGTACCCTTCATAGAGACCGTCTTTGCGGCGTGTCTCGATCAAGACAGGCTCTACACGACCAATTTGTGACAGCAAAAAGCGTTGGGTGCTTTGTTGAGTGACCTGTGCCATACGAGCGGCACGGTCTTTTTTTACATTTGGCGAAAGCTGGTGGGCGGCTTTGTCAGCCACCGTGCCGGGACGGCGGGAATACGGGAAGATATGCACCTTCGCAAAGCCGATGTTTTCGACAAAAGTAAGGGACTGTATGAACTCATCTTCGGTTTCACCCGGAAAACCGACCATCACATCGGTCGTGATGGAAGAATTTTCAAAGACAGTACGAATGTTGCGGACAATTTCCGCATATTCTGCGGTAGTGTAGTGGCGGTTCATGCGGCGGAGCGTTGTATCACAGCCGCTTTGCAGAGCAAGGTGGAACTGCGGGCAGAAGTTTGGATACTGTGATAAACGCCGGAGCGTCGGCAAATCCATGGACTCCGGTTCCAGAGACCCCAAGCGGATGCGGATATCCGCTGTTTCACAGGCAGCAGACACCGCATCGGCGAAAGTCAGACCGTTATCACTGCCGAAGGAGGATAGGTTGATGCCGATAAGCACGACTTCACGATAGCCGCTTTTGGCTAATGTGGCGATTTCCTGCCGGATATATTCCAGTGAACAGGAGCGGACCCGTCCACGGGCATAGGGAATGATGCAGTAGGAGCAAAAACGGTTACACCCGTCTTCGATCTTGAGAAAAGCTCTGGTGCGGTGCAGAAAATCGTCTACGACCAATGACTCATAGTGATCCTTTTTGGCATACGGCTCGATGCAGGTGAGTTTCTGTCGGTTGGTGAGATATTCCGCCAAGGTGGGGATCAGATCGCTGCGGCGTTTATTGCCGAGCAGGATGTCCACTTCCGCCAGACGGGGGTCATCGGTATCCATGGTCTGTGCCATGCAGCCGGTCAGAACAATGACCGAGAAGGGCGATTCCCTCCGCAGACGGTGCAGGAGTTTGACCGTTTTTTGTTCACTGACCTGTGTCACAGCACAGGAATTGATGACGACAATATCGGCGGGGACGTCCTCGCCCACAATCGTATAACCATTTTCAGCCAACATACGATACATGGCCTGTGATTCAAACTGGTTGACCTTACAGCCCAGCGTCAGAATTTTTACATTCATGGTATCTACCCCATTTGTCATATAGGACTAAAATTTGCGACACGGAAGCCATTTTCTGGACCTTCGTCCGAAAATCAGGAAAAAGCCCTGAAGCGGTCGATTTTTTGAAAAAATCGGTTGACCTGACCGATTTTTGTTGTTACAATAATGTTACCAACATTGTTACCAATAGGTACATCGTCATCAGACAGTGCCATGACGAATCCATTTTAATATCCGAAAGGACGGAGGTCGCACCATGTACACTACGAAAATTTTCCTGCGTGATCTTACCCATGTCAAGCAATTTGCCGCCATGACCGCCAAGTACGACAAGCTGAAAATCAACCTCATCTCCGATATATACACAATTGATGCTCACTCGCTGATCGGTATCATTAGTCTGGACATCTCCGACCCGATGGTTTTGGAACTGCCCGATGAAGACCCCACCGAAGAATTTCTCACGGATATTCAGCCATTTCTGCTGGAAGAAAAACAGGCGATCGAAGCCTGATACCTCTCTATGATACCGCTCTCTTGAGGGAGCGGATGAGACCGGTACGTTACCGTAACGTGCCGGTCATTTTCTTGCTTGTCAGGTTTCCTCCCCTTCGGAGACAGCATCCGCCGTCTGCACTTACGGTTCAGGAAGTTCCGAAAGAGTCCTCCAGCAAGAGGGAGGTGGTTTCCCACTCTTCGTAGAGGGCATCCAACTGATGCTGGGTTTTGTCGATCTCTTCGGTGAGGGAGAGGGTCTTTTCATAGCTGCAAGCGTTTTCCGGTTCGGAAAGAGAGGCGTGGAGAGCTGTGAGAGCATCCTCCGTTTCGGCAATCGCTTGTTCCAGTTTGGCGATTTTCGCTTTGTGTTTGCGGCGGAGAGTGTCACGCTCTTTTTTATTTTTATAGTCGATCTGTTTGTTGGCAGACGAAACGATCGGTGATGGTTTTGTTGCGGCAAAGGGCTGGAACTTTTGGAGGAAGTCTTCGTAGTTTCCTTCGTAGACCTGTATACCATCAGCAGTCAGGTAGAAAATCTTGTCCGCCAGATGGTTGATGAGATAGCGGTCATGCGAGACGATGAGCAGGGTGCCTTCATAGTCTGCCAAAGCTTGTTGTAAAGCTTCACAGGAGTGAATGTCCAAATGGTTGGTGGGCTCATCAAGGAGGAGAAAATTTGCCTGCGAAAGCATCAGCTCCGTGAGCAGCACTTTGGCTCGTTCTCCGCCGCTCAAAGTCGAAAGCGGCTTGAATACGTCATCGTTCTTGAATAACAGACGGGCAAGCGTGCTGCGTATTTCGGTGTTGGTCATGGACGGGAAGCGGTCGGCGATCTCTTCAAAGACTGTCTTGGAGCTGTCCATGCCGCTTTGTATCTGGTCGTAGTAGCCCTTCTTGACGCCGACACCGTAACGGATACGACCGCTATCAGCCTGATACTGTCCGAGGAGCGTTTTGATGAGGGAAGTCTTGCCGCAGCCATTAGGACCCAACAGGAAGATTTTCTCTCCTCGATGGATTTCCATCGACACATGACGAAACAAGACGGTATTTCCGAAGGACAAGCCCACATCGCTGACCTCCAGCACGTCCTCACCGCTTTGGTTCTGAATATGTAAACGGAAGGTCATGCTGTCTGGCTCGGCTTCGGGACGTTCCAGATTTTCGGTCAGACGGTCGATGATCTTCTGTTTGCTTTCGGCGGTACGGATGTTTTTCTCACGGTTCCACCGTCTTTGCTGTTCGACAATGCCCTCCAGACGGGTGATCTCTTTGACGGTATTGTCATACACCCGCTGTATGGTCAACCGGCGTTCTGCCCGCTGCGGCAGATAGGCAGAGTAGTTGCCCTTGTAGGGGGTCATACGTTTGTTCTCCAGCTCAAAGGTGCGGTTTGTCACCTTGTCGAGAAAATAACGGTCATGGGAGATGACGATAAAGCTGCACCCGCAATTCATCAGGTAGTCTTCCAGCCATTCCACTGCGTGCGTATCCAGATGGTTGGTTGGTTCATCCAGCAGGAGCAGATTGGCATCGCACAGCAGCAGCTTGGCTAACTGCAGTTTAGCTCGCTGACCGCCGCTCAAAGATCGGATGGGCAGGTGGATGTGTTCATCGTCAAAGCCAAGCCCTAACAGGGCAGAACGGGCTTTGGCACGATAGGTCAAACCGTCACGGCGGGTGAACATCTCGTGCAGGAACGCCTGACGCTCGACCAGTTCGTCAAGGTTATCTGCGTCCGTTCCGGCGGCAATCGCAGCGTTGAGCTGTTCCATTTCCTGTTCGGCTTCGATCAGATCCTGAAACACGCTCAATACTTCGTCATACGCCGAGAGGGACAGATTGCGGCAAACGTGCTGTTCCATGTAGCCGATGCGGGTGTCTTTGTGAAGGATAATATCTCCGTCTGTCGGGTCATATTCGCCCGTCAGCATCTTGAAAAGGGTCGACTTGCCGCAGCCGTTGACACCGATCAATCCGATACGGTCACCGTTTTGCACCTCGAAGTTCATATTGTCGAACAGCTTCTGCTCACCAAATTCCATGCGGAGCTGACTCACCGTTAACATCGCCATCGTGCTGTGTTCCCCTTCCATTTGTGTTGCTGACCTCTATCATACCACACTTTCCGATAATGTGCAATGGGCGGCGGGAAGGTTTCCATGGAGATCATTTTCAAAACTTGATAGCGGAAAGAGCAGTGATCCCATAGGGGGACACTGCTTTTTGTAAATAGTTCTTACAAAAACACGGCGGTTTTAGGAAAGGGGCATGGGGAAAACCCTTTTTCCGCTGGAAAAGGGTTTTCCCCATGTAACTGCCCGATCAAACTTGATTTCCGTGGGCATACGGGCGGAGGGGCTTGCAATTGCGGGCAAGGTGGGGTATACTGAAACAGGAAGAAGGAGGTTGAAAATGGAAAAGGTATTGCAGAAGGAAAGAACAACCGACGAAACCTCTCGTTTGTCGGAAAATACCGGACAGGAAACAGAGGTTCTTTTTGCTCCTATGGTGTCAGACAGACCGAAGAAAACGGTACTTCTTACGGCGGAAGAAGTCGATCAGGCAGCGGCCATCATCCGCAAAGGCGGTTTGGTGGCGATGCCGACCGAGACGGTGTATGGTTTAGCGGCTGATGCTCTCAACGGACAGGCGGTGGCGAATATCTTTCGGGCGAAAGGACGTCCGATGGATAATCCGCTCATCGTGCATATCGCCGCAGCCGAACAGATCATGCCGCTGGTGCGATACTTTCCGCCTAAGGCACAAAAATTGGCGGAGATGTTCTGGCCGGGACCTTTGACCATGATTCTGCCGAAGGCGGACATCATTCCCGAAGAAGTGAGTGCCGGTCTGGATACGGTGGCAGTACGCTGTCCGGCCAACGAAACGGCACGGCGATTGATACAGCTTTCCGCACCGTTGGCGGCACCTTCGGCGAATTTGTCGGGGAGTCCCAGTCCGACTACAGCGGCACACGTCTGGCAGGATATGAACGGACGCATTGATGCCATTTTGGATGGTGGTGACTGTCAGGTCGGCGTTGAGTCGACAGTCGTCACGCTGGCAACAGAACCGCCCCGTTTATTGCGTCCCGGGGGTGTCACATTAGAACAACTGCGGGAGGTGCTGGAGGACGTTGTGCTGGACGATGCGGTTCTACATCCGTTAGCGAAGGGACAACAGGCCGCCAGTCCGGGCATGAAGTACAAGCACTACGCTCCAAAGGCGAATGTCATTCTGCTGGAAGGCAGTGAAGCGGCATTCTTGCAGTACGTCAACGCCCATGCGGATGACAAGACCGCCGTGCTGTGCTACGAAGAAGAACAGACAGAGCTGTCTTTGCCGTATTTGGTGTTGGGAAAGGCGGCTGACTACCGTGAACAAGCCAATCGGCTGTTTGCTTTGCTGCGGCAGGCCGATGAAAGGGGATACACGACCCTCTATGCTCATTGTCCGCCGACCGAAGGCGTTGGCTTGGCTGTGTATAACCGCATCATACGGGCAGCAGGATTCGAGGTGATCTCGCTTGCATAAGGTGATCGGACTTACCGGAGCAACCGGTTCGGGCAAGAGCACAGCGGCGTTAACGGCCAAGGCGTGGGGATGCTATGTTATTGACGCCGATCAGGTCGCCCGGGAAGCTTTGGCGAAAGGGTCAGCGTGTTTGAAGGCTCTGGCGGAGGTCTTTGGTCAGGATATTCTGAACGAAGACGGAACTTGCCGCCGCCGTGTACTGGCACAGCGTGCGTTTGCTGATAAACAGCAGACCGAACGGCTGAATCGCTTGACGCACCCGTGGATAATACGGCGAATAGAGGAATATATTGAAGTGTACCGTCAGAAGGGGGACGGATGGATTTTGCTGGATGCCCCTCTCCTGTACGAAAGCGGCGGGGATCGTTTATGTGACAAGGTGATCGCCATGACAGCTCCGCAGGAGATACGGCTGGAGCGTATCCAACAGCGGGACGGTCTGACAAGGGAAGAAGCTTTGCAGCGGATGCGGGCACAGCCAGAAGACACTTTCTATACTTCCCGAGCAGATGCGGTCATAGACGGTTCGCAGCCGTTAGCCGTCGTACAACATACCGTGCAGGCGTGGCTTGACCGATGGAAGACCGCCAACGGAGCAGACAAAGATTGACAAGTATCTATCAAAAACAGTGCCGGTGGGAGCAGTCATCTCCCTGCCGCACACAAAAGAGGTGTATATATGAAAAAAATAACCGTCAAGACCGTTGGCATTCTCGTGGCGGTGCTGGTCATTATCGCAGGTGTCAGCGTAGGACTGCGGTTCCTCAATCAAAAGCTGCTGTATGACAGCTATCCACTGGCGTATGAAGCGGAGATCGCGGCGGCTGCGGAGAAGTATCATGTTGATAAGCCCCTCATTTACGGTGTCATCAAGACCGAGAGCAACTTCGACCCAAAAGCGGTGTCTTCGGCAGGGGCTGTCGGTCTGATGCAGCTCATGCCCGACACCTTTACATGGCTGCAAACATACTATAAAGAGGACACCCAACACACGGTGGATGATTTGTACGATCCCGCCGTCAACATTGATTACGGTGTGGAATTGCTGTCCATACTCCTGGAGAAATATGAAAGCGAAGAGACGGCCCTGTGTGCCTATAACGGCGGTGCGGGTCATGTGGATGAATGGCTGAAAGACCCGCAGTATTCCGATGACGGCAAGACACTGAAAACCGTTCCCTTCGGTGAAACAGACCGCTACCGGCGGCTGGTCGCCCAGCACAAAAGTATCTATACCAAACTGTACTTCCCTGAATCATAGACAATGGGACAGCGTGCCGTCAGTGTGTTGGTTTGTGGAAGGGCGGTCAGATACCGCTTTAAGCACAACAATGAGTGCAGGAAACTTGTTCCCTGCTGGGGGAATTTGAAAAAATGGCAGCCGCAATCCCGTCGGCTTTAGACGGTGGGTTAAGGCTGCCAAAAGCGTAGCTTTTTTGTTATAACAACAGTAGGGACGGTTC
>CACZZU010000060.1 GCA_902785765.1 uncultured Ruminococcus sp.
CAATGCTTCTATGCAGGCATCATTGAGGTACAATACCCGCTCTTTGTTGCCCTTGCCGCGTATCTTGAGAGCGTATTCGCTGTTGATGTCAGACAAGTTGATACCGGTCAGTTCCGAAACACGCATCCCGCAGTTCAGGAAAAAGACGAGGATACAATAGTCCCTCGCCTGATACTCGCCGTCTACCGCCTCCAAAAGCTGCAGACATTCTTCCAGCGTCAAGTATTTCGGCACTCGCTTGGGCAGCGTGGGAGAATCTAGACCTTCCGTCGGATTGTGCGACAATTTATTGACCTTCACTGTCAGGTAGCGAAAGTACGTCTTCAGGCTGGTGGTCTTACGGGCACGGGTATCCGCCTGGTTGTGCCGCTCATTCTGGCAGTAGTTCAGGAACAAAAGAATATCCGTAAAGGTGACCGTCTTGAGGAGTGCCAGATCGACTGCACTGATGTCTATCTGTTCCGGCTCACAGTCAGCCGAAACCTTTCTGCGTTCTTTGAGCAGAAATCGAAAGAAGGTACGGAGGTCACGATAATACTCGTCTACCGACAAGGGTGACCTGCCTTTGACGTTGTTCATATAGCCTAAAAACTCCTGCAAAATAGGCGGTGCCTCCCGAAAGTACTCCTGATTCATGCTATCCCTCCTGTTCCCGTTACACAACTGATGTCTTGGAGCATGATACGTCCGGTTCCTCTATTATAGCATATTTTCTTCCCGTTGGGAAGTGTCTTTGTGTCCACATTCTACATCTGTCGGGTGTTTTTTTGCCCTATGTTCAACTGTACGTCTGTCTGTTGCCTGACCAAACAGACAAACAACGCCTTCCTCTCTCTGCGGCGAGGAATACAAGACAATAACAGGAGGTCGTTCAGATATGAACAGAAACCACATACTGCTCTCGGTGAGAGCTTATCAGCGGCAGGATGCAGCCACCATCTTGTCGTGGTGCCAAGATCCTATCGGATTTTATCAATGGTCAGCGGGAATGCTCGGAACATATCCCGTTTCTGTGGAAGCATTCCGTTTTGTGGAGACAATGACAGCCTTCACTGCCGTCAAAGATGACCGTCCCGTTGGCTTTTTCACCCTTCGTACACCAGACGAGCAACCAACAGAACGGCGATTTGGCTTCGTGATTGTCGATCCTGTCTATCGCAGTCAGGGATACGGACGTCAAATGCTCCAGTGGGGGATCAACAAAGTATTTGAACAGGACGGTGCCGAACGGGTATCTTTAAGCGTGTTCGAGCAGAATACGGCAGCGTATCGCTGCTATATCGGTGCCGGTTTTGAAGAAGTTCCCCAAGAAATGCCGGAAGTCTACGATATTATGGGCGAACCATGGCGGTGTCTCACCATGCAGCTCGCCAAAACTCACTGGCAAAGCACAGACTTCCGATAAGTGGGTCTGTTCTCCACGACAAATCGCTTCAACCGGCGGCACCCGACGACTGGCTGAAGCGGTTTCTGCATCCCCTTTACGGGACATCGTTCGAGCCATCAAAAGCGATTTTCGCATTTTTAGCTTGACAGAAACGCCATATTATTGTAAATTGTAGAGGGGGATACCCCCCCTTATTTTATTGTTTCACGGAAAGGAATCTGCCCCATGACACCTCCCGATCGTTCACGAAATGGACGGCCGCAGCCTGAACCGCAGCGACCAACTCCTTCACCACGTCCGCATCCGTCTTCTTCGGTTCCACCACGAACCCGTCCGTCTTCTTCCGTTCCCCGACGGCCACAGCCATCGGTCGCCTCGCAGCGGCCCCCCTACCCGCCAACGACACCACACCGTCCTTCTGCGGGCAGCGGTCAGCCGAACGGACATCCACCCGCCGGTCAAAGACCCTCCGGTTCCCGTCCGCCGCAGAAAAAAGACCCCATGCAGCAAAGCTACAGCCGTTATCGCAAACGTCAGCGGCGAAGAAAGAAGCTGAACCGCTTCTGGATCCTGCTCGCTGTACTCATTGTGATCGTTGTGATCCTGTTCTTGTGTATCCGTGCCTGCTCCAAGGAAAAACCTTCCTCCGAAGAACCTTCAGCGGCATCTGCCGTATCGCAAATCGTTTCCTCTGCGGAAAGTTCTGTGCCCGAGGTACCGTCCGGCGATGCTTCTGTCACCGAAAGTCATCCGTCGTCTGCTGAAGACCGTCAGAAATCGTCTAAAACATCTAATACATCCAATACGTCCGAAACGTCTCAAACTTCTCAAACGTCCGGTTCGGAGCTAACCTACAACAATCCACACCAATACACGGTGAATTACCAGCGTTTCTCGGACGAGACGATATATGAGCTGGACGAGAACATCACTTCCGAGTTCGTGGCATTGTATGATGTAACAGCGGACGAGGTCATCTACTCTCATAACTACAGCAAAAAGTGCTACCCCGCCAGCACTACCAAACTATTGACTGCCATCACAGCCAACCGCATCATCACCGACCCGAACAAGGTTATCACGGTGGGTGATGAGATCTACATGATTGGCGAAGGATCCAGTATTGCTTACCTGCAGGAAGGGATGCAGCTTACCTTTGAAATGCTGCTGGATGCCCTGCTCCTGCCTTCCGGTAACGATGCCGCTTACACGATTGCCGTGAACTGCGGACGCATCCACGAAAACGACCCTAAACTGTCTAACGAAGCCGCTGTGAAGGTCTTTATGAAGTGCGTCAACGAGACCGCTCAACAAATTGGTGCGACCCATACCCACTATGTCACACCGGACGGCTGGCACGATGATGACCACTATACCAGTGCGGAAGACCTCGTCAAGATCGGTGACTACGCCAAAAGTATTCCGCTCATCGCCAAGTCCTGCAGCAAGCCCTATGTCGAATGGGAGCTTGTCAAAGGCGGCAGTATCGCTTGGTCGAACTCTAACAAGCTGATACAGTTTGATTCCGGCGTGTATTCCGAATACTGTGACGGTCTCAAGACCGGTTTCACCGATCAGGCAGGCACTTCGGTCGTAGCTTCCGCCACCATGGGCGGTCACACATTTGTGGCCGTCACAATGAATGGTCTGACGCTGTACACCAAGTATAATGACTGTAACCTGATGTTTCAGAAGGCTTTCGCCTTGTATGACCTGAACTACACCTACGGTTGATTAACCCGCTAAACAGCGAAGGAACAACCCCATCACATCGTTGAAATTAACAGCCGGAACGGAACTGCTGGCGGCGATCGGATACTCTGCGATCCGGTCGCCGCCGTTTTCGTTTCCGTAGACGACCTTGCCGATGACCTCCCCTTCTTCCACGGGAGCCTCGATCACTTCGGGAAGATAAACGGTGGGACGCATCGCATCCCCCTTTCCCTTTTCCACAAGGATACGATCCTGGATACGGCAAGTCGTGCCGACAGAAGACATCATGCCGTTTTTCACAGGCAGTGCCCGCAGGGCTTCAGCCGGTACCTCCGGTGTGACGAGCGTGTAGTGAGCAAATCCGAAGTCCAGCAAGGCCGACGCATCGCTGAAACGATCTTTTCCCGTCGGACAGCCCAACACCACGGCCACCAGACTCAATCCGTCCCGTTCGGCTGTGGCACTGATGCAACTGCCCGCCTGTGAGGTGGTGCCTGTTTTGAGTCCCGTGATGCCATCATAGCTTTTCAGCAGCTTGTTGGTATTGACAAGCTGGGTCTTGCCGTCCCGCAGTTCGTCCATCCAGATGCCGCTGTAAGTCAAGATGGACGGATGCTTCAATAGTTCCCTGGACATCACCGCCACATCGTAAGCACTGGTGACGTGCCCTTCTTCATCTAATCCGTTACAGTTTTTGAAGACTGTCTCCTTCATGTGAAGGGACTGTGCCTTTCGGTTCATAGCTGCCACAAAGGCGTCTTCCGTACCGCTGATGGTCTCTGCCAATGCCACGGCGGCATCGTTGGCACTGGCAACAATGGTGGCTTTCACCATTTCCTCCACGCTCATTGTCTCGCCCGGTTCCAGCCAGATATCCGAACCGCCCATCGAAGCCGCATGAGCAGATGTCGTCACGGTGTCCTCCCAGTGCAGACGGCCTTCCTCTATGGCTTCCATCACCAACAGCAGGGTCATCACCTTCGTGATGGAGGCACAAGCTCGTACTTCGTGAATATTTTTTTCAAACAATACCGTTCCAGTGTCCGCGTCCATCAAAACCGCCGCAGGGGCTTTCAGGTCACTCTCCGCCAATGCTTCCGCCGGCAACACCGGCAAAGACGCTGTTATCAGCGTCAATACTAACAAAAGCGAGATCCGCTTCATGCGTTTTCCCAAAAACATATCGCACCTCCCTAACATTCTGTCCTAGTTATATGCCGGAAGGTGCGATATTATTTGGAAGTCAAGTTCTTTTTTTGCGTTTGGGAGCCACCACCGGTGAAGGTACCGCTGAAAAATCCTGCGACATAAAGGCGTCGATTTCTCGTTTCAGCCGTGCCATTGGCAGTCCTACAACATTATAGTAATCACCACGGATTCCCTTGATAAAGAAAGCCGCTTTATTCTGGATGCCGTAGCCGCCGGCCTTGTCATACGGCTCGGAAGTATTGATATACTCTTCGATCTCCTCTTCCGTCAGCGGATAAAACTCCACCTGCGTTACTTCGGAAAAGCAAGTGCAGTGTCCCATGTAGTACAGGCAGCAACCGGTAATGACCTGATGTACCTTGCCCGACAACAGGTGCATCATCGTGCGGGCATCAGCAGTGGTTCTCGGCTTGTTCAAAAGCTTTCCTTCAATGATCACGGACGTATCACAGCCAATCACCAAGGCTTTGGGATAGCCTTTGGCGATATATTCCGCCTTCATGTGGGCAAGATACTCCGGACATCTGTCCGCCTGCATACCTCGTGGCACCAATTCCCGAATATCCGAAGGGATCACACGAAATTCCGAATACAGGTTGGCCAGCAGCTTTTTTCTTCTCGGCGAAGCCGAGGCTAAAATCACGTCCATTGTCATTCTTCTTTCTCTCTGGGGTATGATATACATCATCACCGCCCGCCGTACAGCAGCAGACAAGCGGCACGGTACACGTCAGATCGACGTGCAGAACCGTTATTTCTTATCGAGTAGACGCTTGTAGATGTCGCCTTTCTTGAAACCTGTCAGGCGTGCACTCTCTTTAGCCGCTTCGGACAGTGAAAAACCGGAGGCAGCCAGTTCTTCCGCAGTGGTCACGGCTTCTTCCAGTGTCGTTTCCGCCGTTTGAGGAAGAACGGATGCCCCTTCGAGCACAAGAACGATCTCTCCCTTGAGACTCTTTTCATTCGTATAGCGTTCCACTGCTTCCGACAGCGTTGTGCGGATGACTTCTTCATGCACTTTCGTCAGTTCCTTGACGATAGCGATCCGCCTGTCTCCCAAAATGCGGTACATATCCTGCAGGGTCGCCGAAAGCTTATGAGGGGCTTCATAGAAGACCATGGTGCGGGTTTCTTGCCGCAGCGACAGTAAGTGTTCTCGCCGACTGGGCTTATTGACACTCAAAAAGCCCTCAAAGGTGAATCGTCCGGTGGGCAGTCCGGCAATTGCCAAAGCGGATGCCATGGCAGTAGGTCCCGGTACAGCACACACGGTAATGCCCCGTTCGTGGCACTGCTGCACCAATAATTCGCCGGGGTCGGACACGCAGGGCATACCGGCATCGGTCACGATAGCACCGTTTTCGCCCTGTTCAAGCCGCCGACAGATTTCTTCGCCTCGTTCACGGCTATTAAATTTGTGATAACTCACCATCGGGGTATGAATGTCAAAGCGATTCAGCAGCTTGATCGTCACACGGGTATCTTCGGCGGCGATAAAGTCTACCGCCGACAAGGTCTCGACGGCACGAGGCGAAAAGTCAGACAAGTTGCCGATGGGAGTTCCTACAACATATAGTTTTCCTGCCATTATGGTAAATACGCCTCCTTATAGACACCATAAATTTCGATCATTTCCCGGGACAGCCCACCGCTTTCTGATTCGATGAGCAAGGTCGGTTCCACTACCAGTCCGTTCGGTCGTCCCCCTCTGCGTCCTTCGATCAGGAACAACTTGGGGGCTTTCGTGGTATGCTGCTGTACCAGCCGCAGCCGTTTCGGTTCCAGACCGTACTGCCGCATGAGAACGATCACATCATTCAGCCGTTCTGGTCGCTGGCATAAACAAAAGCGTCCCGCAAAATTCAGCAGCTTGGCAGCCGTCTGTATAATATTCTCCAACGTGCCGCCAATTTCGTGGCGAGCCATCCGATGTGCCTGTTCGGGGTTAACGATACCCGTTCCAACGGCTTTGTACGGCGGATTGCAAACCACCAGATCGTAACTCGCCCACGACACTTTTCCCTGCAGTTCCCGCCAATCACTGTGCAGGACGTGTATTCGTTCCTCCAAATGATTGAGAACGATGCTGCGCTGCAGCAGATCACAAGCCTCCGCCTGAATATCAATGGCAGTCACGAAAGAGGGCGAATCGCTGCGGCACCACAGCAGCGGTATTGCTCCACACCCTGTTCCCAGTTCACACGCTCGATCGTTTTTTCGCGGTGCTGCGAAATGAGCCAACAAAATCGTATCCGTACCGAAGTGGTGCTGCGGCGACACGATCACCTGTACCCCGTTCCCCAATGGTTCGAGGTGTTCCGCTTCCTTTTTTTTCATGTGCTCTCCCCTTTTACCCGCACGATTTCCTTCACCCATTCCTGTCCCTCGGAGATGAGTCGGTCTGTCACCTTACCGTTCTCTGCTCACAAGGTCACGTATTTCGGCCTCAACTTGACGGACTTCTTCCAGAAAAGTGCGGGAAGAAATACGCAGGGCACCGTTGCCGAGAATGATTAGCTGCTCCAGCCGATCAGAAGTCACGACCCTCACCCGATGATGTCGGGCGATGCGGTGCGTGACCTTCTCAATGTACATATCAGCGGTCTCTGCTTCTTTGGTGTAGACAATGCTGATACCGTCCACCGCCTCCACTTCTTCCCGCTGCCCCTTGACCTTATAGGCATCGAATACCAAGATCAGGGTACACGGTCGGTAGCCCTGATAGTTGCAAAGAATATGTGTCAGAGCGGCACGGGCAGCGTCAATATTGTCTTCCGCCAATTTTTTCAGAGGCTCCCACGAGAAAATCACGTTGTAGCCGTCTACCAACAGGTAATCCTGTTCGTCACCCGTCTTGGTCTTGCCTTTAACGGGCTTCTCAACGGCAGACGGAGCGGTATATATCTCACGGACAGGCGGTGCCTGCCTGCGTTTGATGGGACCGTAGGTTGCTTCAAAGATCCGCATCAGTTCCTTATCCGAAGCAAGCCATTCTTGAGCGGAACGATGACCTCCCAATGAACGCACGGGCGTAATACTGTCCGGCGATGCCGGAGACAGTGTACGGGGCAAGTGCATTTTGTCAGGCACTTCGTTCCACTTGACAACGTAGCCTGCTCCATGAGAACAAAACACGGAGTCACAAGGATTATCCGTATCCCGTTCGGGGTCATAGCCAAAAGCAGTCATCACCTCTTCTGGATTGTGACACGGCTCATAGCCGCTGAAACGGCAGCTCAAGCGGCCTTTGCCATGCGTGTACTGTACCACTTCGGCTCCATATCGGTTCATCTCGGCTACCGGAGCTTGTCCCGTGAAAACAGCGGTGTTATCCGCCGTAGTCTGCGGCGGTTCAAAACGACCGGACATCCGCTGAATATCGGTCATCGCCCGTCCGACCTGTTCGGCAGGCACTTCCAACGTGAAGGCATAGTACGGCTCCAGCAAGATGCTGTGTGCCCCTCGCAGTCCTTGGCGAACGGCTCGCAGGGCCGCTTGCCGGAAATCGCCGCCTTCCGTATGCTTGAGGTGTGCCTTACCGGCCGTAAGGGTGATCGTCATATCGGTGATAGGGGAACCCGTCAGTACCCCCACATGGGTCTTTTCGTAAAGATGTGAGAGGATCAGCCGCTGCCAGTGTCGGCTTAAAACATCCTCGTCACATTCCGTTCGGAAGATCAGACCGCTGTTCCGTTCGGCAGGCGACAACACTATGTGCACTTCGGCATAATGCCGCAGCGGTTCAAAATGACCGACCCCTTCTACAGTGTCGGTGATTGTTTCTTTGTAGATGATACGCCCTGTTCCGAACGTGACCGACCAGCCAAAACGCTCCTGCAAGAGTGTTTTCAGCACTTCGGCCTGCACTTCCCCCATGACATCCAGTTCCAGAGTACCATACCGTTCGTTACAAGTGATGTGCAGTTGAGGGTCTTCTTCTGACAAGATACGCAGCCGCTCAAATGCCGTATGTACCGATACCTCCGGCGGCAAACCGATCGTGTACGTCATCACGGGTGTCAGCATCGGCAGATCGGTATTGTCTTCCTCCCCCAGCCCATCGCCCGACTGGGCAAAACGGATGCCTGTCACAGCACAGACCGTCCCGCTGCCGGCCGTTTCGGCAGTAGTATATTTTTCACCGGTGTACAAACGTATCTGGGCGACTTTTTCCTGTTGGATGTTCTTGTCACTCGGCAGAATATCCCGTACCCGCAGCATACCACCGGTAATCTTCAGATGGGTCAGGCGTTGTCCTTGTTGATCTTCGGTAATCTTGAAGACCTTCGCTCCAAAACGTCCGCTGTCCTGCGACATCACCGTCCATCTGTCCAGCTGGAGCAGCAGCGGTTCCACGCCTTCCGTCCGCAGAGCCGCTCCAAACAAGCACGGAAACAGCCTTCGCTGCCGGATCGCCTGTCGGATCGTTTCTTCAGACAGCGTATTGCTCCGGCAATATTCTTCCAACAGCATTTCATCTGCCGCTGCTGCCGCTTCATACCAATCCGTTCCTTGGGGTACCGTGAAGTCCACACACGCTTCTCCCCACCGTCCCTGTAATTGACAGAGCAGCTCATCCTTATCCGCTCCGGGCAGATCCATCTTATTCACGAAAAGAAAACACGGCACACGGTATCGCTGCAGCAGTTCCCACAAGGTCTGCGTATGGCTCTGAATCCCTTGTGTGCCGCTGATAACCAGCACTGCATAATCCAACACTTGCAGAGTACGCTCCATTTCGGCAGAAAAATCTACGTGTCCCGGCGTATCCAACAGCGTAAAATGCGTGTCACCGCAATCAAAGACAGCCTGCTTGGAAAAGATGGTGATGCCCCTCTGGCGTTCCGCCGCAAAGGTATCGAGAAAAGAATTGCGGTGGTCAACACGTCCTAACTTCCGGATAGCACCCGATAGATACAGCATCGCTTCCGACAGGGTTGTTTTTCCGGCATCTACATGTGCCACGACTCCGATCACGATCTTTTTCATCTTGCAGTCCTCCGCACCCTTTTTCTTCTACAAAATTGTAACATACCGCCTCTCCTTTTGTCAAATGCAGCAAGTACATCATGATCGTGTCAAGTAGTTCTGGGAAAAATCAAACAGCCCTCAGCTTGGCACAGGCTCTTAAAAGGATGGTAGTGCCTGTCAACTTGCCATATGAAAAGGGGTCCGGAGTAGTGGATTTCTCGAAGATGCTCCAATCGTGTTTTCCGCAAAAGACAGATCTGATCTGGTCCTCAGCGTATTTGTTG
>CACZZU010000061.1 GCA_902785765.1 uncultured Ruminococcus sp.
AATCCAGCGGTTTTAGGAAAGGGGTGCGGGGAATAACCCTTTTTCCGCCGGAAAAGGGTTTTCCCCGTGTGACTGCCCCGACAAAATTGATTTCCGTGGAATCCGAAAAAAGTGCTTGCAATTTGGAAAAGACTGTGGTACAATAGCTCTTGCAGTTCGCACGCCGACCATAGTCGTTAGGTGCATCGCCTATGGCGTGTCCCGGTTGGCGGAGGAATCAAAACCTAAGGAGGATTTTTAACCATGGCAGTCGTATCAATGAAACAGCTTTTGGAAGCAGGTGTTCACTTCGGACACCAGACAAGAAGATGGAACCCCAAAATGGCTCCCTACATCTTCACAGAGAGAAACGGTATCTACATTATTGACCTGCAGAAGACGGTGAAGAAGCTCGAAGAGGCTTATAACTTCGTTCGTGACCTCTCCGCAGACGGCAAGTCGGTGCTCTTTGTTGGTACCAAGAAGCAGGCACAGGATTCTGTAAAGGAAGAGGCTCTGCGTGCCGGTGCTTACTACGTTAACGCCAGATGGCTGGGCGGTATGCTCACCAACTTCACCACGATCCGCCGCAGAATTGAGAGACTCAGACAGCTCCGTACCATGGAGACAGACGGTACGTTCGATCTTCTGCCCAAGAAGGAAGTTATCAAGCTCAACCTCGAAATCGAGAAGCTGGAGAAGTTCCTCGGCGGTATCAAAGACATGAAGAACATCCCTGGTGCTCTCTTCATTGTTGACCCCAGAAAAGAAAGAATCGCTGTGGCCGAGGCCAAGAAACTTGGTATTCCGATCGTTGCGATCGTAGATACCAACTGTGATCCGGATGAGATCGACTATGTCATTCCCGGCAACGATGATGCTATTCGTGCTGTGAAGCTCATCTCCGGTGCAATTGCCAATGCTATCATCGAAGGCCACGAGGGTCAGATGGGTGCGGCCGCTGCCGAAGAGAAGGAAGAAGCTGCCGAAGAGTAATATCAACGGCGGATACTCGTTAGCAAAACAGAATACCCGCATGATCTGCGGGTATTTTTTGAGCGATAATAGACAACCATAAGAACAAGGAGGTAATCATCATGGCTTTTACAGCACAGGATGTTAAGACACTGAGAGAAAGAACCGGCTGCGGTATGATGGACTGCAAAAAGGCCCTCACACAGGCAGACGGCGATATGGAGAAGGCAATTGACGTGCTTCGTGAGCAAGGTCTGGCTAAAGCCGCTAAAAAGGCTTCCAGAATTGCCGCAGAGGGCGTTGCTTATGCGTATACAAACGAAGACTGCACCGCTGGTGTGGCTCTCGAAGTAAACGCAGAGACAGACTTCGTTGCCAAGAACGCTGACTTCCAGGGCTTTGTTAAGACTGTTGCCGAGACAGTCATGGCAGAGAAACCTGCTACCGTAGAGGAACTGCTCACCAAGACGGCTGTTGGTACCGAAATGACCGTGGCTGATCTGCTCCAAGAGAAGATTCAGACTATTGGTGAAAACATCATCATCCGTCGTTTCGAACGTTATGAAGGCACAGTAGCCACTTATATCCATGCTGGCGGCAAGATCGCTGTTATGGTCAAGTTCGATACCAATGTGACCGTTGACGATGCGTTCAAGACCTATGCCAAGGACATTGCCATGCAGATCGCTGCCGTTTCTCCGGCTTATCTGAACAGAGAGCAGGTACCGGATGAAGTACTGGAGCATGAGAAGAAGATCATGACCGAACAGGTTATGAACGAAGGCAAGCCTGAAGCAATCGCCCAGAAGATCGTAATGGGCAAGATCGGCAAGTACTACGAAGAGAACTGCTTGGTCGATCAGGTATTCGTCAAGGATAACAAGCTGAAGGTCAAGGACTACACCGCACAGACTGCCAAGGCACTCGGCGGCAAGATCGAGATTCTGGGCTTCGTTCGCTTTGAAAAGGGTGAGGGTCTGGAGAAGCGTTCTGATGACTTCGCAGCAGAAGTAGCCAGCTTGGCTTCTTCTAAATGATCCCTTCGGTATTCCATAGTATCATCCTATCATCCACCAACAGAGGACGGTCGGCAGCGACCCGCCCTCTGTTTTTTGTGTCCGGACGACACAACGGAAAAAAGCCGGCCTAAAAAAGCAATTTGTGCTTTACTTTGATGGGAGGATATAGTAAAATAGACTCAAGCAAGCTTGCGGGGAAGGAACAGTATCCGCTGCGGCTGCTAACGGATAACCACAAAAACGGGCACCGTTTCCATGGTTTTCTCACCGAAATGAATGGCTCGCCCAGTTACTCCCCGCTTCATAGCCATGACCAATATCAATAACAGGAGTGTGTGAGCATGATGACACCGAAATACAAAAGAGTTCTCTTGAAGTTGAGCGGTGAATCGCTGGCAGGAGAGGAAAAGCACGGTATCGACTTCGACACGGTGCTGAAATTCTGTCAGCCGATCAAAACGCTGAACGAAATGGGCGTAGAAATTGCCATTGTGGTGGGCGGCGGTAACTTCTGGCGTGGTCGTTCCAGCGGCAAAATGGATCGTACCAGAGCCGATCACATGGGTATGTTAGCTACCGTCATCAATGCGTTGGGCGTATGTGACGCTTTAGAGCAGTTGGGCCTGGAAGTACGCGTACAGACCGCCATCGCCATGCAGCAGGTAGCCGAACCGTATATTCGCAACCGTGCGATCCGTCATCTTGAAAAGGGCAGGATCCTTGTGTTTGGCTGTGGCACGGGCAACCCCTTCTTCTCCACCGATACAGCCGCAGCCCTGCGGGCAGCGGAGATCGATGCCGATATTATCCTCAAGGCCACCATGGTAGATGGCGTATACGACAGCGACCCCAAGACAAATCCGAACGCCATGAAGTACGATAAAGTGTCGTTCCAAGAGGTGCTCCACAATGATTTGAAGGTGATGGACAGCACGGCTGCTGCTATCTGTAAGGATAACCACCTGCCGATCATCGTGTTTAGTCTGGATAACCCCGACAATATCGTGTCGGCGGTTTGTGGCGAGAATGTTGGTACGCTGGTTGAGTAATCGGACGTTCTATCGCTTTTTGGGGTCATGTGGTCGTTGACTGACGGCGTGATCCATCAATAATATATTCACGGAGGGTATCACTATGAACACAGTTATCAAAAGTACCGATGAGAAAATGAAGAAGACCATCGAGCATCTGGAAACAGAGTATGCCGAAGTGCGTGCCGGTCGTGCCAATCCGGCTGTGCTGGATAAGATTCGTGTCGACTATTATGGAGCACCGACTGCGATTAACCAGTTGGCAGCGGTTTCTGTGACCGAAGCCAGAACCCTGACGATTCAGCCGTGGGATGCGTCTGTCCTCCGCAGCATTGAGAAGGCCATCCAGACTTCCGACATCGGTATCAATCCGCAGAATGACGGAAAGATCATCCGTATGATTTTTCCGCCGCTGACAGAAGACAGACGTAAGGGGATCGTGAAGGACATCGCCAAGATGGGTGAGGATGCCAAGGTAGCGATCCGCTCCATTCGCCGTGAAGCGATGGAGAAACTCAAGTCCATGAAGAAAAAGAGTGAGATCACCGAGGATGACCAGAAAAATGGCGAAAAGAAGATACAGGATCTGACCGATAAGCACATCAAGACCATTGAAGGTCTGACGGAGAAGAAGCAGAAGCAGATCATGGAGATCTGATGCTGCACCGGTGGGCAGTATATTGATGAAGGAAGTGGCTGCCGAAGGGCAGTGACCGCTTCACAAGCGAATATCTCGGCAGGATTCGTTCTGCCGAGATGTGTTTTGTCGCCCTATGAACCAGAGGTTCAGACGGTGACGATCGAGTGAGGTGAATACAGTATGACGATACCATCCACAGAGCTGACCGTTCCTAACCATATTGGTATTATCATGGACGGCAACGGTCGATGGGCGAAAAAAAAAGGACTGCCTCGTTCTATTGGGCATACGTATGGGGCGAAGACCTTTAAGACCATGACACGGTATATTAGTCGCAGGGGTGTAAAGTACCTCACCTTGTACGCGTTTTCTACGGAAAATTGGAAGCGTCCGCTGGAAGAAGTCAACGCCCTGATGAAGATCTTCCGGCAGTATTTGGTGGATTCTCTGACGAATTTTCGGGAAGATGACATCAAGGTCGTCTTCATCGGTGACCGTTCAGCGTTTCCACAAGATATTATCGATCTCATTAACGAAACCGAGGCGGTAGCGAAAGACCGTCAGGGAATGCAGCTTAATATCGCTATGAACTATGGCGGACGGGCAGAGATCGTACAGGCCGTGCGGCGTCTTTGTCAGGAAGTGCAGGACGGTCGTCTTACACCCGAAGCACTGACCGAAACCACGGTATCTGAATATCTTTACACAGCGGGGATTCCTGATCCCGATCTCATCATCCGAACGGGAGGCGAACATCGGCTCAGCAATTTCATGCTGTATCAGGCGGCTTATGCCGAGTTTTATTCAACCGATACGCTGTGGCCGGATTTCGGTGAAGCTGATCTGGAAGAAGCTATACGGGTGTTTAACCGCCGCAGCAGACGATTTGGAGGGGTATGAATGGCAAAACGATTCTTGGCGGCCGTTCTGGGAGTTCCTCTGATTCTGGCAGTTGTCTTTTTGGGCGGTAGTGTGCCGATTTTATTTGATATTGCGGTAGCCATTATCTGTGTTTTTTGTGTTGGTGAATTTGTATTGGCCAACGGCACAGCGAAGCTGTATCCATTGAGTGTCCCCTGCGTGCTGTTTGCCGGTACTTATCCTATGATACTGACGTACGGTTACGGTTTATTGGCAGGATATGTTTACACTGGCATCATGTTGACCGTCATGGTGTTTTTCCATCAAAAAATAACCTACAAGGAGTTCGCATATACTTATGGTATGACGCTGCTGATAACTGTGGCTTTATCTTCCATCGTGATGATGAAAAATGCCGATGCGGCACATGCCTCCTTGTATTTTGTGCTGTCCCTTGGATTACCGTGGATGGCCGACATCGGAGCGTACTTCACCGGCAGCTTTTTGGGCAGGCATAAGCTGTGTCCTTCCATCAGCCCGAAAAAGACCATCGAAGGAGTGGTGGGCGGAGTACTGTTCTGCATTGTCGCTACCTGCTTTGTCGGTTGGTTGTTTTCTCTGCTACTCTATCAGCAGAGCGTACAGGTGCAGTATACAGCGTTGGCGGTGATGGCTCTGTTCGGCTCGTTCCTGTCCGTCATTGGAGATTTGAGCTTCTCTGTCATTAAACGGTACTTTTCCATCAAGGACTATGGATTCATCATTCCCGGTCACGGTGGTTTCCTCGATCGCTTTGACAGCGTCATCATGGTTGCACCGTTCATGTTGGTCTTTATGACGTATTGGCCCATCATTACGGTCGTGTAAGGAGGGAAAACCGTATGACAAAGATCGTTACGGTGCTCGGTTCCACTGGCTCCATTGGCGTACAGACGCTGGACGTGGCACGGATGCACGGTATCAAAGTGGCTGCCCTGACAGCTAACCGACAGATCGACTTACTGGAGCGGCAGGTACGGGAGTTTCACCCTGTGGTAGCGGCGGTGAGGGATGAATTGGCTGCTTCACGTTTGAAAGCCGCTTTAGCGGACACGGATACGATGGTATTATCCGGTGAAGAAGGTATTTTGGCTGCTGCTCGTCAAGCAGAAGCTGATACGGTCGTGAATGCAATTGTGGGTGTAGCGGGATTGCTGCCAACTTTGGAAGCCGTCCGTGCGGGCAAGCAGTTGGCGTTGGCCAATAAAGAAACACTGGTCGCAGGCGGAGCGGTTGTCAAGGAAGCTGTCCGTCGGTATGGTGTGAAGCTCTATCCTGTGGACAGCGAACATTCCGCAATCTTTCAGTGCCTGCAAGGTTGTCCGTCCGGTGCCTTGAAGAAAGTGATCCTCACGGCGTCCGGCGGTGCTTTTTACGGGAAGACTAAACAGGCGTTAGCCAACGTCACCGTAGAACAGGCGTTGCGGCATCCCAACTGGAGCATGGGAGCGAAGATCACCATTGACTCTGCCACTCTGATGAACAAGGGGTTGGAAGTGATTGAAGCCTCGTGGCTGTTTGATGTGTCGGACGAGAATATTGATGTGCTGGTGCATCGGGAAAGTATCATCCACTCGATGATACAATTGCAGGACAATTCCGTTATCGCTCAATTGGGCGTGGCGGATATGCGTATCCCGATACAGTATGCCCTGACCTATCCGGAACGATTGCCTTCGCCCGTCAAGGAACTGGATTTGGCGGAAATAGCTGCCCTGACGTTCGACCGTCCGGACATGGATACCTTTGAGTGTCTGGCAATCTGTCGAGAAGCTTTGCGGCAGGGCGGTTTGCTGCCTGCAATCGCCAATGCCGCCAACGAAGCGGCCGTGCAGCTTTTCTTGGAAGGCAAGATCACCTTCCTGCAAATACCGGCGTTGGTTGGTCGGGCAGTCGGACAGTCTTCCTGTGCACACGAGGCGGTGACGCTGGACAATATTTTAGCGGCTGACCGTGAAACACGGCAGCGGATCTTGCAACAATAAGAAGGGAGAGGGTTCCCATAGAGGGTGTGTTATTAGTCATCATCGGCATTCTGCTGTTTGAGTTGATTATCTTCATTCACGAGTTCGGTCACTTTATGACAGCAAAAAAATGCGGTGTCAAGGTCAATGAGTTTGCCTTGGGTATGGGGCCGAAGCTCCTGAAATTTCAGAAGGGAGAGACACTGTATTCGCTTCGTGCCTTTCCCATTGGCGGTTTTTGTGCGATGGAAGGCGAGGATGCCGAAAGTGATGACAAACGTGCCTTCGGCAATCAGGCTGTCTGGAAACGGATGATTATCGTGGTAGCGGGTGCCGTGATGAACATTTTGCTTGGATTTGTGCTGATGATGATCACGCTGATTCCCAGCCGTGCCTTTGCGTCCAATCGGATTGCCGTGTTTGCGGATGTGAGTACTTCGTCACAGCAGTTACAGGTAGGAGATGCCATTGAGTCCATCAACGGCTATGGCATCCATACTTCTATGGACTTGAACTTTGCTCTGGCGACCGCTAAAAACAACGACATGACGTTCAGGGTCAAGCGAGGGGGAGAGACCTTGACCTTCGACCATGTGAAATTGCCAACGACCAAAAACGAGGATGGTAAGGAGATCGTACACCTGGACTTCAAAGTGCAGGCCATCGAAAACAATTTTGGCACGTTGCTGCAGCAGACGTTTTTGCAGACCGTTTCGACCGTCAGAATGGTTTGGGCGAGTCTGATCGGCTTGCTCACGGGACAATTCGGTTTCAACGAAGTAGCGGGGCCTATTGGTATGACCTCTGCTATTACCCAGGCGGCGGCTAGCGGTTTGCAATCCAGCTTTTGGGATGGTTTGAGCAACCTGATCTTCATTATGATGGTGATTACGGTGAATCTGGGAGTGGTGAATCTGCTGCCGCTGCCAGCTTTGGATGGCGGTCGTCTGATCTTCCTGATCGTAGAAGCGATTCGCCGCAAGCCGGTCAAACCGGAACACGAAGGCTGGGTACACGCCATCGGACTGGCCTTGCTGCTGTTGCTGATGGTCGTGATCTCCATCAACGATATTATCCGACTGTTTCACTAGGAGAGGATCACCATGAAACGAAGGAACACCAAAATCATCACCGCCGGTTCGGTATGTATCGGCGGTGGTGCTGTTATCAGTCTTCAATCCATGCTGAACGTACCGTCTACCGACATCGAAGGCAGTGTGCGGCAGGCCATTGCATTGGAACAGGCTGGCTGTGAAATCATCCGGCTGGCACTGCCCGATCGGGAAGCGGTACGGCTGATACCGGCCATTAAACAGAAAGTGACGGTGCCGCTGGTCGCAGACATTCATTTTGACTATCGTATTGCTCTTGAAGCGGCTGCCGCCGGTATTGACAAGATCCGTATCAACCCGGGCAATATCGGAGACGACAGCCGTGTCAAGCAAGTAGCGGACGAGTGTCGCCGCCGGAACATTCCGATCCGTATCGGGGTAAATTCCGGTTCACTGGAGAAGAGTATTCTTGCAAAATACGGCAAACCGACCCCACAGGCGTTGTGTGACAGTGCCCTGTACCATGCGGCTCTGTTGGAACGGTACGATTTCGACCAGATCGTACTGTCCATGAAGTCCTCCAATGTTCTGTTTATGAAAGAGGCTTATGAACTGGCCGCAGAACGATGCGATTACCCTCTGCATCTGGGAGTGACAGAAGCTGGTACCGAGCGGATGGGACTCATCAAGTCGGCCGCTGGTATTGGCAGTTTGCTGTTGGAGGGGATCGGAGATACCATTCGGGTCTCTCTGACGGATGATCCTGTGAAGGAAGTAGCCGCTGCCAAAGATATTTTGCAGGCATTGGGGCTGCGGCACTTTGGCGTACAATTGATTGCCTGCCCGACCTGCGGCAGAACACGCATCGACCTGATCGGTCTGGCCAAACAGGCCGAAGAAAGGCTCAAAGGCTGTTGCAAACCGATCACGGTCGCTATCATGGGATGTGTTGTCAACGGTCCGGGGGAAGCACGGGAAGCTGATATTGGTATTGCCGGCGGAGACGGTGTGGGGCTGCTCTTCAAAAAGGGAGAGATCATCCGCAAAGTGCCGGAGGAACATTTGTTAGACGAACTGATGAAAGAGATCGAACAGTTACCATAGAACCCAGCAAAGGAGATTTCAGTGAACACGTTTTCGGAATTTTTTGGAAAATATCTGGACATCAGCCCCCTTCCGCAGATCTTGCGGGAGGGGGAACTGCAGCATATCGGTATTGATTCCGAGAAACGGCTGCTGCTGGTGCAAGTCGGTTTGTCGGCACTGCTGGACAAAGCAACACTTTTTCAGGCGGAAAAAGTCATCTGCGGCAGCCGCCTGCAATTGTTGCAGTGCCATATCCGACCGCACTATGACGGCACTTTGCTGCAGGCGGACTATTATCCTGAACTGACCAAAGAAATGAAGCGGCGGTACGCCAGTCTGAACGGCACACTGAACGATTCAACGGCTCGTATTGAGGACGATCGTTTCATCATTACCCTTCAGCATGGCGGAAAGGAAATTCTGCTGCAGCAGAATTTTGACAAGCATCTGGCAGCACTGATCCAAGAGGAATTTGGGCTGCATTACCGCATTGTACTGGATGGCGTTGTAACGATTGATGCGGACAGCCAGACCTACATTGAACAGCAGAAGATCACGGAAGAACGAGTGATGCGAGAGGCATTGATCGCAGAACAACAGGCGTACGAAGAACGGATGCAGTCCGCTAATGCCTATAAAACTTCTTCGCAGAAAAAAGTTTCTGCCCCCTTGCCGGTATCCTCCGAAATCGAGATACGAGAAGGGGCAACCCTGATGCCGACCTGTTTGCCGGAAAGTGCCGTCACGATTTACGGCAGCCATATCAAAGGCGAGCTGTTTTCGCTGAAACGGTTGTCTCCGGAATCGGGCACCATCATTTTTTGGGGCAAGATCTTCTCGATAGATACACGGGATACCAAAGACAATAAGCGGAAGATCATCTCCCTTAATGTTACGGACTTTACCGGTTC
>CACZZU010000062.1 GCA_902785765.1 uncultured Ruminococcus sp.
CGATTTCAGCGGAAGCGTATTGAAAACGGGGCGAAACTGTGATAAAATGGAAGAGGTTTGTGGAAAACAGCTCCTAATGCCTTGTAATGAAAAATTAACGGGAGGTCAGAACATGGCAACATTTAACACACAGTTGCAGACCATAGGGTTTGCCTATGATTGGATGACCGGTACAGGCTACCGCAAGATAGATGGCTTCTGTTTCACGGCACGTGTGGATGTCAACGCCAAAATGTACACAGTGAACGTGTCGTGTGCCGTGCCGACAGAAGAAAGTGCCCGCATCCTGAACGATGGACTGCGGCAATATGCCGAACAGCACAAAAAGACCGTGAAGTCGGCTTTCTACGATGGGCGGCATATCAGCCTTTGCTATCAGAACAAGGATCTGGTGATGAACATTGCAGAGGGTGTGCGGGAGGCGGTGGATGTGTCGATGTACTACATCCAACAGTTGGGAGCCAGACCGATCTGCCGCAAGTGTCATCAGGTGCGGGATACCGATCTGTACGCAGTGGAAAAAATGGTGACGGCACTATGTCCTGACTGTTTTTTGACCGAACAGCAAAAAATGGAAGGTCATACTGCGGCGGAATCAATCGTAACGGAAAATGTACCGCTCGGTTTGCTGGGAGCTTTATTAGGCGGTCTGGGCGGTGCCGTTCTGTGGGTGCTGTTCTATCTGCTCGGCAAGATCGTGATCGTGGCCGGTGCACTGGCGGCGATGGCATCCTACTTTCTCTATAAGGTTTTCGCCAAACGAATGTCGAAAAAAGGCGTGTTCCTGTCGCTGGGCATCGGTTTGGTCGTTTTGCTGGCGGGGATGTATTTCGCCATTGGCGTAGATGTGTTCCAAGAGTTCCAGAGAGCCGCTTATCCGATCAGTTTCAGCGAAGCGTTCGATATTGTGCCGGAGTACATCTCGTGGAATCTCGGCGTGGTGTTGTTCAACAACATTTTCGGGTTGATAACCTATCTGGCCGGTGCGGGGATTTGTCTTGCCCAGTTCTACACCGATAACAAGACCAAGAACCGTGCTGTGCGGCTGACAGGAACCACGCTGTAAGGCGTTGACCATTTGGTCAGCACAACAGTGGGACAACCGTCACAAGAAGACATCACAGACGAACAAAAGGCGGTGACAGAGTTGACGGAAAGCGAGTTTCAGGAGTTTATTATCACGATGGGCTATCGCTACCATGAGAAGAGCA
Source organism: uncultured Ruminococcus sp. (assembly GCA_902785765.1). Taxonomy (GTDB): domain Bacteria; phylum Bacillota; class Clostridia; order Oscillospirales; family Acutalibacteraceae; genus UBA1213. The sequence continues at coordinate 1,212 of CACZZU010000062.1, forward strand.
AGACGGCCTTCAATACCTTTGAGGGGTTCCATAATATGATTGACTTCGCCGAACCGGAGAACCGTTACGCTTTGCGGCTGTTCTGTGCCGCTCGTGACGGCAGCACAGCAGGAATCCTTGAAGAACTGCGGCAGTTCCAGAGCGAACACAAAAAATCGGTGCTGCGGGTCGGTTTCAAGCGTCGACAGATTACGGTGGAGATGAAAATGACCATCGACTCCGACATCGACAAGGAAGAACTGAAAGCCCTTGTGCACCTGATGACCGTGTTGTGCAAGAGCGACAAGCTGGTGCCGCTTTGTGGTGTTTGCGGCAGACAGCGAAAAACGGGTGTGTACATTGTGGGACGTGAGATGGTGCCGATCTGTGATGCCTGTGTATCACGCAAGCGGCGGCTTTATGAAAAACGCCGTGACCTGTTCGAGAAAAAACGGCAGAACATGGCGGCGGGTTTACTGGGTGCCGTTTTCGGTGCCGCTTTGGGAGCCTTGTTGAACGTACTGTTGTATCAAATCGTGCCGGTCAGCGGATTATGGAGCATACCGATAGCGGTGCTGGCGTTTGTCGGCTTTGTTGTTACGGGACAGCGTGCCACGAAGAAGAGCGGCGTTTTGTGTGCCTTGATTGCCATGGCGTTTTATGCCTTGTCGGAGTATGCGGCGATGGTACTGGAGACCGCTATTCTCATCGAACGGGAAGGCGGCGGCATAGCGGTGGCGGAAGCCATCAATATTACCAACTCCGGTCTGATGGATCAGACCTACCGCACAGGTTTTCTGACAAGTGTTGCCATCGGCTGTGGGCTGATCGCGGTGGTGGGAGCGGCGTATTTCTTGAAACGAAAATACACCCGCCCGATGAAGATCTCCAAAAACCTGCTGTGACGAAAGATTCCCCCTCTCTTGGTATGTGTAACAAGAGAGGGGGAACGTGTTTATATAGCGGGGAGAGGGGATGTGTGGAGCGTAAAAATACAGGGACACCGACTAATCGGTGTCCCTGCATCACCTTCAAATTTTCGCAAGAAAGAGGGGAGGATGGCACGGGAGTGTGCACTGTCCCTGTTAACCACTATCCATCGTTATTATAGCACAATGTTCCCGAAAGGTCAAGATGTTTAACCGAAGTGTGAATGGAATGGCACAACGAACTTCCGGCGTGATTTTTGTGGAACATGACAGTATGTCTGTCCTCCGGTGAAGCGGTTACGATGGCAGCGGCATGAAGTCTTTGAGTTTGGTGTCGGCGGTGATCGGTGTAGTGGTGTTATCGGAAACCTTCACCTGTCCGCTGCTGTCGTAGCCAAACGACTGATCGCCGTCTTGGATGCGTGTTTTCAGCTTGTCTAAACCGGCATATTCACAGGCGTTGATGACGCTGGCGTTTAGTGCCGCCGCTTCTCGGACGCTTTTTCCGGCTTTAGGACCGGGCAGTCCGGTTTGTGTAGAATTATGCGGTTGTGAGGAGTTGACGGTTCCGGACAATATTTCCGTATAATACTCGTAGCACGCTTTGTTGAGTGAACTGGCTTCGGTTTCCTCTGCGTTTCTGCCCGCAGTGCCTACGATATTGACAACCGCAGGTATAGCCACTGCCGCCAGAATGCCCAAAATGGCTATCACAACAACCAGTTCTACCAGTGTAAAACCCCCTTTGCCGCCTTTTTTCTGTCGGCAGTAGGTTCTTTCCATAGCAAAATACCTCCCATCTCATTGTTACTGTATGTTCTATGTTTTCGGTTTGTGTTACCTCATATTTTAAGTAAAACTTTACGGTTTGTCAACAGTTTATTAACACTTTTGCTGTTTTGACCAAAACAACAGGGCTGTATATGGCACTTTTTGTGATGGATATTATTCACTTTTTCTCTGACGTGCAAAAAGCGGACACCACTTGTGACAATACAAGCGATGTCCGCCAATATATGGCAAAAGCCGGTTCTTTGTGGACGTTTCTTCACACCTGACCGCAGGCACGACGCTGACAAGGTGCCGCCGACTCCTGACTTATGCGTACAGCGGGAAGCGGGTGCAGATGTCGTTGACGCCCTCACGGATACGGTCGGCAGAGCCTTCAAAGTCATTGAGAGCCAATGTGATATACTCGGCAATTTTGTCCATTTCTTCCACGCCAAAGCCACGGGTTGTGACAGCCGGTGTACCCAGACGAACACCACTGGTCACAAACGGGCTTCTCTGCTCGTTGGGAACGGTGTTCTTGTTAGCGGTGATCTGTACCTCATCCAGACGGCGTTCCAGTTCTTTGCCGGTCACTTCACTTTCGGTCAGGTCAAGCAGCATGACGTGGTTATCGGTACCGCCCGATACCAGTTTATTGCCTCTCTTGAGCAGACCGTCTGCCAGAGCCTTTGCGTTTTTGACGATGTTCTCGCCATAGGTCTTGAACGCCGGTTTGAGGGCTTCGCCCAGACAAACGGCTTTGGCGGCGATAATGTGCATCAGCGGACCGCCCTGTGTACCCGGGAAAACAGCCTTATTGATGTCTTTCGCATACTCTTCGGAGCAGAGGATCATGCCGCCTCTGGGACCACGAAGGGTTTTGTGGGTAGTAGTGGTCACGAAGTGAGCATAGGGCACCGGATTGGGGTGTACGCCTGCCGCCACCAGACCGGCGATATGTGCCATGTCAACCATCAGATAAGCACCGCAGGCATCGGCGATCTCTCTGAATCGCTGGAAGTCGATCACTCTCGGATAAGCACTCGCACCGCAGACGATCATCTTCGGCTTGTGCTGCATCGCCAGTTCATACACCTTGTCGTAGTCGATGCGGTGCGTCACCGGATCGACGCCATAAGACACGAAGTTGAAGTACTTACCGGAGATGTTTACGGGTGAGCCATGTGTGAGGTGGCCGCCTTCGGACAGGGTCATGCCCATGACGGTATCGCCGGGCTGGAGCATGGCAAAATACACGGCGGTATTGGCCTGTGCACCGGAGTGCGGCTGTACATTGGCGAACTCTGCTCCGAACAGTTCGCAGGCACGTTTTCTGGCGATGTCTTCCACGACGTCAACATACTGACAGCCGCCGTAGTACCGTTTGCCGGGGTAGCCTTCGGCGTACTTATTCGTCAGTACCGAGCCCATCGCCGCCATGACTGCCGGAGATACGATATTTTCCGAAGCGATCAGCTCGATATTTCTCTGCTGTCTTTTCAGCTCGTCCTGCATGGCTGCTGCTACCTCACTGTCGTACTGTCCGACAAAACCGATGGTATCCATTAAATCCTTGTACATTGGTAAAACCTCTCCCTATCAAAATATTTTCAGCAAGCCCTATTATACACTATCGCCGCCGTAAAATCAAGGAAAACCGCAGGGGGATTCGCACTTTTTGCCGCATCTTCCCTGCTTCTTTGCACAAAGACCTTTCATCTACGAAAACTTTATTGATTATTCATACTATCTTAACAAATAGCGGGGGAGGATATACTATAATAGTACCGTGCCAAAGGAACGAAGCCGCATTGTTCCGGCACATCACTCCTTATGTTTCCCCTTAATTAGAAAGGCTAGTGTCCGTGTCGCCGCAGACAACGGGCACTTTTCTTTTTTTGTCTGCTGTTGGCTGTGTGGATGTGCCGAACGGTGAGAGCACTTTTTTACGAGCAGTGACATATTCTTGAAGAACCGAAAGAGAAAAAATCACGCAGGGATGGCAAAACTCCTATAAAACAATAATATTTTGAAAGAAAAATAGGAAGAATCCATAAGGGCGGAGAGAGGTGTTTATGAACGAAATATGAACTGGTACACAAACTGTTCATATTTGTTTTTTGACAGAACAAACAAAAAAATAGTGTATGTTGAAGCAAAGTCCACAAAGGAACCGCAAAAATAGGCAAAAAGCTGGAAAAGCACCGGCATAATAGACAAAAAATGCGGGATAGATTTTACACTTTCTTTCCTGAAAAATCGAAAAAAACTATTGACATTTTGTTAATAAAGCGTTAATATATATTCAACAAATGAACACACCGCTTCACCCTTCAAAGCGTTGGGTTCACACAAAATTTTTTTTAAGAAAGAGGTAATCTATCATGACTCTCCAACAGAAACTGCTCGCTAAGCAGAGCAAAAAAGGCTTCACCCTCGTTGAACTCGTAGTTGTTATCGCTATCCTCGGTATCCTGGCCGCTATCGCTATTCCGGCTGTTATCGGTATCGTCAACAGTGCTAACGAGTCTCAGGCAAAGACAGACGCTGCTGCTCTGAACACCGCTGTTAACACCCTGTTCACCGAAGTAGACGCCGGTACTGTTAATTCTAGCAACAAGGGCAGCATCAAAGATACTAACAGCCTCTTGCCGGCTGCTGGTGTTTCCGCTTCTGCCAGAAGAAAGGCTGCTCTTAAACTGACTCTTCAGGAGGCTATGGAGTATCAGAACCTGACTTCTCTCTCCAATAAGCTGGATGACTTTGCTTGCGATAAGGATACTATGACGATTTACGCAAAGGTTGATAAGTCTCACAATCCTGGTAATAAGAACGATAAGCTGACATCAGGTACTACTTTTGCTCAGCTCGGTTACACCGATAACACTGCTACTACTCCTGCTACTCCTTCTGCTCCTGCTGCTAGTAACTGATAACAGGTTAACCGCGAGTTTACGGTATGAATGTTTAGCGAACTGAAACGGTCACGCTAACAACCAAAACTACATAAACAACAGCCCGAAAGACACTGTGCTTTCGGGCTTTGTTTGTCCCCAAACAGAAAGGCCCGCTTCTGTTGGCACAAACAAAACGCTTTGCAGTACAATTGCATAAAATGCGGTCGGATTTTCTAACTATATGCACAAATTACGGCAATTTATAAAATAAACATTGAAATTCGCGTTTTTTTGTGATAAAATAACAAAAGGAATATCATGCGGTAAAACAGTAGAACGGCTGTTTTACGGCAACTGTTCGTAGGGTCGTTGAGAACCATACGGCGGTGAACCCAAAAAAATAAAGAGTGTGGTGTGTTTATGAAAAGTGTAGCAACTGTCATGCAGGTAACCCGCAGCCTTCTCATTCTGACTCCCGCCGAGTACGAAAAACCGGAAGGCGGCTTGTCCGGCAAAAGAAAGAGCGGCGGTATGCCGACCAATTTCAGCATTCCCCAGATCTTTGAACTGAACGAATCGCTGAAAGATCATCCTTTCGAGAAATCCGAAGAACTGGCGGCTTTTGTCAAGCGTTGTGCCGAAAGCGTCAGTCTTGACCTCGGCGACCTCTTCCTGTGTATTGAAGACGAAGAAATCCTCATCACGAAGGAGTATAAGCACCATGTCGAGACCAAAGAAAAGCTCCTGCAAACGTATGCCCGTGTCGAGGCAGAAGCGGTGCTTCATGCGGATGCCGAAAAGTACACGATCCTGAACTTTGAGTATGGTCAGCAGTACGGCAAAGCGAACAAAACAGAAGATGTATCGGCTTCACTGTTTGCGATGAACACTTCACTGCTGACGGATATTCGTGCCAACTTTGCAGCGGCTGGTCTGCGGCTGGTGAAGGTAACACCGCCTATCGCCGGTATGCTCTATACTTGTAAGGCCGACCTGAACTCGGCAACCCGTGCTATCGCTGTTATCAGCATGGACTTTGCCGCTACCCGTCTGGTCGTTCTGCACAATGGTGCTCCGGTCTTCCAGCAGTCCTTCTCCAGTGTATTGGAGGATATTGCCGAAATGTTCATGCTGGAGTTCGGTGTCAGTAAGTTGGGTGCCATCGACCTGATCCGTCAAGAGGGTCTTGGCGTATGTAACAAGTGCAACTCTGCCACGACTCGTAAGCAGACGATGTCGATGCTCGAAAACGCCGCCGGAGAAATTCTTCGTAACCTGCGTATGGTTATTTCTACCATGCGTCTTGACATTGACCAGATCGTGTTGTGTGATGCTCTGGCGAAGCTGCCGAACATTACTGCGTTCTGCCGTCAGGTCGGTTTGACGGCTCCGATCGAGAAGGTGACCAACCTGTTCTCCGGTCAGTCACAGCCCCCGACAGCTACCCAGAACGCCCAGCAGAGAGGATTTGATTCGGTATCTTTCATCACCCTGAACGGTGTGCTGACGATGCCTATTCCCGAAGCGAACCTTCTGCAGGGTCAGACAAACATCCTTTCCGCTATGGCGAAGCAGGGTGGAAACAAGGTCGGTAATTTGGTAGCTGGTGCAATCGGTTTTGTAGCGGCCGTTTGGATGATCGCCATTTCCGCTTGGTGGGTCGCCCTCCAGATTCAGCAGAACAATGATGAAAACACCCTTGCAGATAGCCGCTATAAATATGCGGAAGACCTGATTGCCCGTGAAAAACGGTATACCGAGCTGACCAATAACTTGGCGACCAACTTGGAGATCCTGCCGAAGACAGAATATAAAATGTCTGTTCTGGTTGACCATGTGTATAAAGAAGTGGTCGATGAAGCTGTTTCGACCGATAGCTTTACGCTGACGAAGGCTAATACGGCAAGCGGCGAAGAAGCCGTTACCGTTCCGATCAACTGCACCGTGAAGACCTATGATGCCTTTGTTGCCCTTCGTGATAAGCTGAATGACGCCGGTTTCTTTAGCGTATGGGAAGCATTGTCTGTGGCTCGTAATGAGTCAGAAAGTGCGGAAGCGAAAGCCGTTGTTTACAGCGTTCAGATGACCATGAGCGTCACCGAAAAGGGCTTTGAGCAGGCCGCTTTGAGCGAGCAGGAGAAGAAGGAACAGCAGGAGAAACTTGAAAACGGCGGTAAGAAGAAGGACACGAAGGAAACCTCCGGCAGTGACAACGAAACCTCTCAAACTTCGCAGACTTCACAAGCCTCGCAGACTTCTCAGGCTTCGCAGACTTCCCAGGCTTCGGCTTGATGAACGTCCCACTGCTATATTAAGGGAACTGTAATTAAGTTCACATCTTGACGGAGGTATCAATTATGAACAACAAAAAGCAGCTAAAGATTTCCGGCTTTATTATTGCCATCGCCGTGATCCTTGTTTTGAGTATTATCTTCCTGATCGCTGTTCAGGTGCCTTTCCTGCAGAAAAAGGATGACTTTGAAACAAAACACGCTTCGGCCACCAGCAAGATCAACTACTACAACTCGTACCTGAACAACGCCAGTGCGATAGAAAGCAACATCGCCAGCATGATCAACGAGTACCAGACCAAGAACCCCATTCTGTACAATAACGCCACCAAGACCCCGAACGAGATTCGTTCCGTGCTGAATAACCTCAAGTATGAGTTGACTTCTCTGTCTATCGCAACCGGTGTGGCAGACTCTCGTGGCCGTACTACGGTAGAAGGCGGCAAGCTGTTGGCAACTGCTATCAACTTCCGCTTCTCCGGCACAAAGGATGACCTCAAGAAGTCCCTTGACTATCTGGAGATGGAAGCAGACGGTACTTACTACATTAACAGTGTCACTGTTGATCCCCATGTAGAGTCCGGCTCAACGTCAGCCGCCAGCACCAGAGGGGTAGCCGGTGCCGGCATCAAGTATGACTTCACGATTCAGATGTCGCTGTACTACTTCGAGAAGATCGAAGTTGTTGTGGCATCGTCTTCGTCAGCTTCTTCCAACGCATAAGACTTTCCCTACATTATATATAATGTAAGGAAGGGACAAACGATATGCAACCATTAGCTTATCTAACGACCACAGGCGGTCTGATATGGACAGCCGCCTGTGTCCTGATCGGCTTCGGGATGACATGGCTCGCCTACCGCATCATTAACAAGATACCGGCGGCGTGGCTGTGCGACTATCACGAAACGCCGTCTGCGGAGTTGCTTTCCGGTCAGCGTGTCAAGTATGTCGGTTCAGGAATTGTAGTGTCCATATTGGCTGCGGCCGCCCTCGTGTTGTGTCGGCTGCAGTTCAACAAGGGCTACGACATCTACTTTGTGGTGTTCATCCTCATCATCATGCTAGCCCTGATGATCGCTGTCTGCGACCTGAAATATACGATTATCCCCGACCAGTTTACTATCGCCTTGGCGGTGCTTGGATTGCTCATCAGTGTGTATGACCTGCTGCGTGGGTTTGGTATCCTGCATACCGCATGGTGGTCACCTTTAGCGGGAGCCGCCATCGGCGGCGGAGCGATGCTGCTGATTGATGCCATTGGTATGTTGATTTATAAGCGTACCGGCATGGGTTTCGGTGACGTGAAGCTGTTTGCGGCAGTTGGGCTGCTGACAGGTTTTCCGGGAACGGTTTTGGCGTTTATCCTGTCAATGGTGATCGGTGCGTTATTCTTTGTCGGCATCATGCTGGCGGTGCGTATCCGTTCCCGCCATACGCCGGCACCGGAAGTCTCCGATACATCCGGTACCCTCGATACACCGGATGCACCAGAATCTGCGGATACCTCTGATACTTCCGAAGAAGTACCGGACGAAAGTGGTTATCTGGCGTTTGGTCCGTATATAGCAGTAGCTTTGATAGCGTATCTGTGTTTGTATGACCTGATCTACTATTGGGTCGAGCAGTATCTCAAACTATTCTGAATTTCTTGGAGGAGCTGAAACCATGAAAGCCGGCAACTTGAAAATCGGACAAATACTCATCAATTCAGGAGATATTACGGAAGAACAGCTCGAAGAAGTGCTGGAAAAACAACGTAACTCCGACACAAGGAAACGTATTGCCGACATACTCATTGAAGATGGAATCGTTACCGAACAACAAGTATGCCGTGCACTTGAAAAGCAGCTCTTTATGCCGTATGTTGATCTGGATACGATCACCATACCCGAAGAACTCGGCGGCATTATCTCGGAGGACATGGCGACCAAAAACATGGTGGTGCCCATCGAACAAGACGGTCGTTTTCTGACCGTTGCGATCGGCGACCCCCTCAACTATAAGGGATTGAAAGACCTCTCCATCACAACCAAGATGAAGATCATGCCCGTGATCGCCGAACCGTCCAAGATTGCTGCAAAGCTGCGTGAAATCTACGCCGCTCAAAAGGCCATCGACGATGCAAAGGAGTTTCTTGAATCAAAGGGCGGCAAAACAAAAGCCCAGATCGAAGCGGAAGAAGCGGCCAAACAGGACGCAAACGCTAATGACCAGCCGATTATCCGTTTCGTTAATACGATGATCGAAGAGGCTATCTTTGCCAAGTGCTCCGATATTCATATCGAGCCGATGGAAAAATGCCTGCGTATCCGCTTCCGTATCGACGGTAAGCTGCAAATCTATATGGAAACCAGCCCCGAGCTGATTCCGTCAGTCACCTCGCGTATCAAGTTCATCGGTAACATGAACATCGCAGAAAAACGTATCCCGCAGGATGGTCGTATCAACTACCGAGCCGCCGGTCGAGATATTGACTTCCGTATTTCTGTTCTGCCCAGTGTCTATGGCGAGAAGATCGTTATGCGTATTACGACCTCCCTCGGCATGGAGCTGAAAAAGGAAAGCATTGGCTTCCTGCCCGAAAACCTCGAAAAGTTCAATCACCTCATCAAGAGTAACCGTGGTATCATTCTGGTAACCGGTGCGACCGGTTCCGGTAAATCGACCACGCTGTATACGGCACTCAATGAGGTGAAGTCCGAGGACATCAATATCATCACCGTAGAAGACCCTGTCGAAATGCTGCAGGAAGGTATCACGCAGGTACAGACCAACGAAAAAGCCGGTATGACCTTTGCGGCAGCTCTGCGAAGCATCTTGCGTCAGGACCCCGACATCATCATGGTCGGTGAGATTCGTGACGGTGAGACCGCCGCTATCGCTGTACAGGCCGCTATCACCGGTCACTTGGTGCTCTCGACCCTGCATACCTACGATGCTCCCAGTTCGGTGGCACGTCTGGTAGATATGGGTATCGAACCTTACATGGTATCTTCGGCACTGTTGGGCATTATCGCCCAGAAACTGGCCCGCCGTCTGTGCGTCGAGTGTAAAGAGGCTTACAGCCCCGATCAGAACGAACGTATCTCGTTGAGACTGGATCAAAACGAGGACATTACCCTCTACCGCAAAAAGGGCTGTGAAAAGTGTAACAAGAAGGGCTACAAGGGACGTATTGCGGTGCATGAAATCATGCTGTTGACTACCACCCTGAAACGTGCCATTACCGAGAACAGAAGTACCGACGAGATCCGTGAATTGGCGGTCAAAGAGGGCATGATCCCCATGAAGGAAAATGTCCGCATTGACGTACTGCAGGGATTGACTTCTTATGAAGAATTTATTGACATGACGATCAATAACGAATAAGTGAATGCGTAACCGCAAAAAACTAAAATGAATGGGGTAGATGAAAAGTGGATTTTTACAGTCTGGTAAAAGAAGCCGTTACGAAGGGTGCCTCTGACATACATATCGCCTCTGGTAACCATCCGGCGTATCGTCTTCATGGTAATGTTTTCTTTACAAATGACCCTGCCTTGAACGAGGCAGAGGTAACGGCTATCATCAAAGCTGTCCTCAACAAGTCGAGATTTGAGACTTTCCTTCAGACAGGTGAAGCGGATGCCGCCGTTGAGATCGGTGAATGCGGCCGTTTCAGAGCGAATGCGTTCAGACAGCGTAACGGTACAGCGTTGGTACTGCGTGTTATTAACAGCGTAGTGCCGGAGCTTTCTACCTTGAGCCTGCCCAACTCCATTCGTAAGACTTTGGATCTGAACTCCGGTCTGGTACTGGTGTGCGGACCGACCGGTTCCGGTAAGTCAACAACGCTGGCTGCTCTCATCAACGAGATCAACAAGTACAAGAGCCGGCACATTATCACCATTGAAGACCCTGTTGAGTTCCTCCATACCCCAAAACGCTGTATCGTAAACCAGAGAGAGATCGGACTCGACAGCCGTTCCTATCCGATGGCACTGCGTGCTGCGATGCGTGAAGACCCCGATATCATCCTTGTCGGTGAGATGCGTGACCGTGAGTCTATCCAGATCGCTCTGACCGCTACCGAGACCGGTCACTTGGTATTCTCGACCGTGCACACCGAGGGTGCTGCGAAGACCATTGACCGTCTGGTCGATATTTTCCCGCCGGATCAGCAGCAGCAGATCCGTGTACAGCTTTCTACCTCATTGAAGGCGGTTATCTCGCAGCGACTGCTGCCCCGTGCGACTGGCGGACGTGTAGCAGCCTTCGAGATCATGTTCGTTACCACTGCTATCAGTAACCTGGTTCGTGAAAACAAGGTCGCCAACATTCAGCAGTCCATCCAGCTCGGTCAGCAGTACGGTATGATCACAATGAGCAAGAGTATTGACAACCTGCTGGCACAGGGACTCATCACCGAACAGATCGCAAGAGCCTGGAACTTTGATATTGGCGATACAGATGCGAGAAGATAAGGGAGTGAACAATATTGAAGTACAAGTATGTTGCACTCAATGGCCGCAATCAGAAAAAAGAAGGTGCCATTGAAGCAGAATCTCAAGCGGAAGCTACCAATAAGCTCCGTGAAAAAGGACTGGTCGTACAGGATCTGATCCAACTCGGCAAAGACAGCGATGAGCCGACCAGTATTTGGCAGATGGATCTTGGCGGCGACATTCACACCAAAAAGATCCAGCCCAAAAAGCTGTTGATGGTATTGAGCCAGCTCGGTATGATGATGAAAGCCGGTATCAACCTGTCGCTCTCCATGCAGATCATGATTGACTCCGAAAAGGACGTCAGCATGAGAAAGATCCTGCGTGAGATCAATGAAAACCTCTACAGCGGCTTTACGCTCTCCCAATCCATGCGTAACTTTGCCGGTTTCCCGCCGATTTACATTAGTATCATCGAAGCCGGTGAGGCGAACGGTCGTTTGGACGAAGCTTTTGAACAGTGTGCCTTGATCTGTAAAAAGGACATGGCCTTGTCCAGCAAGATCAGGGGTGCCTTGATGTACCCTGCCTTCCTGATGGCACTGGTTATCGTGGTTGTTATCATCCTGACGGTGTTCGTGTTGCCGACCTTCGCCGGTATCTACGATAGTTTTGGTGGTGAACTGCCCGGTCTGACAAAGTTTATGATGGGCTTCTCCGACTTGCTTATCAACTGGTGGTGGTTGATCATCATCGTGATCTTTGGTGTTGTCTTCGGTCTGAAAACGCTCAAAAAGTCTAATGCAGACTTTTCCATGTGGTGGGCACAGATGCAGTTGAAAATTCCGCTGGTCGGTCCGATCATTCGTCAAAGTTCTCTGGCAAGATTTTGCCGCTTGATGTCTACCCTGACCGATGCCGGTATCCCGATCCATCGTGCGATGGCACTGGCCAGAGATGCCGTACCGAATCTGTTTGTGCGTGAGAAAGTACAAGCCGTTTTGGATGATGTACAGATCGGCGTAACGATTCATGAAGCAATGGCGAAGCACCCTGTTTTCGACCCGATTCTCGTTTCCATGATTCGAGTCGGTGAAGAGTCCGGTATGTTGGGCGACTCCCTGTTTAAGATGGCGGAACTGTTTGAGAACCAAACAGACGAATCTACCCAGAAGTTGACCGACATGATGACGCCGATCATGACGGTGATTATCGGTGTTGTTGTTGCCACACTCGTTATCTCTATGATCCTGCCGATGTTTGGTATGTACAACTTGATTGGTTCTGCTTCCAGTACAGCCAAGTAATGGTTGCTGCCATCAAGACATTAGTGTAGTTGTGTACCACCGGCATCATT
>CACZZU010000063.1 GCA_902785765.1 uncultured Ruminococcus sp.
GCTGCCGAGAAAGCCGCTGCTGAAAAGGCTGCTGCCGAGAAAGCCGCTGCTGAAAAGGCTGCTGCCGAGAAAGCCGCTGCTGAAAAGGCTGCTGCCGAGAAAGCCGCTGCTGAAAAGGCTGCTGTTGAAAAGGCTGCCGCCGAAAAAGCTGCCGCCGAGAAAGCCGCTGCTGAAAAGGCTGCTGCCGAAAAAGCTGCTGCCGAAAAAGTTGCTGCTGAAAAGGCCGCCGCTGAAAAAGCTGCTGTACAAGAGACACCCAAGGCGAAGAAGACAAGAAAGACGACCACCAAGAAGGTCACTGACGAGACGGTGGAGAAGGCCGAGGAGAAAACGCCTGCCACTGCCAAAAAGACGCCTGCCAAGAAATCCGGCAAGAAGAAGAAATGATCCCCTTGTCCGCTGACGGGAATAATTAGGATAGGAAAATGCGTCCCTTTCTGCTGTTCTACGGCAGAAGGGGACGCACTTTTGCTGTACCGCCTTTCGTTGGTGTTATGCAGAAGGCAGGAGAATGTTTCAGCAAGAGAAAGTTTTGCAGGCTATTGTCAACGGGCGGGAAAATGTACTATAATAAGGGAGAAAACCATGAAAAGGAAGGGATCACATGAACATATTGGTGGTAGAGGATGAAATCGGGCTGGCGGAGGCCGTTGGTGCTATTTTGAGGGGCGAAGGCTATCAGGTAGATTTGGCACACGATGGAGAGGTTGGTCTGCAATATGCCCTGACGGGCGACTATGACTGTATCTTGTTGGACATCATGCTGCCGAAAATGAACGGCTTGGATGTGTTGTCCTATTTGCGGGTGAAAGAGATCGAAACACCGGTGGTGCTGTTGACGGCTCGTTCCGAAACAGAGGACAAAATCAAAGGTCTGGACTGCGGAGCAGATGACTATCTGACCAAACCCTTTTCCATGGGAGAATTGTTGGCACGTATTCGTGCCATGACCCGCCGCAAAACGGTCGCACCGGACATCAATCCACATTATGGCGATGTAACGCTGGACTTGAAGAAAGGCGAGATCACCTGCGGCGTGAGCAGTGTGGCATTGGGACGCAAGGAATTTCAGATGATGGAGATGCTTCTCTCGCAGGCAGGACAGATTGTGACAAAGGAACAGTTCGTTACGAAGATTTGGGGCAGTAATGATGAGAGCGAGTACAACAACGTGGAGGTCTACATCTCCTTTCTGCGGAAGAAGTTGAGTACGTTACATTCCTCCGTGCAGATCAAAACACGGCGTGGGATCGGCTACTGTTTGGATGGTGCGAAATGATCGGTAAACTGCGAGCCAAGCTCATTCTCGTGATTACACTCATTCTCACGCTGGCGGTATTCGGTATCATGGCCTCCATCAACATGGTAGAATCCAGCAGCAATAGAGCACAGATTCAGGCGAAGATCAAGCGTATCGCTGATTTAGACGGCTTTTTGCCGGCTGACTATGGGGAGTACGATCCTTTTGGGGAAGAACAGACCGAGTTCATCGATTGCTTTTCCATCCAACTGGACTTCAACTATGCGGTACGGCGAATCGTACTGACGCGTGATATTGAAGTCGATCAGGATGACATCGTGAACTACGCCAAGCAGGCTTTGTCCTCCGGGGAATCCTTTGGTAAGCTGGGACACTATGCCTACTACCTTCAGGCAAAGTATTACGGGACAATTCTTGTCTTTATGGACATTCGCACTTATCAGCAGGCACAAAAGAACCTGCTGTTTTCTACTTCTCTGATTGGTTTGCTGACGATCGTAGCCTTCTTTCTGTTGTCAGTGGCGTTGGCGTTTTGGCTGGTGCGGCCTGTCAAGAAGACCTTCGAGAAGCAGAAGCTTTTTATTTCTAACGCCAGTCACGAACTGAAAACGCCGTTGGCGGTCATCAGTGCTAATGTGGACGTGCTGGAAGCGGAGATCGGTGACAATAAGTGGCTGAACTACATCCGGTCGGAAAATGCTCGCATGAGCGAGTTGGTGAGTGAACTGCTGTGTCTGGCACGGCTGGACGATAAGAGCGGACATCCGATAGTGATGTCGGAGTTTTCGCTGACGGACAGCTTTCTGCAAACGGTCCTGCCCTTCGAGAGCAAGGTCTTCGAGATGGGCAAGCACCTGACGGTCGAGGCACAGCCGGATGTACTGTACAAGGGAGATGAGAGTGCCATCAAGCACGTTCTGACTATCCTGCTGGACAATGCCGTGAAGTATTCTGATGAGCATGGTGTCATTATCGCCAAGCTCTACACTCACGCCAATCGCAGGGTGATCGAGGTCTATAACACCGGTGAAGGTGTTCCCAAAGATCAGCTTAACAAGATTTTTGAGCGGTTTTATCGGCGAGATGAAGCCCGTAACAGCAAAAGCGGCGGCTATGGTTTGGGACTTGCCATAGCGAAAGCCTCCATCGAATCCCACGGTGGTCGTATTCTTGCCCAAAGTGACTACGGTCACTGGATCAAATTCACCGTAACACTGTAACGCCACCGAATGGCGTTCAGCGGCTCCGTGAAGAGTGAATAACGAATCATATTGGTGTGAGCGGAAACCTTATTGGTTCAGGGAAAGAAAATAGCTTCCTCTGGGGAATGGAAGGTGACACCTGACAAAAAATAAACCTCCTCTGCCAACGGACGGATATGTCCGTGGACAGGGGAGGTCGTTTTTTTGTGAACGAATCAGGCAATACTCATCCGGTAGAGGGCTTCGGCACAAATTTGGGCGTGCCGCCAGAAGTATTCCACACGGATACTCTCATCCGGTTCGTGAATTTTGGCGGGATCATCCTTAAAGACAGGACCGAACGCAACACCGGTATTTTTGAGGGTACGGGCATAAGTGCCGCCGCCGGTCGAGTACAATTCGGCCTCTTCGCCTGTGATCGTGCGGTAGGCTTCCTGCAGGAGATGAACGATGGGGGCATCCGCCGACATGGACAGCGGCGGCTCATGGTTGAGCAGCTTTGTCATCAGTCCATCGTAGGATGCTCTCATGCGAATCTTACGGAAGATGGCTTCGCTGTCGGCGGTGACGGGATAGCGGACATCAATGGTCGCACGGGAGGCTCGTTCATCGATTTCTATTGTGCCGACATTGATGCTCAAAGCTCCCGACTCCTTGTCTTTGCAAGCGATACCCATGGAGGTACCGTCTGTTTCCAGACCGATGGCATCATCGAGGAAACTGCACAGACTGCCCAACACAAGCTGTCCAAAATTGGCTGCCAGAATACGTATCAGGTGCATGGCGGCGTTCAATCCCTGTTCGGGAATACTGGCGTGAGCGGCCTTGCCTGTGGCAGCGATTTGCAGACCGTCCATCGTGTAGATGAAGTCATAGCGGCCGGGTTTGGCATCAGCAAAACGCCGCAGTTGGTGGTCTTCGTTCTCGGTACAATCCACAAGGGCATACGCTTTCGCCGGTACAGCATTGGTGGCATGACCGGCATGGAACTCCGTCAAGGTTGTGCCATCATGACGGGGGGCATAGACCTCCAATTGCAGGATGCCTTTTTCGCAGCAGCAAATGCCGTATTCCGAGTCGGGCGTAAACGCCATATCCGGCATTGGTTCGTGCCGAAAGTAGACGGTCATATCGTCCATGCCGACCTCTTCGGCAGCACCGAAGATGACCCGCAGACGCTTGTTGGGGCGGATACCGGCATCCTTGAGGGCTTTCAGGCAGTATAACGCAACGATGGCGGGTCCTTTATCGTCTACAATGCCGCGGCCGTAGTACCGACCGTCTTTTTCCGTCAGGGCATACGGTTCTTCCACACACCATCCCTCACCGGCAGGCACCACATCAACGTGTGCCAGAACAGCGGCGATTTTCTCGCCTTCGCCATATTCTGCATGACCGGCAATGCCGTCAATATTCTTCGTGGCAAAACCCATCTCCTCTGCACGGTGCAGGATATACGCCAATGCCTGTGAAGCGGCAGCCGTATCACTGGAAGAGACGGAACGAATCCGCAGCAGTTCGTCCAGGTCGTGCAGAATGGCTTCTTTGTCCTTCAAAATTGTCTTTCCGAAATCCATCACGATCTCACACTCCTTTTTCCGTTACTATATCTTATTCGGCTGCTGCATCCTTATGCGTATTTTCAGGAGCGATGAGCTCTTTTTCGATGCGATAGCGGGGACGCTGTTTCACCTCGCTGTAAATTTTGCCGACATAGCTGCCGACAATGCCGATGCACAGCATTTGCAGACCGCCGATGAACCAGATGGAGCAGATGGTCGAGGCCCATCCGGATTGTGCCACCCCCATAAAGTACGACACAAGGGCATAGATGAACCCGATCAGGCTCAATACACACATGATGATACCCAGATTCGAGATCAGTTTGAGCGGTTTCACGCTAAAGGAGGTGATGCCGTCAATGGCGAAGCGGATCATCTTCTTGAGCGGATATTTGGACTCGCCCGCAAAGCGTTCCTGCCGTTCGTAGTATACATAGTCGCTGCGGTAGCCGATGAGCGGCACAATGCCCCGCAGGAACAGGTTGACCTCCCGATACTCCGAAAGGGCTTCAAGTGCTTTGCTGCCCAACAGACGGTAGTCGGCGTGGTTGTAGACGATATCCACGCCCAACATCTTCATAAACTTATAGTAGCCCTGTGCGGTGGTACGCTTAAAGAAGGTGTCTTTCTTGCGGCTGTTCCGCACACCATACACCACCTCACAGCCCTCCATATACTTGTCAATAAACTCGTCAATGACTTCGATATCGTCTTGTAAATCCGCATCCAAGGAGATCACGCAGTCACAGCCATGCTGCTGTGCCGTCATCAAGCCGCTGAGCAGAGCGTTTTGGTGTCCGCGGTTACGGGACAGCTTCACGCCGCCGATCAGAGTGTCCTGCTGACTTTTTTCTTCGATGATGGCCCATGTTCTGTCCTTGCTGCCGTCATCGACAAACAACATCCGGCTGTCGGGCGTAGCTTTGCCGTCTGCCATCAGTTGGTCGAGCTTGTTCCGCAGACGTTTCATGGTCTCTTCCAGTACCTCTTCCTCGTTGTAGCACGGAATCACAAAATAAACCTTCGGCATAACTCTTCTCCTCTATCGGTATTTTCCCTACAAGGGATTTCCATCTATTCCGGTAAACGTCTTACCAACACGCCTGTTACAGGGAAAGCAGCCACTTTCCCTGTGCGAATGAATATTCCGTTCCCACTCTGCCTATTTGGCACCATTTTATTGGACGGTCGAACGCTGCTCGGTCACGTTTTAAGACGTTTGAGAAGGTTGAGAGGGAGTGGATTTTTTAGGTGTGATACGGACGTTGACGGTGTAGGTGCCTTCCATCCAACAGCCGGAGAATGTATCACGGAAGACAAGGGTGACAGGACGTTCCACATACCCTTCGGTAATGGTGGATTTATCACTCATGTCTATGAGAGCGGTCACAGAAGCGGCGGTAAGGATATTCACCCGCTGTTTGGGACCGATGATCTTGACAGTCAGACTCTTGTTGGCAACGGCGGCGTTCTGTTCGGCACCGGCATTTTGAATGACAAAGTTGTTGGATGAGAGCGTCAGTTCCCTTTCTGCCATCTGGGACATATCAAAGGTGACCTCTGCCGTTTCGACGGAATTGATATTGCGATAGGCAGAAAGAATTTCCAGCGACACCGTGAAAGTGTTCTTGTCCAGCGTGATTTGAGAGAAGTCAATGGCAGAGGTACTGACAGAGGTGATGTTGTCGTTTTTCGGCACGGCAAGCTCTATCGTAGAAGGCTCCACCTTGACAATACTGTTGTCAAATTGCAGAGTATCGGGAATGTTCACGATCTTCGGAGTGATGGCAACATGGCGTACATCCAGAATCGGCACGGTAGCGTCTACCTCCGTAATATCCGCCGTGATATACTTACTGCTGACGATCTTGCCGGAAGCGTCATAGAACTTCAGCGGTGCCTTGACGACCGTTTGTTCGGAGAGTGTGGACTGGAAGGTATACTCCGCATCGACCTCTGCGATGCTGTTCACGATGGATTCCGCACCGGAAATTTTGACCGTCTGACGGGACAGCACCGTCTGTGACGCATAGCAGGACGGGGCAACCGAGCTGACTGATATTTTATCCGTGATAGGAATGACCCTGCCTTCTTCGTAATGGTCGATAAACACGTTCACGCTGGACGGAGATACTGAAGACTCGAAAGAATAATCGGTTTTCACGCCGCTTTTTTTCGACACCAGATCGATGGTATACGAGCCGGGGGAGGTGATGAAGCTGACATCATCGGCGGTGATGTAAATATCGTCCTTCGTGACGTTTGTCACGACCAGAGCATTGCCGGAGATTTTGACCTCTGCCTTCATGTCATCACCGTTGAAGTAACGCATTCCATCGGTGAGCTCCGGCAGGTTAATCGGAATATCCGTTACGGTGAAGATGACGGACTCCTGTGTGGTGGAAGCTACATAGATCCACGAAATGAAGGCCATCAGCACCGAGAAGAACATCACGAACTTGTCGTTATAAAACAGCTTGAAGCTGACCTTATTTTTTATCTTTTTCATGCCGTTTTCCCTTCTTTGTACCGGTGATGATGGGGGTTCTGTCGGTTTTCTCTGTGCTTTGCGGCACGATCATTTCTTCAAGTGCCACGTTAAGTGTTTCACGGGTATAGTCCCGCGTCAGCACACCGTTGACCGCTATGGAGATATTGCCCGTTTCTTCCGAAACGACCACGATGACGGCATCGCTGTTTTCACTGATTCCCAAAGCGGCACGGTGACGGGTGCCCAGTTCGGCACTCACGGCACTGTTATTTTGCGTCAGCGGCAAAATACAGCCTGCTGCGTAGAGTTTGCCGTCCCGCACGACCATGGCACCGTCATGCAGGGGAGCCTTGTTGAAGAAAATGTTGCCGATCATCGAAACAGACGGTTGGGCATCAATGACGGTACCCGTATTGATGATGTCGCCCAAACGGGTCTGCCGTTCAAATACGATCAGGGCACCGGTTTTGGAACGCTGAAAGTTATTGGCGGCTTCTGACACACAGTGGATGCCCTGCTTGATCTGCTTGATCTTTTCTTCTTCGATGGTTTTGCCGCCCGACAATGTGTTCCAATATTTGGCGATTTTACTGCGTCCGATATGTTCCAGTGCACTTCGCAGCTCTGGCTGGAAAACGATCAGCACCGCCAGTACCGAGAACTGGAAAAAGGATGAGAACAGGGCATTCAGCATTTTCAGATTGAACAGACCCGAGATGAAGAAGGCCACGATCAGCACCAAGATACCCTTGACGAGCTGCTCCGCTCTGGTTTCACGCACGATCTTGATGAGGTTATAGATAATGAATGCAACGATCATGATGTCCAAGACATCGGTTGCTTTGAAGGTCATCATGAGCGACACAAACGCTTTATACGCATCTGTTATGGCTTCCCACAAGGTAATTCCTCCCCGCCTGTTATTTTTTCTCTCCTGACGGATTTTTACACTATCCCTATTTTCTATTTTATCACAGAAAGAAATTTTATCAACTGTTTTTTTACAGTATTTATACAGAATCCTCTCTGCAAATTTATCCAATCTGCCCACAGCAGATTGGATAAGGGCACAACAGACGTGTTTTGGGCAGCAAAAAACAAGGAAATCGGAGGAAAGAAAAGTGTTTGCTCAACCAAAAACCCTCTCCCGAAGGAGAGGGTTTGCGGTCATTGTGCGGTCGGGCGTCAGTATTCCCGTATCAGCGAGATGACTTTGCCGAGGATGCTGCACTCTTTGGTGAGAATCGGTTCAAAGTCGGGATTGTGCGGCTGCAAACGGTAGTAACCTTCTTCACGATAGAAACTCTTCACCGTAGCCTCATCTTCGATCATGGCCACGACAATGTCACCGTTCTCGGCATAGGGCGTTTTCTCACAGATCACGACATCACCGTCATAGATGCCGATATCGTGCATACTCTCACCCTGCACATGCAGGGCAAACAGTTCCCGTCCGGCGGCTTTTGCCGCCGAAAAAGGTACACTGCCCATGACATCTTCAAACGCCAAGATCGGCATACCTGCTGTGACACGACCGATGAGGGGCACTTCTATGTTCATGTTTTGCTCGGTCATGCGGATGGCACGGTGTCCCTTTCCCATGGAGAGATAACCTGCTTCGGCAAGGTCTTTGAGGTGTCCGTGTACGGTTGAGGTGGATTTCAGACCGGTGGCTTCACAAATTTCCCGCACGGTAGGGGTTTGTCCCTGTGCGGCAGCTTCCCGCAGAAAAGTCAGTATCTTCTGCTTGCTTTTGGATAAGGTGTTTTTCATCACCAATCACACTCCTGAAGGCTTATGATGGCCGGATAGCCTGACCTGATTATACCACAGACTCTGCCTGAAATCAAACATTTGTTTTGGGTTTGTGGAAAAAATGGTGGAAAAACCGTCCCCAAGAGTTTCACGAGGGACACGCTTTGGGTGTACTGCTGTTTCTATATGCACGGTGTTACCTCGTAGGTGTGATGTTTTGAGAAGGGCACCGGCGTTTCTGTACCTGGCAAGGGAACGGCAGAAATTTTTCCATCAAAAATCAATTGCCAAACGTCCGCCGGCATAATATTATGGAATAAGACCTACTACGATTGCGGAGTGATGACCGATGAAGATAGAACAATTGGACAGTCGCCGTATTCTGATCTCTCTGGGGGAACAGGATATGACCGACTACGCCCTGACATTCGATACCATCAGTTTGGAAGATCCTCATGCGGGACGTGTTCTCAAGGAACTGATGCAGTGTGCCTGTGATCGAACGGGCATCAGCCTGCATAACAAGCAGGTGCTTATCGAAGCCATGCAGTATGAGCATGGCTGTTTGCTGCTGCTGACCGTTTCCGAGAAACACCGCCGCAGAATGTACCGCATTAAGCGGGACGGACATTGTGTGACCTTCCGGTTTGATACGGTCGATGCCCTCCTGCATTGTATGCAGACACTCTGTCACTTACGGGAACGGTAT
Organism: uncultured Ruminococcus sp.; assembly: GCA_902785765.1. Classification (GTDB taxonomy): domain Bacteria; phylum Bacillota; class Clostridia; order Oscillospirales; family Acutalibacteraceae; genus UBA1213. The sequence goes on from CACZZU010000063.1 coordinate 8,981, forward strand.
CCCCACAGTGCCGTATACCGCTATGAAAACGTCTACTATCTGTCGATGTCTTCGACCCTGCCGCTGACACGCCGCTGCCGATACCTTGTGAGCGAATTTGCTGATGGGTACCGGTTGGGACGGCTGTTTCCGGCGTTTTTACAGGAACACGCCCATGTTGTACAGTCTGACAACGCCATACAGGTCATCGGCGGGGCATCCGTTTCTGCGAAATGAATGTGTTGAACCGGTCGTCACAAGCGTTTGGTTATTAGAAATGTTCGGTAACCCTGTGTCTCTCCGAACAGGTGATTTTGGGTGAACTACCCATTGTCTAAAGCCAATGGGCTTCCTGCTTCATCGTCCTCGTAACCTACTAACTCCACAGGCGTAAATTCGGGCTGAACCGTCCCTACTGTGTTAGGGAAAGATAGGGCAGACGGCTGCCAACAGGGAACGAACAAACAGTTGTTGTGACGTTTTTTGAAGAGAAGACCGCATGATGGGGGCTGTCCCATCAAAAGACACGCCCTTCGTTATACTGCTGACGCATGGTGTCGGTCACCTGCCGGATCATGGCGGATTCCGGCAGACCGCTGGAAAAAGCGGTAGCGTTTCCGCAGGCTACACCCAACAGCATGGCTTCATCATAGTTGCCGCCGCTAGTATCATAACCGGCCAAAAAACCGGCGATCATGGCATCGCCCGCCCCTACGGTACTCAAAACCTTGCCGCTGATGTTGCCGAAATGGCGAATGCTGCCGTCTTCGCTTAAAAGCATCGCACCGTCTCGTCCCAGCGAGACAATGACATTCTTGGCACCCATCTTTTTCAGCTCACGGGCACACTCGATGATGTCCTGCTCGCTGGTCATTTCCTTCATGAAGATTTCCGACAGTTCTTGCTTGTTGGGCTTGATGAGGAAGGGCTTGAATTTCAGGCAGTCGGTCAGAAGCTTTTTGGCAGCATCGACCACCAGCCGCACCTGTTTTCCCTTTACACGCTGCAGGATGCGTACATAGGCATCACCGGCTAATGTATTGGGAATGGCTCCGCCCAGAATGAGTGTGTCACCGTCCGTGACATGATCGATCTGTTCCAACAACTGCTCGAAGGCTTCTTCGGGAATACCGGGTCCCTGTCCGTTGATTTCGCTTTCTTCTGTCGCTTTGATCTTCACGTTGATGCGGGAGTTTCCCTCCGGCAGACGGATAAATGACGCCTGAATGCCCTTTCGCTGCAAGCCTTTCTCAATGGCGTTGCCGGTCAGCCCTGCCACAAAGCCGAAAGCAGTACTTTCGATGTTGAGTTCCTTTAAGACACAGGATACGTTGATACCCTTGCCGCCGATATAGTATTCTTCTCCGGTGGTACGGTTGGTGATACCTTTCGTGAAGCTTTTGAGACGAACCACATAGTCGATGGACGGATTGAGTGTGACTGTATAAAACATAGCAAAACCTCCCGGGATAGCGATATGCCGCCTGATCGTTGTTGCAATACCATCAAAATGACGAGACATTCCGCTTTTATTATACAGCATCTTGACTAAAAAAGTCAAGGAAATTGAACCGCCGGCAGGACAGTCTATATGCAGTGGATACAGCGGCAGGGGCTTGACACAAAGAGACAGAAGGCAGGGAAGATATGATAAGGCGAGAAATGTATGAAGGTCACGCAGCACGTCAATGCACTTTCCGCACAGAGGAACCATCACGGAAATCTATTTTCAAGAAATGTGCCGGAAGCACATAAAACATCATCAACAAGTTTTTTAGGAAGGGGGCGTGGTGTCCGGTGAACACCTTTGCCGCAGGCGAAAGCACCGTACACCCGCAGTTCCTTCCTGAAAAATGTGTGCTGATGCGGCATGGAATCACGAGTTCAACAGCTTTGTGTGCTCACAGCACATTCATGGGAAATGGATTTCCATGATTATTAGCACCCTCCGCTCGCCAAACACAGCGGTTTTAGGAAAGGAGGTGCGGGTATCCGGTGGATACCTTCGCCCACCGACCGAGCCGACAGGCGAGACATGGGGAATAACCCTTTTTCCGCCGGAAAAGGGCTTTCCCCATGTAACTGCCCCGACAAAGTTGATTTCCGTTGGAGGAAGCACGTTAGTGTAAAATAGTACTGGGAGTTTTGCAATCATTTCCCCGCCCCCGCGGGGGCGGGGAAATGAAAAAAATTGTGGAGAAGCACCAAATCGTGTTAT
>CACZZU010000064.1 GCA_902785765.1 uncultured Ruminococcus sp.
GCAAAACTCCCAGTACTATTTTACACTAACAGTACATCATACAGGCACTCGTTTCGGCAATCCCAGACGTCAATTCCGCTGACCTTACGGTAATATAAAAAATCAGCGGTTTTAGGAAAGGGGTGCGGGGAATAACCCTTTTTCCGCCGGAAAAGGGTTTTCCCCGTGTGACTGCCCCGACCAAATTTGATTTCCGTGGCGGAGTTGTCCCACATCATTGACATTTGGTCAAAAATGGGATACAATGTAGGGGAATTATCTATAAAAGTGGTCGGTGAAGCCACTGGCGGTGTGCAATTATGTCAGGGAAAAGGTGTCCAATCGGAGAAAGAAGTTTCCTCTCATAAATGCACGCCATTGTTGAAGGTCTGGGGGGTTCGTTGTGGAATTTATTAAGAAGCTGACGCATAAGAAGTACTTCTACTTGGTGTTTTTCTTCTGTCTGGTGGTGCTGTTTGCTTTTTTGCTGCATATTGTTTTGCAGAACGACAGAAATTCCGGACAACCCACAGATGATCTGCCGAGGGCACAGGCAACCATCATCAATTCGCCCAACGCCTATTCCATCAAACAGAACGATCAGATCAAGGAGATGTACTCCAATATCCGTGTCCATGTAGAATTGAGTGACAACGAATCCTATGAGGTCAATTTGACCGGACAGGTTGACAAATCCCTGTCCGGTGCACTGGATTTCGGTTCGGTGATTACCGTGAAGTACCACGAGGACGATCACACTGCCTTCTACTACGCCAACGACCCCAAACCCCGTCAGCGGGTGTTCCTGTACATTCTGCTCGGCACGCTAATTGTAGCGGCAGCGGGAGCGATGCTCTATTCTTCCAAAGTACTGGATGTACTCACCCACCGCAAGGTCATGCAGGAGAACCTTTCAAAGATGCAGCAGGAAAAACAGCAGTCAATGGATGATGCTGCCCGTTACAGAGGAGCGGACGGTACCGAAAATTTCGGAGACTACTCTCCGTTCGGTGACCAGGACGTAGACTATAATAAACTCTACGAAGAAAACCAGAGTTTGAATGATGCCGCCTATAATGCGGCTGACACCTATACCGGCTATGCCGAAGACCCTGCCGTTTCCCCGTCTGTTCCTTACGGAAGACCGGATACACCGGCAGATCCACCTTCTGACCCTGCTGTTCCCTATACAGGATATGGCACACAGACCTTTCCGGCAACGGCTGATCCTGATCCCACTGTCCCCTATGCAGGCTACGAAGCACCGAATCCCTCAACGGACTCCGCTTATGACCCCAACGCCCCCTATACAGGCTATGGGATGCCAAACCCCTCAATGGATTCTGCTTATGACCCCAACGCTCCCTATACAGGCTATGGGATGCCAAATCCCTCGATGGACTCCGCTTATGACCCTAACGCCCCGTATACGGGCTATGGGATGCCGAACCCCTCAATGGATACGATGTATGACCCGAACAAGCCGTATACCGGCTGATGATACTATCAGCCCATGGGATTCGACAGAAACTTACAAGCGGCATTTCTTCTGACCGCTGTCTTATCAGCAAACAGCAGACAAATGCCCTTGTACCGCACGTTCAAACAAAGGAAGTGTCGCATGATGAAAAGAAGACAGTCTGTGAAAGTTTCCTGTCTGTCGGTCAGTCTCCTGCTGGCTTTGTGCCTGCCGCTGACCGGCTGTGCCAATCGGTCGACACCCACTGAAACAGCTTCCTCCTTTTCGGTTCCGGACAACAGCTTCTTGCCGGAGTCTTTCCCACGGTTTTCTTCCGATGTCATCTCACACCATGACACCTCCCATCCCTCTTCCTCCTCTGTTGTATCTGAACCGATCACGGAAAGCCATGATGAACCGTCTGTGTCTGTTTCGTTGGTCAGTGAACCAACAGAGGAAAGTGATACCAGCGTGTCCACCGTTTCGGAACCTGAACACAGCCATACGGCTGAACACAGCCATACGGCTGAACACAGCCATACGGCTGAACACAGCCATACGGCTGAAACGGCATCGTCTTCTCAAGACAGCAGCGAAGTCAGTCAGGAAGCATCTGCGGCACATCCGTATGATCCTATGGAGGACGCTTCTACCATCGAATCTCTGGAGGACAAATATTTTGTCAACGCACTGGAGGACGATAGTCTGAAGCACTTTGCCCGCTTGTACCATGGAGCGGCTGATTTCTCCGACAAGGTAACCTTTTCGGAGCCAATTCCCTCGTCCTTGCTGGACGACATGATGTTCCTGCTGAATTATGACTGTCCGGAACTGATACACGTCAGCGGCGACTATATGCCGTATTACAGCGATGACTACGGCGAAATGGTCAGCGGTGTCCGCTTTACCTACACAATGACGCAGGAAGAATATGCGTCTGCACGGGAAGAACTGCAAGTCTTCCGCAAGCAGCTGCTGACCGATACCGATCACATGAACGACAGTGATAAAGAACAATACGTCTACCGTTTGCTGTTCGATCAGGTAATTTTTGACGATTACAGCCGCCATGCCGGTTCGATTTACGGTGCCCTCGTGGAACACCGGGGACGCTGTGAAGGCATCAGCAAAGCCTTTGCCTGGTGCCTGCAGCAGTGCGGCATGGAATGTCTGACCGTAGCAGGCGTGCCGCTTTGGGAAAATACCGGTGCTTATGCGGGTCATTCCTGGAACATCGTGCGGCTGGAGGACACCTACTACCATGTGGATATTGCCGCTGACAATATGCGGAACCGTGAAACCGATCCGTTGGTGCCGCTGTACGGCTTCCTGAACAGCAGCGATACCCAAATGGCACACACCCATCGTATCAACGATATTTTCGTGCGGCTGGGCGTGCCCTCCTGCCCTTCCGACCGCATGAACTATCACATTATGCAGGGGCAATACATCGACAGCAGCGATGATCTGCACAGCCGCTTCGACCTTATCCTGCACAACCGTTATTCCCCCGGAGAAAACACACAGATCTCCATCCGGTTTGGCACGGAAGAAACTTACCGTACCTTCATCGACTGTTGGGAAAACGACTGGGAAACCTTCCGTACCACCGAGGACTATCCCCCTTGCAGCAGCCATATCTACTACAACGATGTTTCCCTGACGGCTGCCATCGTACTGACACAAAAACCGGAGACCGTCTAGGTTCTGCTTCCTCTTGACGGTCTGCCGGCTGTTTCCCCGCAGGTTGTTCTGCATTTTATCTTTCTTTGCCAAAGGAGACACTTGCATGAAGAAAAAGCTATCCATCGACCGGATCGGAACACGCGGCAGTATTGCCCTGCTGATTCTCGGCATTTTCTGTCTGGTGTTCGGCACCTACCTGCAAATACAGGCGAACCGTTTGCCGGAAGATGCTTTGGAGGTGACCGCCACGATCAGCGGTTTTGAGGGAGCCAATACCTCTACCTACCAAACGACCGCTACTCTCGTCACCTACACGGTCAACGACATCACCTACCGTGATATTCCATTGGGACAATACGAAGGCTCATGGAAGATCGGCGATACCGTTATGATCTGCTGTCATCGTACTGATCCTACCCATATCTGGACACGCACCATGCAGTATCGCGGCATTTTCTACCTGCTGTTTTCCGCCTCGTTCCTGATCGTGGCGATCTATAAGCTGCTGCAATTCCATCGTCTGCGGCGGTGCGTCAATGACCCTGACAATGACAGTGATTTAAGTGACAGCGGACAGGAAAAGTTTCGTGTCTCTTCCTTCATCATACCCCTTGCTGCCGGTATTCCTTTTACCATCAACGGTATCCTCTATTGGCTGATGGAACATTCCCTGCTCGGCGTGGTAATCGCTCTGCTGGGCGGCACGGCTATCTTGACCGGCGTCTTCTCCCTCATCGACTTTTTCCGTCAGCGGAAAAGTTTTCCCGCCCCTTAAAACAGGAATCCTGAAAGAAAACGGAAAAGCAACCGCCGCTCACATTTTTTGCTCCTCTGCGGCGGTACGGAAAGGAACCTTATGAACAATGTGTGTATCCAACCGGGTGTGCTGAACGGTATTGTTTCGATGCCGCCCTCCAAAAGTGTCGCTCATCGTGCGATCATTTGTGCTTCTCTGGCACAAGGCGTGAGTGTACTGCACCCCATCGACCTCTCGAACGATATTTTGGCGACCATGAACGCCATGCAGCAGTTGGGAGCGGTGATGACACTGGCAGGCGACACGCTCACCGTAGACGGCACCCACACCTTTTCCCATCCCTCCGCCTTATTGGATTGCGGTGAAAGTGGCTCAACCCTTCGCTTTCTGATCCCTATCGCTGCCGCCGGCGGTGTCACTGCACGTTTTATCGGTCACGGAAAATTGCCCGAACGTCCCATTGGCGTTTTAACGGATTGTCTTCCCCTGCACGGTGTGCCGTGTCAGACAGAGGGCGGTCTGCCCCTGACAATCAAAGGACACCTCCAAAGCGGCACCTATCCCGTAGCCGGTCATATCAGTTCACAATTCATTACCGGTCTGCTGCTGGCTTTGCCGCTGCTGAACGGCGACAGTGAGATCATTCTGACCTCTCCGGCACAGTCTGTCGGCTATATCGACATGACGATTGCCGTCCTGCGGGACTTCGGCATCACAATTGAACCAACCGCCAACGGTTGGCACATTCCCGGACAGCAGCACTACCGCCCCCGTTCCTACACGGTAGAAGGTGACTGGTCACAGGCCGCCTTTTTTATGACGGCCGCCGCTTTAGGCGGTCAGATCACCATCGACAATCTCGATCCTCACTCGACCCAAGGCGACAAAGCCTGTTTGGCACTGTATGCCCGTTTCGGGGCAGACATCCGCACGGATCCTCATGGCCGTATCACCATCACGCATCGTGCCCTCAAGGGCATTTCCATTGATGCCACTGATATTCCCGATATGGTGCCGGCATTGGCTGTAACCGCTGCTTTGTGCGAAGGCACAACGACCATCACCGGTGCGGCTCGTCTGCGTATCAAGGAATGTGACCGTCTGGCTGCCATGAGGGACGGTCTGTCCCGTCTGGGAGCCGACATTCAGGAAACACCTGACGGTCTGGTAATAAATGGTGTCTCCGCTCTGCATGGCGGCACGGCCGAAGGCTATAACGATCATCGTATCGTTATGTCGCTGGCCATGGCTTCCGTACGCTGTACGGGTGACATCGTTCTGACCGATCGGGAGAGCATCAACAAGTCGTATCCGACTTTTTTTGACGATATGCAGCGATTAGGAGGGAAAGTTCATGTCCTCATGGGGTAAACATATCCATATCTCCGTCTTTGGAGAAAGTCATGGTGCCGCTATCGGTGTTGTCATTGACGGTCTGCCCGCCGGTGAAACGATCGACCTTGACGCTTTGCTTCTGCAAATGGCACGAAGAGCTCCCGGTAGGGATAAAGCCGCTACACCACGTTCGGAAGCCGATACGCCGGAATTTCTTTCGGGACTGCTGAACGGCACCACAACCGGTGCACCGCTTTGTGCTGTCATCCGCAATACCAATACCCGCTCGCAGGATTACGGCAATGTGCTGACCTGTCCCCGTCCCTCTCACGCAGACTATACAGGCTATGTTCGCTACGGCGGCTTCAATGACCTTCGGGGCGGCGGTCATTTTTCGGGTCGCCTGACAGCTCCCATGGTTTTAGCCGGTGCTATTGCCCGACAGCTATTAGCCCGCAAGGGTGTCCGTATTGCCGCCCATATTGCTTCGGTTGGCACGATCTGTGACCAACGCTTCGATCCCATCAACCTGCCGGATACGCTGATGGAGCATCTTTCCGGCACAACCTTCGGTTTGATCGACCCAACCAAAGAGGCTCCCATGCGGGATCTTATCGAAGACTGCCGCCGAAACGGTGACAGCATCGGCGGCACCATTGAATGTGCCGTCACGGGAATGCCGGCCGGGGTCGGTTCTCCTATGTTTGAAGGGGTCGAAAATATCCTGTCGTCCCTGCTGTTCGGCATTCCTGCAGTCAAGGGCGTCGAATTTGGTGCCGGATTTGACGGCACACAATTACGGGGCAGCCAACATAACGATGCTTTTTGTTACGAAAACGGCACCATCCGCACCAAAACAAACCACAATGGTGGTATCCTCGGCGGCATTACTTCGGGTATGCCCATTCTCTTCCGTGTTGCCATCAAACCCACTCCTTCGATCGCCCAAGAACAATCCACGGTCGACCTGCAGAACCACTGTGACACGACGCTCACCATCAAAGGACGTCACGACCCTTGTATTGTCGTGCGTGCCGTGCCGGTAGTAGAAGCCGCTGCCGCCCTTGCTATGCTCGATCTGCTCATGGAGGTACATACATAATGAATTTGCAAGAGATACGCCAAGAGATCGACACCATTGACCAACAGCTTGTCGAACTTTTCGTCCGAAGAATGAACTGTTCCCGCCAAGTAGCTCAATATAAATACGACAACGGTTTGCCCGTCTTCGATGCCGCACGGGAAGAACATATCCTTGATAAGATCGAAGCAACAGCCGGTGAACATGGCAGCCGTGCCCGTCAGCTTTATGCTGCCATCATGCAGCTCAGCCGTTCGCTGCAGCATGACTTGCTCGGCGGCGGCGATGCTCTGCGGCAGCGTATCCTGCACGCCAAGGATCATGTGCCTTTCGAGGACAGCACTACACGCATTATCTGTTTCGGCGTTCCCGGCACCTATGCTCACAAAGCTTGTCGTTCCTTGTTCCCCAACGCCACGCCTTCTTTCCGACCTACGTTCCACGATGTCTTTACGGCTTTGGAACATGAAGAAGCTGACTTTGCCGTGGTACCGATCGAAAACAGTTCCGCCGGTTCGGTCACAGATGTCTATGACCTCATGCTGCAGTACCGCTTTTCGATCGCTGCGGCTGTCAGTCTGCCTATTGACCATTGTCTGACCGCCAAAAACGGCGTGACTCTTTCGGACATCCGTCAGGTCTATTCCCACGAACAAGCCTTGTACCAGTGCTCGAACTTTCTGCGGGCACACGAGTGGCGTCAGGAAGTATACCACAGCACCGCAGCGGCCGCCGAAATGGTAAGTCAAAGTGACCGGCAAGATATAGCCGCCATCTGTTCGGAAGAAGCCGCCGAAAAATATGGCTTGAACATCCTGCAAAAGGGCTTCCAGAACAATCCTCATAACATGACCCGTTTTTTAGTGATTACCAAGTCGCTGTATATCACGGATACCGCCGACAAGATCAGCCTGTGTTTTTCGCTGCCCCACGTCACAGGTTCATTATATCATACACTCGGCCGCATGGCCGCAGACGGTTTGAACCTGACGAAAATCGAGTCCCGTCCCAAGCCTAACACCAACTTTGAGTACCTTTTCTACCTCGATTTCACCGGTACCGTGAAGGATCCCCGCACCCTTTCCCTGCTCTGTTCTCTTTCAGAAGATCTCATCGACTTCTCCTTCCTCGGCAACTATTGATGCGGCACATCCGATGTTTTGTGCCATTCCCTCCATGATGACTGATAGGATTTGGGAACGTATCGCTTCTGCTTTGCCCCACCACTTTTCTTTAAGTGGATGGGGCTTTTTTTTTCGGTCAGCCAAAAGAGACTCGCCGCATCATGATACATGGTTTCTAGTCAGGAAACCGGATTTGTCACTTGTAAAACGGAAAGAAATGGAGTATAATGGGGGATGAAAAAGCAACCATGACCGAACAGGGAGTTCACACTGTGGACGGCACGATCAACCACCGCTGCTGCAGCAGCAAAAGGAATCGCAAGCTTACAGCAAAAGCCGTTCCCACACAAACACAGGTTCCTCCTGCGACCGATTGCATGATCGGGCCGGCTTCTGTGTTTCCTACGGAACACACGTTGAGACACTGCCGTTTTCTGCGGAGAGAAACAAGACCATCCGGAGAGATATACGTTACTCCTCAAAAGATACTCTCTCCCGCATGACCGATCAGCGTTGCTGTTGATATAAGGAGGTGTATAGCTTTGGAAGACATGATAGCCAGAATTGTGGAAATGGACAAGAAGGCTCGTGACATGACAGAGCAGGCACAGAAGAACAAGCTCGATTATGAGAACCAGATCATCGCCAAACGCGAGAGCATCAAAACCGATTTTCTGGAACGTGCCAAAAAGCGGATTGCCATCAATCGGGAAGCTGCCCAGAAAAAGGCCGATACCGCTTTGCAGCAGGCCGAGACCCGTAACCGTGCTATCATTGAGAAGATGGAAACCGACTATGACCGTTTAGGCGATGCGTGGGTCGATACGATCGTACAGCGTGTACTGACGGAATAGCCGTTTCAGGAAAGGAGTTGTGATACAGAGATGCCTTCCAAATCGTGTAATGCCGTACTCGCCAAATCACGGGCGATGTATGGACGCTGCCTGAAAGAGGAGGACTACCGACAGATCGTAGAATGTAAGACCGTTCCGGAGGTCGCCGGCTATCTCAAGACCCATACCTGCTACCACAAAGCACTCACCGGCCTGATCGAAAGTGAGATCCACCGTGGTCAGTTGGAGCCGCTGCTCCGGCAGGAGTTGTATGCCGATGTACAGGCACTCGCCCGCTACACCACGGATAACGCTTTGGCGGTAACGGACTTTGTGACCGCCCGACTGGATATTGAGCAGATCGTGCATTGTCTCATCATGCTGAATATCGGTAAAGCCGAAGATTTCGCTTTGTCCATTCCGCTGCGTCTGGACAACTACACCAGTATCAGCCTCAAGCAACTGGCAACAGTGCGTTCCTATGATGAGCTGCTGAATGTCCTGCAACACACGAAGTACTATGCCGTCCTGCAAACTTACCGTCCCAAAGAAGGTCAGTCTGCGAATGTTGCCGTGATCGAGATTGCCCTGCACAACAAAAACTACAGCATGGCGATGGAAGCCGTGGCCAAGCTGCCAAACAAGACCGAACAAAAAGAACTGCAAAACCTGTTCTATGCCGTGTTCGATTTTGAAAATCTGGAGCGTATCCTGCGGCTAAAGAAGTACCACCGCTTCAAGGCGGATACCGTGCGTTCGCTTCTCATTCCCTATGGCCGCCTGAACAAAAAAAACATTGAAGAACTGTGTGCAGCGGAAGACATCGGCGATGTGTATGAGCTGGCACGGGACACCTATCTCGGCAAAGCACTGTCTAAACTGTCATTTTACGACAAAACACAGATTTCCTATGCACTGATCAATGACTATTGTAAGCATCATCTGCGGTTGTCGCCAAATCCGACCATCGTTATGATTTCTTACATCTATCTCAAGCAGATCGAAGTTCGCAATATCATCAATCTGATCGAAGCGACCCGCTATGGATTGGCTCCCGAAGAAAAACAGAAGCTGCCCGTCCGATAAATTGATATTCAAGGAGGTGATACTTTGTCTGTTAAACCGGTAAAAGCCATCAGTATCATCGGTATGCTGCCCGAACTGGATGAGGTCATCCAATTCTGCGGCAATGCCTGCTGTTTTCAGCCGGACGATGCGATGTCGTTTTATTCCGACACCAAAAACTTTGTACCGCTTGGCGACAAGAATCCCTACACACAGCCCATCCAGCAATTGAAAAATGCCTGTGAGCTGGGCGGGTTTCCGCTGAACGACACAGCTGAAGCATCGTCTGCCCCTGCCACTACCGATGCCCTGCTGGACTATGTCAATACCTTTGTTCGCCGAACGGAAGAAATTGTCAGCCGTAAGCTGCTGCTGGAACAAGCGATCGAAGATCACCAGCGTTCCATTGAACAGGTGGAACACTTTACAGGCAGTGACATTGATTTCACGGAGATCTTCAACTGCCGTTACATCACACCGAACTTTGGACGTCTTCCCAAAGAAAGCTATGAAAAGCTGTCAGCTTATTCTTCAAACCGCTACGCCATTTTCTTCCCGTTCTCGAATGACGAGACACACTACTGGGGTGCGTATTTTACCATTCCCGAGCAAAAAGCCGAAATCGACCGTATCTTTTCTTCCCTCTTCTTTGAGCGGCTGGAAGTGCCGCCAATCGCCGGCAAGCCCGACGACTACTTAAAAGATCTGCAGACAAAGCAGCAATCATTGGAGGAGGAACTCCGACAGGAACAGGAAAAACTGACAGCCTTCTGGCAGAAGGAACAATCTTCCTGCATGGCTACCTATGCTAAACTGGAGGAACTCAATTCCTACAACGAGATCAAACGCTATGCCTACCGCTATCACAAAAGCTTCATCCTTGTCGGCTGGATCCCTTCTGACAAGGAAAAGTACTTCACGCAAAAGCTGGATACCATCCAAAGCATCGAGTATTCTATCAGTGATGCCAAGGAAATCAAAAAAGTCAAGCCGCCCGTCATCCTCAAGAACCCACCCTTCATCCGACGGTACGAGTTCTATGTAAAGATGTACGGCTTGCCATGCCATAACGAGGTCGATCCGACCACCTTTGTTGCCCTGACGTACACTCTGTTCTTCGGCATCATGTTCGGTGACGTTGGTCAGGGACTCATCGTTGCCATCGTGGGAGCCTTGATGTACAAACTGAAGAAAATGGAAATCGGTCGTATCCTGGTTCCCTGCGGCATCATGGGTATGATTTTCGGCTTCCTGTACGGCTCGGTCTTCGGTTTTGAAGATTTACTCACACCGGTACACCAAGCCCTCTTCGGCACCAAGGGCAAACTCATTGAAGTCATGGAAGCCGACAGCATCAACCTCATCATCTACGGTTCAGTAGCGATCGGCATTGTCACCATCGCACTGGCAATGATCGTGAATATCGTCTCTTCCCTCAAGCGACGAGACTATGAGAGTGCCTTCTTCGGAGCCAACGGCATCGCCGGCTTTGTGTTCTACATTTCTTTGGTCGCAGGACTGGTCTGCCAGATGCTGCTCGGTATTTCCGTGATGAATATCGCTTATATTCTGGGGCTGATCGTGCTGCCGCTGATCCTGATGTTCCTGCGGGAACCACTGGGCAGGTTATGCGAAGGCAAAAAGAACTGGCAGCCGACCAGTTGGGGTGAATACTGCGTGCAGAGCTTCTTTGAACTGTTTGAAATGTGCCTGAGCTACGTCACGAATACCATGTCGTTCCTGCGTGTCGGTGCGTATATTCTGGTACATGCCGGCATGATGCTGGTAGTCTTCACACTGGCAGAAATGGTTGGCGGCGTGGTCGGCTACACGCTGATCCTCATCATCGGCAACGGCATTGTAATGGCATTGGAAGCCCTGCTGGTCGCCATTCAGGTCTTGAGACTTGATTACTACGAGATCTTCAGCCGCTTCTATATCGGCGAAGGCCCGGTAAAAGCTGCTTTCGGCAGGAACACAAAAATTTGTAACGGAGGATTTTGTTATGTTGGAGTATATTTTAATGGCTGTTCCCGTCATCTTCTTGGTAGGCTCGGTGCTGTATGCCTACAAGAGCGTCACCCTCAAAAAACACACCCGCAAAAGGGCTGTTCTCTCCCAGTTGGCAGCGTTTGCCGCTGTCAGTGTCGTTTGTCTGTCCACAGCCGCTGTTGCTGCTTTTGCCGCTGAAACCGATCCCGCATCCGCTGCGAATGCTGCCAAGGACGGTTCCGCCTTTGGTCTGGCGATGATCGGTGCCGCATTGGCCACCGGCATTTCCGGTATCGGCGGTGGTATTGCCGTTGGTAATGCGGCACCGGCCGCTATCGGTGCTACCAGCGAAGACCCCAAAGCCTTTGGTAAGGCGTTGATTTTCGTTGCTCTGGGTGAAGGTGTTGCCCTTTACGGCTTGCTGGTTTCGATTCTCATCATCAGCAAGGTTTGATCGATAAAGGCGGGTGAACCGTTTATGAAGTTCTATTTAATCAGCGACAATGTAGATACGCTGATGGGAATGCACCTAGCCGGCATTGATGGCGTGGTCGTCCATGAGGAAGCCGAAGTCCGCAAGACCCTGCTCGAAACGATGCAGCGGGACGACGTAGCGGTGATCCTGATGACCGAACGGCTCGTAGGGCTGTGTCCGGAACTGGTGTATGACCTGAAACTCAACCGCAAGCAGCCTCTCATTGTCGAAATACCCGACCGCCACGGCAGCGGTCGAGCCAAGGATTCTATCACACGCTATGTGCGGGAAGCCATCGGCGTGAAAATTTGAGCGGTCACGGAGGTGAAAATATGCCTGATACGATGAGCAAGACAGACAATTTCCTGCAGGCAATCGAAAAGTACGCCGAAGAACAGCGCGGCCGCCTGCGAAGCGAAGCCGAAGCCTTTAAGGAGCGGGAACTGAACGCCGCTGAAGAGGAAGGGATGCGGGACGCATACCTGATGATACAGAAAACCATGGCAGATGTGAATAACCGCATCGCCGCCGATACTTCTCGTGCAATTGCCGAAGGCAAACAGCGGGTCTTTACCCGCCGACAACAAATTGAAGACGAAGTGTTTGCCAAAGCCACCCGCAAGCTGTCCGCTTTTACCGAAAGCGACCAATATCCCGCCTTCCTCACCAAATGTGCTGTCAACATCAGCCGTGTACTTAAAGCAGAGGACGTAGTGCTGTATGTCCGTGAATGCGACCTGAAGTACAAGAAAAAGCTGCGGGACTACTTTGGTCAGAACTGTGAAGTTTTGCCCTCGGATACTATTCAGATCGGCGGTATCATGGGTCATAGCCGCAGCCGTGGATTAGTGGCCGATGAAACCATCGACACACGTCTGGAACAGCAGCGGGAATGGTTTTATGAACATTCCGGCCTGACCGTTACCGAAACATGAAACAGATGGGATGGAAAGAAACATGACAACCAATGATGTGATCTACGGAATCAACGGTCCTGTTGTTACCGTCAAGAACACCCGTGCCTTTTCCATGATGGAAATGGTCTATGTGGGAGAAGCCCGTCTGGTCGGTGAAATTATCGGCATCAACGAAAGGTTCACGACCGTTCAGGTCTATGAAGAAACAACCGGACTCAAGCCCGGCGACCCGATCTATGGAACGGGTTCCCCTATGAACGTCCTTCTGGGACCGGGCATTATTGACAATATCTTTGATGGTATCGAACGTCCTCTTAAAGCGATTGAAGCCGCCAGCGGTTCATTTATCACCCGCGGGGCAGCCGTCTCTGCCCTTGATCTGGAAAAGGAATGGGACGTGACCCTCTGCGTAAAAGAGGGCGATACCCTGAAAGGCGGTATGATCTATGCCACCTGCCCCGAAACGGCGATCATCGAACATCGCTTCTTGGTGCCGCCCACCGTCAGCGGCACCGTCATTCATGCCGCTCCCAACGGCAAATACAAACTCATGGATACCATCGTCACCCTGCGGGACGAGCATGACCATGAACATAGTCTGACGCTGTGTCAGAAATGGCCGATACGCAGTGCCCGTCCCTGCCAGACCCGTCTGCCGGCAACCGTGCCACTGATTACCGGTCAGCGTGTCATTGATACCCTGTTTCCGATCTCCAAAGGCGGTACAGCGGCTATTCCCGGCGGTTTTGGTACCGGAAAGACCATGACACAACACCAGTTGGCCAAGTGGTGTGATGCCGACATTATCGTATATGTTGGCTGCGGAGAACGCGGCAACGAAATGAGTCAGGTACTGGATGAGTTTTCCGAGCTGATCGACCCAAAATCCGGTCGTCCCATGACAGACCGAACGGTGTTGATTGCCAACACCTCCAATATGCCCGTTGCTGCCCGTGAAGCCTCGATCTACACCGGTCTGACACTGGCAGAATACTATCGTGACATGGGCTATCATGTCGCCATCATGGCTGACTCGACCTCTCGTTGGGCAGAAGCCCTCCGTGAGATTTCCGGTCGCCTTGAAGAAATGCCTGCCGAAGAAGGGTTTCCTGCGTATCTTCCCTCTCGGCTCTCCGAATTCTATGAACGTGCCGGCCGCGTCGATACGCTGTGCGGCAGCGAAGGTTCGGTCACTATCATCGGTGCCGTTTCGCCGCAGGGTTCAGACTTTTCGGAACCGGTCACCCAAAACACCAAGCGGTTTACCCGCTGTTTCTGGGCACTGGATAAGTCACTGGCGTATGCCCGACACTATCCCGCCATCAACTGGATGAACAGCTACAGCGAGTACTTCACCGACCTTGATCCGTGGTTCAGAGAACACCTTGGTGATGACTTCATCAAGTACCGTAATCGTATCACCTCTCTGCTGCACGAAGAAAGCTCCCTCATGGAGATCGTTAAACTGATCGGTTCGGATGTGCTGCCGGATGACCAAAAGCTGGTCATCGAAACCGCCAAGGCCATCCGTGTTGGTTTCCTGCAGCAAAATGCCTTCCATGCTGACGATACCTTCGTACCATTGGAAAAACAAAAACTGATGATGAAAGCGATCCTGCACCTATATACCAAAGCCAAGAAGGTCATCGCCATGGCGATCCCTATCTCCCGTATCATGGAATTTGGTCTGTTTGAGCGGCTCGCCAAAATGAAGTACGATATTCCAAACAACCGCCTCGAGCTCTTCGACACCCTTATCTCTGATATTGACACCGCCCTTTCCACTCTCGCCTGATGTGGAATGAGTGTCTGTCGGTTCGGTCGGTGTCTGTGTTTCGCAAAAAGCAGCCACCGAGCCTTCGCACCTCTGTCCCCCTTCGTTGTGTGAGAAGAGCAGAGTGTCTTGAAAAAATGGCAGCCGCAATCCCGTCGGCTTTAGACGGTGGGTTAAGGCTGCCACAAGCGTAGCTTTTTTGTTATAACAACAGTAGGGACGGTTCAGCCCGAATTTACGCCTGTGGAGTTAGTAGGTTACGAGGAC
>CACZZU010000065.1 GCA_902785765.1 uncultured Ruminococcus sp.
GAACAGCAGGAAGGCATATTGGCGGATAGCCGACAGCCATATTCTGCATAAGTCATTAACAAACAAATACCTTGCATCAGTCGGGTATGATGACATACTCGAAAGATACAAGGTACTGCACTCAAACTATTGAACCGCCGTGTACCGAACGGTACGCACGGTGGTGTGAGAGGTCGGCTACTCAACTAATGGGTAGCCTCCTACTCGATTGGCTCATCCGAACGTATCGGACGGCTTGTATTTTCTGTGTCACCCGCCCATACACACTGCACGGGCTGGCATGAGCCGCCGGACGATGTTATCTCCAACGAATGACCGGCGAAAGAAGTGTCCGGCAGCTCTGACTTTTGGCAAGGCAGAAGTACCGTGTCATGTCCCGATGACTTTCCTGTCTTTCATCAACAACACTGCCCGTGCCGCCGAACGGCTCACACATTCTCTTAACAGGTGTCTTTGTGCTTTGCGGCAAGATATACCGCCGCCGCAACGCCTGCCAGAGCCAGCAGCCCGCCCGCAACCACTTTGTGTACACAAGGCACGTTGTAGTCCAATGTGGCGTAGGACGGATTAATCATGCGTGTCAGCAGCGGCGAAAGGAGTCTTCGCTGTCGTGACAGAATATCCTTCGCCAGATGCGGTGTATCGGATAGTACCATGGAAATCCGTTGGGTTCCGTCATAAGGCTGCCATATCAGCTTATCCGTGGACGGGTCACCGGTTCGGGCAAAGTTTGCCCAGAGCTGCATCACCGTGTCAGAAAGTACCTCATCGGCACGCCGACCGGTGTAGATTGTTTCGTCCAGATTCCCGAACACATAGGCCAGCTCCACCGCATGACACGCTTTGCGGAGAGGAATCACAGAGGGCACCGTCCAGTAATATACATACGCCCTGCCGCCGTTTTTGGCGTGTTCCTCCGCCTGACGGATCGCCGGCAGACGGAACATCGTCTCATTGTAAAATTCCGTCATCCGCCACACACTGTGCCCCTTCAGACCGGCCATAAAGAGTCGGACACGCTCATTTTCCACAGGGCTCAACATCTTCCGATCATTTTCAAACTTCACGGGAATCGTCAGGCAATAGGGTACGATCCCGCCGACCTCTCCGATCCAGTAGTTCATCTCGTTAGCGTTGGTGCCTATCATCATATCCACATCGGCAGTTTCGCCCCTTTGGTACGGCAGATACGGATCCAGCGGGATCAACTTGCCGTCCCGTTGAGGAAAGTTGTTGATAGCGTTGACCTTCTCGTTGACACGCATCAGCTCATACTCCGTCAGGCTCATGAGATCCTGCATGGAAGTGGCTCCGGTCTCCTTCAGCAGACGTGCCGTAAAGACACGGCATTCCTCTTTGGAAAAGGTGAGTGCCACCGAACCGCTCTCTGCGATCACACGCTTGAACAAACCTTTCGCACACGGAATGATCGGCAGCAGCGAAACACTTCCGCCGCCCGCAGATTCTCCGAAAATGGTGACGTTGTCGGGATTGCCGCCAAAAGCGGCAATATTCTTCCGGATCCAACGCAGAGCCTCTATCTGGTCGAGCAGACCAAGGTTCGGAGCATCCGGAAAATCCTCACTGCCCGGAAGGTCACCGAAGTCCACAAAACCCATCAAGCCGACACGGTAGCCAACCGTCACCAAAACAATATCGCTCTGTCGGCGGACAAAGTTTTCGCCGTCATAAATCGGGTCGGCAGTACCGCCCCAACCGTAGGAACCACCATGAAAAAACACCATCACCGGCTTGCCCGGACTTTTGTCCGATTCGTTCAGCCAGACATTGAGGTACAAACAGTCCTCTCCCTGAGGATAATAAGAAGCCCTCTCGGTCATCCACTCGGTTTGAATCGGGGTTTTCCCGTTATAATACGCTTCAAAGACACTGCTGCTGTTTTCTACGGGCTGCGGTGCCTGCCAGCGTAATTGGCCGGTCGGCGGCTTGGCAAAAGGAATCCCTTTGAAGGCAAGTATCTTTCCCGCTCTGCGACCCACAAAGAGACCGTTTTGACACTGCACGGTCCGTGATGGATCATACGCCCCTGTGACAGGATGGTTCTCTCCGTAGCGTTGGCGGACCATCCTGCGGGCTTCGTTGTTATTCTCACTCATTTCTTTCTGCTGAACACTCCTTTGATGATGTCGAAGAACGTCTTCCTGTTGCTGTATTTTTTCCGCAGCTCACCGATGGTAACATCGTTCTGCGAATTGTGGGTCACCAGTCCCTGTGCCACACGGATAAAGGTGTCCTTGAAGCGTTCCATGCTCTCATCGTCGTACACACTTGCTGTGTAGTCCATCATCAGAACCAAACCGTCTTTACCGTCAAGAATCTCCATATCCAGAATCGTCTGTGATGCCGCCTGATTCTGCCG
Source organism: uncultured Ruminococcus sp. (assembly GCA_902785765.1). Classification (GTDB taxonomy): domain Bacteria; phylum Bacillota; class Clostridia; order Oscillospirales; family Acutalibacteraceae; genus UBA1213. The sequence goes on from CACZZU010000065.1 coordinate 2,381, forward strand.
GATGTCTACCGTCTCTACATTCATGCCCTCAAGACCGCCCATGTCACGGATGTCCTGCTGATAAAGCAGATAGGCCGCTACCTGACCGCCGACCTGATTATGAATATCCACATACGGATAACAGCTATGCTCAATGCCTTTCTGCACTTGGTCGTGAACATCAGCAAACAGTTCCCGCAGTGTCATGTTATCCTTAAAGCGGATACCGATCGGCAAATCACGGAACAACAAACCAACGGAGTTCATGGCAAGCATATCCTCTCGTCCGTTGTAGATCCACGAGAGTTTAATGTTGTCTTCCTCGTTATAGATAGAGATCGCCAAGGCTAGTACAGCGATGAAAAATTCGTTGCGGCTGATACGGTAATGACGTTCCATCGCTTTCATCTGCGGCTGCTCAATCCCGATGGGGGCAAACAACTCGCCCATTTCATTTTCGCGGGATTCGTGATCCGTTGTAGGATAGCTGGACCACTCAACCCCCTCGAACAGATTTTCAAAGTACTGCTTGCTCTTCTCATAGAAGTCACTCTTGACCGCATCCTCACGATTTTGCAGAATCAGATAATACAGGTCAGGCTCAGGCTGCATACCCATATACGCCTTGCCTACGTTCTGCATAAACACCTTCAGGGAGGTGCCGTCAAACACCGTATGGTGAACATCGAAGAAGACGTACCCGTTCTTCTCTGTCTCGAAAATGCGGCAGCGGTGCAAACAGCCGCCGATAATCTTGAAGGGCTGCACCAGTGTATCTTTGATGTTGTTGAACTCAAACTCGCTGAGCTTCTCCACGGAAATATCACGGAGTACCTCTGGTGTATAGCGTTGGATGACTTCACCGTCCTCATTGAAGTGGAACGTGGTCAGCAAGGCAGAATGATTGCGAATGGCCGTGTGCATGGCTTCTGCCATTTTCTGCATATCGAACAGATTCTTATCCACCTTCATCATGGTGAACAGGTTATACATGGTCGACTTCGGCGTATAGAGCTGGTAATCCACCATGTAGAGCTGTTCTACTGTCAGCGGATGATCCACCTTCATCGCACGGGCGTTTTTAAGTTCGGGAGCCTCACCATCATCATTGGCGTGGTTCTCCTCATAAAGTGCGGCGATCCGCTCCGGTGTTCTGCCACGGAAGATCTCACTCGCATTCAGTCCGGGCAGATCACTCTCGGTGATAACACGGATAGAACCGAGAGAATCGCCGCCCAATTCATAGAAATCATCATGGATACTCACCTGCTCGAGTTTCAGAACCTTCGCCATGGCATCACACAGTTTTTTCTGTGTTTCGGTTTCCGGAGCCACATAGTCTGTCTTGAAGTCGGAGGCATCCGGTTGGGGCAGGGCTTTCCTGTCCATCTTTCCATTCGGCTTGAGCGGCACCTTGTCGATCTTGATATAGTAGGCGGGAATCATATAGTACGGCAGACGTCTGGACAGTTCCTCCCGCATCTTACTGCTGTCCACTTCCACATCGGCAGTGTAATAAGCACACAGATAGCTCTTGCCGTTTTCTTCAAAGCCGCGTGCCGCTGCCCAGTCAATACCGAGCACCTGCTTCACAGAGGCTTCGATCTCGGCCGGTTCAATGCGGTTGCCGTTGATCTTGATCATATCGCCCGAACGTCCCAGCAGCACATAGTTGCCGTTTTCGTCCTTGCGAGCCAAATCGCCGGTGTGATACATACCGTTCTGGAAGGCCTTTTGGGTCTCCTCCGGCAAATGGATGTACCCACGCACATAGGGATTTTCAAAGCACAGCTCACCGATTTCGCCGTCAGGCACCACTTCACCGTCTTCGTTCAGCAGCGTGATCGGACAGTCGATCTGTGGCTTGCCGATGGGACACGTCTCATAGGACTTGTCGATCTGGAAGATGCCTACCGCAAAGCCGCTCTCGGACGCTGCGTAAACATTGATGAGCTCTACGTCTTTGTTGTAAACATTGTTGGCAGGTTCACTTCCGACAATCAGCATCCGCAGGAACGGTCCTGTCTGGTTGCCAAGCATACGAACATAGGACGGCGTCAGGAAGGTGATCGTGATGCGTTTTTCCAGGAAGAACATCTTGAGTGCCAAGGGGTTTTTGATCGTGGCATAGCTGGCCACGAAGGTCTTTCCGCCGTAAATGCTGAGGGCTTTCAGGATGACGATAACAGAAGCCACAAAGTTCAGCGGTGCCAGCAGTGCCAGCCGATCTCTGCTGTTGAAGGGATTTTTGCCGTCAATCGCAATAGAATCCACTGCCCGTTCCAGATTGCCGTACTCATGCAGTACGCCTTTCGGATTGCCGGTGGTACCGGAAGTGTAAATGGCATACGCCGCATCGTGGTTGTCAGCGGTCACATAACCGCTTTTAGGAGCGGTATTCATCACTGTTTCCCAATTCGCCGCAGACAGTTCTATTTTGCAGCCGCAGTCCTGACGGATAAAGGCGATGCGGTCCGGTGCGTAGGTATCCTCTACCAACGCCCATGCGGCACCCGACTTCCATACACCGATCATCGCAATGATCGGTATGATACCACGCGGCAGGTTGATGAGAACAAAATCCTCTTTGCCGATGCCCTGTGCTGTCAAATACGCATACACCCTGCCGCTCAATTCATCAAGCTGGGCATAGGTAAGGCCTTTGGAATGTGCCTCGTCAAATAAGATCGCAGCGTTGGGGTTTTCCTTTGTATATTGTTCGAGTTGTTGTAAAATCGTCATAATCCACCTGTCATTCGTTATAGGTCAAAATCTCATCAAAACCTGTCACTTCAAAGACGTCACAAACCGCTTCGTTCACGTTGATCAGCTTCATCCCACCCTGCACCGTCATCATCTTTTGCAGAGAAAGCAGCACACGAAGACCGGCGGAGGAAATGTAGTCAACCCCCTTAAAATCGAGGATCAACTCATGGATACCCTCCAGATAAGGCTTCACACCCTTCTCAAATTCCGGTGCCGTAGCCGTGTCAATTCTGCCGTCTACGACCACCGTCATCGTCGACGCATTTACTTTTCTTTTGATAGTCATGTCAAACACTCCTCAAATATTGTGTGAACTGCCCATTGTCTAAAGCCAACGGGCTTCCTGCTTCATCGTCCTCATAACCTACGAACTCCACAGGCGTAAATTCGGGCTGAACCGTCCCTACTGCCGAGGTAAAAACAAAACTTTCGTCTTGTCGACCTTGATACACCGTCTAAAGCCAGTGGGATTGCGGCTGCCATTCTTCGATCATGTCATGATATTGAAGAACGCCCTCTCTTATGTCTTTCTCCTGCCGCACCAAATACCAGTGGTCATCCATACGACCACCGCTGCCGTGAGAGACGGCCTCTATACAGCGGAACAAAACACCGGCTGCCACAACAACCATCCATACGGATGACGAATGATCTGACTGTGCCGGTACATATCCGGCGGCTTCCGGCTCTACTCGATATTTTTTTTGATCGTCAGGACATTCTGTCCGTTCTCGTAGTTGTACTCCACCAAGGACATGGACTTTTGGACGAGGAAGATCCCCAACCCGCCAATAGGTCTGTCCTGTACATCAGCGTGAATATCAGGACTGGCTCGTTCCAGCGGATTGAACGGAACACCCTGGTCGATAAAGGTAATACGTACCGCCAGCGGACTTTCCTCTACTTCAAAGCGAACAGTAGCCTTCCCGATAGTGGGCGTATAGGCATACCGTGCGATATTGCCAAACAGTTCGTCAATGGCAATCGCAATCTGGGTCTGTGCCTTCATCGGACAGTCCAGCTTTTCCAATTCATGCGTAATAAATTCGGTCACGACCTCAATGTTTTCAACGGCCGCATCAACTGTCAGTTCTTTCATCGGTTTTCACCGTCCTTTCACCTGTATAATGTACACAAAGCATGGTCAGATCGTCAAATTGTACGTGTTCCTGCACAAACGCTTTCACGCTTTCTTCCACAGCCGTCAGCAGTTCCTGCGGGGTACCGTCCTTATGACGGTTCAGTGCTTTAAGAAAACGCTCATAGCCATATTGTGTTTGCTCCTGGTTTTCTGCCTCCGGAACGCCATCCGTGTATAAAAACAGCTTGGAACCCGGCTGCAGCACCATTTCGCTTTCACGGTATTTGATGCCCGGCATACCGCCCAAAACGAAGCCATGTTTGCTCTTGAGCAGTTCAAACTCGCCGTCCGGCGTTTTGAGGATCGGATATTCGTGTCCCGCATTGGCACTAACCAGCGTACCGTCACGCAGATCCAATATCCCCAGCCATACCGTGACAAACATTTCCTCCCGATTGTTTTCGCAGATCTGGTTATTCACCGTCCGCAGCACCTTTCCGGGTGATTCCCCCGTCATCACACAGTTTTTGAGCAAAATCTTGGAAGACATCATAAACAGTGCGGCCGGAACGCCCTTGCCCGACACATCCGCCATCACCATCGCCAAATGGTCATCATCCACCATAAAGAAGTCGTAGAAATCCCCGCCGACTTCTTTGGCAGGATTCATCGAGGCAAACAGATCAAATTCTCTTCGGTTCGGCAAAAACGGGAACGTATTGGGCAGCATATCCGCCTGTATGCGTGTAGCAACACTCAATTCTGTTTCGGTAGCCGAGATCGTCTTTTCACGGTCGGCAAACAGCACCCCATAGATCAGCACGATCGACACCAGCATAGACGCATACTGCGTAGAAAGACCGAACTGCATCCCGGTAAACACCTGGTTTGCCAGTGGGATCGCAATAAACGAGATCGCCACGATGCGATCCCGTTTAGAGGCCTGCGACATCAGCAGCTCTAAAATCATGATCAGCAGGGCAAAGCAGAGATAGACCTGACTGATGTACCATTTGTCGGTGCGGGCGTAAAACCCATCGGCATCTATCGAAAAGTACAGCGGATAGAAAAAATTGACCGCACACAGCAGCAGCGAAGGCACCAACAGGAGATTCAAAATGCCGTCCGCCGCTGTCATCAGGCTGTTCTCCATCTTCAGCACGCGGCGTATATACTGCCAGAACAGATAGACCAGTATCAAGCCAATCATAAAATGCAGTGCACCAACCACACGGTTCACCGATCGCAGCCACGCGATCCCTTGTACCAGCCAGGCGATTTCATCCAAAAACAGTGACAAGGAACTTACCGTCAATAGGGTGACGAAAACACGTGTGTGTTCGTTGCGATCCTTGTAGTTCGGCACACAGCTAAACGAAAGCATCACGCAGACGGCAAGACAAAAAATGTCCGCACCGATACTGAACGTCCATCCACTTTCCATGTTGTCAAAGCCTCTGAACAGAAGCAGAATGATGCCTGCTGCCAACAGCACACAAGAGATCCCGAACCCTAAAGGGATCAACCAACCCATATTGAGTCCTTGCAGTTTGCTCCACAGTCGTTTGATGTAATTCACATGATCCCCCCTTTATTCATTCGATACAACTTAATTATACCAAAAGTCTCTATAAAGTCAACCAAATCACGAAAATTTATGTGTATTTTGCGTTGACAAATTGGAGCTTTTCCCGTACAATTAAGGTGGGACATCGAAAGGAGTGACAACATGACTTTTCCCCATACACTCAAAAGTATCAAAAAATTGATGACTGCGGTTGCCCTGTCGCTGATCAGCGAGATCGTAATGATCATCCTCTGTAACCTCAGCATAGGAACATCTGCTACCCAAAGAACCCTGCAGGATCTTCCATCTTCTACAGCCGTGCCGATCGTCTTGCTGATGGCAGTGTATCTGCTTGCCAAGCTTTACACCTACATTCTCTATACTGTCCATACATACAAGGCCAGCGTAGAGGACGCAAACTTTAGGGTTGCTTTTTACTCCAACATCATCAGTCTGTTTTTGGCGATGATCATTGTTATCTTTGCAGCGAACAGAGAGATAGAAAACATCGCCGAATTGCTGCTCATCCTCACAACGCTGTTGGGAGAGGTGTATGTTCTGGAAGGGCTTCGAAGCCTGTGCAAACAGCTCGGTCATCCCGAAATGGACACAATAGGCGGGAGGATCTATGCGTTGATTACCACGATTTTCGTATTCCGTACTTGTGTCAGCATATCCATTCTGGTGTTAGGCGATACAGAGGTTAGTTCCGCTTGGCTCACCATATTGGACAGTGCCTTGAGCATCATCGAGAGCGTGATGTTCCTCTACTACTTTTCTGCAGCCATCAAAATACTCTCGAAAGAATAAGACTGTTCGGTAACCTTGTGTCTCTCCGAACGGCTGAACAGGATCTCCCGCAGAAATCCTCACTTTGTCCGAAATGACTGGGACAAAATGCCGCTGTTTTCTGGTGTGATCGAACAGATCCAATAACTGTCCGTGGGATAGGATCGTCCTGCTTCCTGCGAGAAGCGTACCTGACCCTCCCCCTTTGGCCAGTACCGTTCCCCATACGACACTTTCTAATCACCACACAAATTCCGTATCATAAAGCCGCCCTCCCATCACGATGTTCCGTGATGGGAGGGCGGTGTCTTGGTGACGTTCTGTTGTCTGGCAAATCCTTTTCTCTGCCGCATCGTTTTTGGTTGTCATCTGCTGCCGGACGTTTTTCCTGTTGTAAGGTTCTCCCATGAGGGCCTTACCGGAAATGTCTAAAGTATGGTTGTCCGGCAAGAATGTTCCTTCGCTTAAAGAAGACCACCGGCAGTGCAAGCTGCAAGGCCGTCATCCGTCCTTCAGAAGCATTAGCTGTTTCCCTGCTCCACTTCTTTGATCTCATCCTTTGATGCTTCTTTAAGGGAGTAGGTATCAAACGCTGCTTCCCGTGGCAGCTGTATCTCAATTCTGTCCATCTTCTGTACCAGACATTCTCCCGAACGCATGGACGCCTCGAACACATGACCCCCAAGCTTCCTGTCCTCTGACAGAAAGTTCATATGCCATCCCGAAGCGTTGATGCCATCCAT
>CACZZU010000066.1 GCA_902785765.1 uncultured Ruminococcus sp.
GGTGACAGAGGACGGTCGGTCGGGTCGGCGGGATGCAGCACAACGCTCTGTACCAGTCCGACACCCATGTATAAACAGGTCACAGATGTGCCGCCGGCACTGAAAAAGGGCAGTGTGACCCCAATCACGGGCAAAAAGCCCAGTACCATACCGAGGTTGATGGCGGTTTGTGAACCGACCAGAGCGAAAAAGCCGAAGGCGATACTTTGACCGAGCGGATCAGGAGCTTGTGCGGCAATATGCAGTATCCGCAGCAGCAGGAGAGCCAACAGGACCAGCAGAGCCGCACAGCCGAGGAATCCCAGTTCCTCTCCGGCCACTGTGAAGATGAAGTCGTTCTCCTGATAGGGTACGACATTCTCTGCCACACGGGTACCGCTGCCATAGCCTTGACCGAACAGACCGCCCGAAGCGATGGACAGCTTGCCTTGGTACTGCTGCCAGCCGTATGTTTTCAGCATACTGTCATCGGCAGAAAACAGTACCAGCAGGCGGTTTTTCTGGTCGTCATTCAGAAATTTGAGCCACACCAGCGGCACCGCCGGCAGCAAGACGCACGGCAGCACTAAAAAGTACCGCAGCGGTACCCCTGCCGCAAAGGTCATGACCGCCATCAACAGGGCAAACACCAATGCTGCTCCGTCATCGCCCTGAAAGTGTATGAGTCCGATAGGCACCATGGCATGAAGCAGCAGCGTCAATACGCCCAGCGGACGGGTAAGACGCTGTTTTTCGGAGAGAAAGGCGATATGCTGTGAAAACGTCACGATGAAACCGATCTTCGTCAATTCGGACGGCTGAAACGTCAGTCCGCCGGGCAGACGTATCCAGCCGACATCATCCGTGCCCTCGATCTGGATACCGATCACAAAGACGGCCATTGTCAGCAGCAGAGCGAGTCCCCCGACCACCCACCAATGCCGACCCCATTGGTGATAATCCACCAGCGATACGGCCACTGCCGCCACATAGCCCAACAGCACAGCAATAATCTGTGTGAGCAGAAAATCCGTGCCGCCGTCACGCTGTAAGCTGGCAATCAGCAGACAGCCATAGACTGATACAACTGCGGTCAGCAGCCAGAACACTTTGTCACTTCGCTTGAGATAGTCGATTATGGTACCGAGTGCTGCTTTGAGCATAGCCATGTCCTTTCTGTTACCGTTCCGTCACCTTTGTCACAACGGGAACCACTGTCCTCTGCGGATGTGTTTTTTCTCATTATACGCCCCACCCCGCACGAAATCCGCCGTATCTTGCCGGTGGCGGCGGCGTCCCGCCGCTGTGTACTGGGGCTTTTTGCAGTAAGCAACAGCCAAAACAGTGGTGTTTCTCGGGCGGCTTTCGTGACGTATTTGTGTTGGTTCGTAAGAACTTGTGGGACACCACGCTGATGAATGTTCTCCTACGGAATAGAAGTGACGGATGACGATAGCAGAGCGACACTCACCAATTGGTGTGGGGCGGGTAGTATAGTCAATGGTTGTGTGTTCAACAAGTGGTCGGGAGCGATAGCGGAGTTGACAGCGGAGGCACTCCGCCGGAGTCGTCCAGTGCGGTCACGCACCCGGCTGTTGATATTTGTGGAGGGATTGTGTATAATAGGGGGAGAAAATGAGAGGAGGCAGGAAGATGAAGCTGGAAAAGCTGATTCGGGCAGCACAGGAAAAGGACTTGCCTGATCTGGTGCTCAAAAATGCAAAGATCGTCAATGTGTTTACGGGAGAAATACTGCCGGGGGATATTGCCGTTGCGGACGGCTATATTGTCGGTATCGGAAAGTACCACGGCCGGATAGAAAAGGATGTCAGCGGCAAGTATGTGGTGCCGGGCTTCATCAATGCCCATCTGCACGTTGAATCTTCCATGGTGACACCGGCGGTTTATGCGATGGAGGAACTTCGCCACGGTACAACGACCATCATCACGGATCCCCATGAGATCGCCAATGTCGGCGGCACAGAAGCCCTCGAGGATATTCTGCGGGCGGCTGACAACAGTCCGCTGAACTACTATGTCATGCTGCCGTCCTGTGTGCCGTCTACCCCGTTTGAACACGCAGGGGCAACGCTTCATGCCGAAGAGCTGGTGCTGTTTCACGACAACCCGCACGTTCTCGGCTTGGGCGAGATGATGAATGCGGTCGGCGTGATCAACAATGACCCACAGGTACTCGATAAACTGAAAGCCTTCCATGATAAGGTGCTAGACGGTCATGCACCCGCCTTCACAGGCAAGGCACTCAATGCTTATGCCTGCGGCGGTATCCGCACCGACCACGAGAGCGTGACGTTTGAAGAAGCGTTGGAGAAGATACGCTGCGGCATCTCCGTGCTGGTGCGGGACGGTTCTGCCTCCCGCAATCTGGAACAGATCGTCAAGGGCTTGGTCGACTGGGGAAAGCACACCTCCTATCTGGCGTTCTGCACGGACGACAAGCACCTCGCCGACATTCGTCGGGAAGGCACCATCAGCAGCAATATCCGCCGTTCCATCGCATTAGGCTTGCCGCCCGTCAAAGCCATCCGTATGGCGACCATCAATGCCGCTCAAATCTACGGCTTGAAGCATTTGGGAGCCGTTGCCTGCGGGTATCAGGCGGATATGGTCGTGTTGGACGATCTGGTGAGTGTGCGTATCCATGAGGTGTACAAGAGCGGCATCCCTGTGTCGGAACTGCCGCCGTGCCCGCCTGACCATTACAGCGACAAGCTGATGGACTCGGTTCATGTGGCTCCCTTGTCGGAGGATGTGTTCGCTATTCCGGAGCAGGAGGTCTACGATGTGATCGGCCTTGTACAACATCAGATCGTCACCGAACACCTGCGGCTGACCCGTCAGGAACTGGAAAACGGTTTGGCGGACGGCAGTATCCGCAAGATCGCCGTGATCGAGCGGCACCACGCCACAGGCTTCCATGCCTGTGCCTATCTCAAGGGTTATGGACTGCGGCATGGGGCGGTGGGCACCACTGTGGCTCACGACAGCCACAATATTATCGTGGTGGGTGACAATGATGCCGACATGAGACGTGCCGTGGAAGAACTGGTACATATCAAGGGCGGCTACACGATTGTCGCGGACGGAGCGGTGGTAGATTCCCTTCCCCTGCCGTTAGGGGGCTTGATGAGTCTGCTGTCGGCAGAGGAATTTATTCCCCGTCTGGAGTCGATCATTCAGACCGCCTATGACCTTGGTATCGACAAAAACATCGACCCCTTTATCACGCTGTCCTTCACGGCACTGCCCGTGATCCCGTCCATCCGCATCACCGATCAGGGCTTGTTCGATGTCGAACAGTTTGGCTTCCTGCATCCGTAAGATACGGTATCTTTTTGACAAAGGAGAGGTTGACTTGAAAAAAACATGGAGCATCCTGCTGACAGCCGCACTATTAGTTCTCGCCCTTGCGGGCACCGGCTGCGGCTCTCAAACCACGCAGACAGCGGTTTCTTCCGCATCGGCGGTTTCGGCAGAAGCGTCTGTTTCGGAGACTTCATCGGATACAGACGACTCAACAACGATGTCGGAGCTGTCGGCGGCTGCCGTTTCCCACGACAGTGAAACGACCGAAAGTCCCGTACCATCCGCACCGGAAAGTGCCGACACTTCGGCACCGGCGTATCTCGAATCCAACACCCTCCAGCCGAGCGTCATCGAGTTCTCGCTGGACAACAACCGTCCCTTCGACACCATCGAAGAATACCTGCAGACCGATGCCGCCAAGGCGATGGTCAAGCAGCTGAACGAAACGGAAAGCAGCAGCCGTGAGGTCATCCGCACCGCCGTATTTGCCGAGGGCGGTACCCATCTTGTTTTTGAGCGTCAGTTAAGTACGGACTTCAACCTCTGGCTCACCGATGAGTTTTTAGAGAATGTCAAGCAGTCCGTAGAAGCCCAACAGGAGACTTTTGTCGGATTGGTCGACAGTCTGGAGTCGTGCATCAACAGCAAATCGCTGTTGGTCGTGGTGCGTTACGTTGACCCGGAGGGCAACGTACTCTATGAACGGGAGTTCGACAACGACCGTTTGGACCATCCGTCTTCTGCGGAAGGTTCCGACTCGTCCGAGACGGCTTCTGCGGAGCCGTCTGTCCCTTCGGCAGCAACTTCTGCCGGCACAGCATAACGCCCCCACCGTTTTGTACCTATGTTCTTTTGACGAACGTCATAGACGAACAAAACACCAGCGGCGGGTGCAGGGAACTTGTTCCCTGCCGAGGGTTACAAGGGGCGAGAAGCCCCTTGGCAGGGTTTGGGACAGCGTCCCAACATTTATTGCACTTATGAAGTTGGATGGCTGTAGGAGGTTGAAAGGAATATGGAAATCGCTCTTCTGGCGGTCGGCTTGGCGTGTCTGATCTTGCTGGTCGTTCTGCTTGTGAGAAAAGGTTCTGGCGGCAGCGGTGAGGGATCGGCGGCTGAACTGAAAGCCCTCCGGCAGCAAGTGGAGAACCTGCGGAAAGAAAATCGTGAGTCGCAGGCTGAACTGCGGCAGGAAGTCAATGCGTCCCTGAACACCATGATGGGTACCTTGAGCCATCAGCTCCAAACCAGTCAGAGTCATTGGGGTAATGAGCAGTCGCGGCAGCTTGCCGCTCTTTTTGCCGGACAGAAAGAACAACTGCACACCATCGGTGCGGCTCAAAAGGAACAACTGTCCCTCACCCAACAGGGGATACAGCGTTCACTGGAAGACATGACACGCAGCCTGACCGAACACCTGACACAACTGGAACAGCGTTTCGCCACGCTGGAGACAAACATCGAAACAAAACTGCACGGCGTGCGTACCACGATGGACGAACAGCTCAAAGGCATCCGAGAGGACAACGCCCGACAGCTTGACAGCGTGCGGAAAACCGTAGACGAGAAGCTGCAAGCCAACATGAGTGCCCTGACAGGCAGTGTACGGGGCAGTCTCCAACAGTTGGAACAGCGTTTCGCTACGCTGGAGACAAACATCGAGACGAAACTGCAGGGGATGCGTGAGACGGTGCACCAACAACTGCAGGGCATTCGGGAAGACAACACCAGACAGTTGGAACAGATTCGGGGTACTGTGGACGAAAAACTTCAGCAGACGCTGGAGTCCAAGATGAACGAATCATTCCGGTTGGTAAGCGAACGGCTGGAAGCAGTCTACAAAGGGCTGGGCGAAATGCAGCATGTGGCAGAAGGAGTAGGCGACCTGAAAAAAGTGCTGACGAACGTCAAGACCCGTGGGATTCTGGGAGAGATACAGCTCGGTGCGATCCTGCGGGAGATTCTCACCGCCGACCAATATGACGAAAACGTGGCAACGGTGCCGAAGTCAGCGAACCGTGTGGAATTTGCTGTCAAACTGCCCGGAGCGGAGGACGGCAAGACGGTTTATCTGCCGATCGACTCGAAGTTTAACGGCGATCGCTTCGCTCATTTGCAGGAGGCGTATGAGAGCGGTCGTCTGGAACAGATCACGGCCGCCAAAAAGGAGCTGACGGAAGCCATCAAGAAGTGTGCAAAGGACATCAGCGACAAGTATATCGAGCCGCCCTATACCACCCAGTTTGCGATCATGTTCCTGCCGTTTGAGGGACTGTATGCAGAGGTGGTCAATACCGCCGGATTGGTAGAGTATCTGCAAAAGACCTACCGTGTGAACGTGGCAGGCCCCTCTACCATGGCGGCGATGCTGAACTCGCTGAAAATGGGTTTCCAGACCTTGGCGATACAAAAACGCAGCGGCGAAGTCTGGGAGGTATTGGGTGCCGTCAAGACCGAGTTCGGCAACTTCGAGAAGGCACTCACCGATACGCAGGACAGACTCCGGAAAGCCGAAGACAGTTTGGAAAAGCTGGTGGGGGTGCGTACCCGCCAGATGAACCGCAAACTCAACGGCATCGACCGTCTCGACCCCGAGACGGCTGTCAGGCTGCTGACAGCCGAGGAATAAGGCAAGCGACAGAAAGAGAGGAACACAAAACATGGCATTGTTACAGTTGGCGGCTCCCTGCCTGATGGGACTGGAAGGCTTGTGTGCCGATGAACTCAAGCGGCAGGACATTGAGAAGGTGCGGGCGGAAAACGGCCGTGTCCTGTTCGAGGGCGATTGGTCGACGATCGCCCGAGCCAATCTATGCTCCCGCTATGCGGAGCGAGTCCGCATTTTGTTGGGGGAGTTCCCCGTTTATAGTCCCGAAGACCTGTTTCAGGGCGTGAGCAAGATCCCGTGGGAAGATTTCATCGGCTCACACGATGCGTTCCCTGTCAAAGGACACAGCATCGGCTCGAAAATGTCCAGTGTACCGGCGTGTCAGAAGCTCATCAAAAAGGCGGCGGCCAACCGGCTGGGACGGCACTATGGCGTGTCATGGCTGGAAGAAAGCGGCAGTCTGCACCAGATCGAGTTCCTGATCCTCAAGAACCAGTGCAGCATCCTGCTGGATACCTCCGGTGCCGGTCTGCACAAACGCGGTTATCGTGCCAACGCCACGACCGCTCCGATCAAGGAGACGCTCGCCGCTGCCATGGCGGAGCTGTCCCGTGTGCGTCCGTTCAGCACGGTTATCGATCCGTTTTGCGGTTCGGGCACCATCCTGATCGAGTCAGCTCTCAAGGCACTGCATATTGCCCCGGGACTCAAACGCAGTTTTGCCGCCGAACAATGGGGGGGCATTCCCGCCAAGGTCTGGCGGGAAGAACGTGACAGGGCGTTGTCGCAGATCGACAACGATGCCGCATTTCAGGCATACGGCTATGACATTGACCCCGAAGCGGTTGCCCTTACGCTGGAAAATGCCCGCAAAGCCGGCGTTGAGAAGCGTATCCATGCAGAACAGCGGGACATCCGTGACTTTGACACGACACCTGACCGTGCCGCTGTCATCACGAACCCACCCTATGGGGAACGTCTGCTCGATATGGAACAGGCACGGGAACTGTACCGCATCATGGGGGAAACCTTCACCGCCCGTCAGGGCTGGAGTTACAGCGTCATCAGTCCCGATGACGGCTTTGAGATGGCCTTCGGTCGTCCCGCTGACAAACGCCGCAAGCTCTACAACGGCATGATTAAGTGCCAGCTCTATATGTATTTCCGAAACGCTTCTGCGGGCGGGCGATGATAAACAACAAAGGGCGTGGCGGACAGCCTTTTTCCCCTGCGGGAAAGAAAAAACACTTTCCTCGTCTGCTTGTCAAAGCGGCGGGGCAGATTCCGGTGGTGGGTGCGTGAAACGATCACGCCCCATCACTTTTTGTATCCGTTACACCTCCTTTTCCTTTTGCTCCGCCGCCGCACACCGCCTCTTCCCCTGCCGCTGCCGGTGAATTGTCCCCGAAATCCCGCCGTGACGGGCGGATTTTCCCTTTACGTTTGGGCGGCGGTGCGGTATGATAAGAGGGAAATAACAACACAAGGAGGAAGGACTATGTCATTTGTGCATCTTCATGTACATACGGAATACAGTCTGCTGGATGGTGCCTGCCGCATCAAAGAAGCGGTACAGCAAGCCAAGGCACTCGGTCAGACGGCGTTGGCCATTACGGATCACGGAGCCATGTATGGTGTGGTCGATTTCTATAAAGCCGCCCGTCAGGAAGGGATCAAGCCCATTATCGGCTGTGAGATGTACGTCTCGCCCCGCCGCCATACGGACAGGGTGGCAGAACTCGACCGTGAGAGCCGTCATCTGGTCTTGCTGTGCGAAAATCAGGTGGGTTACCAGAACCTCATTCAACTGGATTCCCTCGCCTGGACGGAAGGTTTCTACGGCAAGCCCCGCATTGACTTTGAGCAGCTGCGGGCACATCATGAAGGACTCATCGCCCTGTCGGCGTGTCTGGCGGGGGAAATTCCCCGTGCCCTTTTGCGGGGAGATTACGAAGAAGCCAAGCGGGTGGCGTTGCAGTACCGTGACCTCTTCGGGCGGGACAACTTCTTTTTGGAACTGCAGGACCACGGCATCACCGACCAAAAGCGTATCGCTCCTCTGCTCATCCGTTTGTCACAGGAATGTGACATCCCGCTGGTCGTGACGAACGACTGCCACTATATCCGGCGGGAAGACAGCCGCTTACAAGACATCCTGCTGTGCATCCAGACCAACCACACGCTGGAGGAAGACAATCCCATGCGGTTCCCGACCGATGAGTTTTATCTCAAGAGCGAGGAAGAAATGCGGCGGCTGTTCCCGCAGTGCCCCGAAGCCTATGACAATACGGCACGGATCGCCGAACGCTGTACGGTGGACTTCGAGTTCGGACACCTTCATCTGCCGCATTTTGAAGTGCCCGATCACCGTGACCACACCGAGTATTTCCGTGAACAGTGCTATGCCGGTCTGCACCGTCACTATGGCGAGCATCCCGACCAGACGCTCATCGACCGGTTGGAGTACGAGATCAGCACCATCGCTTCGATGGGCTATGTGGACTACTATCTTATCGTGAACGACTATGTGGGCTATGCCAAGCGGCACGGGATTCCGGTGGGAGCCGGACGAGGTTCGGGAGCCGGCAGTCTGGCGGCGTATTGTATCGGCATCACGGGCATCGACCCCATGAAGTACGACCTGCTGTTTGAGCGGTTCCTCAATCCGGAACGGGTCAGTATGCCCGACTTTGACGTGGACTTCTGCAAAGACCGCCGTCAGGAGGTCATCGACTATGTTATCCGGCGGTACGGCAGCGATCATGTGGCACAGATCGCCGCCTTCGGCACGATGGCGGCCAAAGGAGCCGTGCGGGATGTAGGGCGTGTCATGGGGCTGCCGTATGCGTTATGTGACAAGGTGGCGAAGATGATTCCGGGTGAGCTGAACATCACGATCGCCAAGGCGTTGACGATTTCCCGTGACCTCAAGGAGCTGTACAACAGTGACCCACAGGTACACGAACTGATCGACACCGCCGCTCAACTGGAAGGGATGCCCCGTCATACCACGACCCATGCCGCCGGTGTCGTCATCACCGAACAGCCCGTCAGTCACTATGTGCCGCTGGCGAAGAACGATGATGCGATAGTGACACAGTTCCCGATGACCACGCTGGACGAGCTGGGACTCGTGAAGATGGACTTCCTCGGTCTGCGGAACCTGACCGTCCTGCACGATGCCGAAGAGATGATCCGGCAGACACAGCCGGACTTTGCCATTGACCGGATTCCCGATGACGATCCGGCCGTCTATGAACTATTCGCCCAAGGCGATACCGAAG
>CACZZU010000067.1 GCA_902785765.1 uncultured Ruminococcus sp.
TGTCGCGTTTGCGGCGAACGGCACTCAAATCCATCCAAAACCACACAATACTTTACGCTCCACCGGCACGTTATTCTTGACGAATCAAGCAGTACAGATGACGGCACAAAAAGTATCGTTTCGGTGAAGGCGGCTGTTCTCCGAGGATATTTCGATGGCTGTGGAGCATCGCCATTCCGCAAAAGCAGGGGCTTTCACAGAGCGTGATGTCACATCAAGCAGGGGAGTGTCACCGTCCGGAGGACGGGACACTCCCTTATCAATGGTGGCGGAGCCGAAGAGAAGCGGTTTTCCTGCTGTCAGGTGTGAATCATCAGCAGTATAGCAAAGTAATGGCAAATGCTGCCCGCCAATGTGAACAAATGCCAGATCGAATGAAAATACCGCACCTTCTTGACGGCATAAAAGAGGATGCCGAACGTATAGAGGATCCCGCCGGTTAACAGCAGCCATAACGCAGATGGCGATACGGTATCAAGCATCGGCTTGATGGCAATGATGACCACCCATCCCATCAGCACATAACATACCACAGAGGGTTTGCGAAATCTCTCAAGGTCGATGGAGTTGAGCACAATGCCCACGATAGCGGCACCCCACACGATACCGAACAAGACCCAGCCAAGCCAGCCACGCAGCGGTACTAACGTAACGGGCGTATAGGTGCCTGCAATCAAAAAGAAGATGGTGTTGTGATCCATCACCCGAAAAAAGGACTTCGCTTTGGCATTGTCGATGGCGTGATAGAGAGTAGACATGGTGTACAGCACGATCAGTGAAGCTCCATAAATAGCCGAGGCAACGACAGCCCACGCATCATGCCGTTGAGCGGCTGTCACAATCAGTATTACAGTGCCCGCCACAGACAGCAGGGCACCGATACCGTGCGACACCGCATTGAATATTTCTTCCCCGAGTGTATAACGCTTGAAGCGTTTGTTGGCAATATGTTCGAGTGTGCCTTTTCCTACCCGCATAACATACATCCTTTCCTTTGTTTTTTCCCTCCTAGTATAGCCTATTTCCCTTTACTGTGTCAATTGCCATCCAAAACTGTTTCAACCAGCCATGGTAATTCAGGGCTTTTATCTGACGCTGGCCGTTGAATTTGAACGTACTTTATGGTATGATTGAAACAGCGTTACAAGAAGGGAGCGGGTGTTATGGGAACCTATCTTAATCCCGGCAACAGTGGATTCAGGCGTATCTTAAAAAGCAACTATGTTGATAAGACCGGAATGATCGGGATGCTCAATGACCGCATAGAAACGTCAGATAGTCTTATATGTATGAGCCGTCCCCGCCGTTTTGGTAAATCTTATGCAGCCAAAATGCTGTGTGCCTATTACGACCACACCTGTCAGTCGGAAAGTTTATTTGATGATAAAGAGATCAGCCAATCGGCTTCTTATAAAGACCATCTCAATAAATATAACGTGATATATCTTGATGTGGCGGGTTTTGTTTCTGATGTTATGAGAAGGGATGGCAGTATGAAGCAGGTGGTGAATCGAATTGTCAATTCCATACATCGGGAGCTTATCCATGATTGTCCGGCATTAAAAGAGATTGAAAGCGTATCAGACTGCATGATAGCGTATGTAGAAGCCACGAAAATGAGGTTTGTTTTTATCATTGACGAATGGGATGCGATTATCAGAGAAGCTAAAAGCGATACCGAAATACAGAAAGCGTACCTGAATCTCCTGCGTGAGTGGTTCAAAAACGGCAACTTCACATCAAAAACCGTTGCCGCCGCCTACATGACAGGTATTTTGCCGATCAAAAAGGATATGGGGCAATCGGCAGTATCGGATTTCAAAGAATTTACGGCGGTAAAGCCCTATATGTTTGCCAGATATTTTGGCTTTACGGAAGAGGAAGTGAAAAAAATCTGCGGCGACTATGGTATGGATTTTGAAGAGGCGAAGAAATGGTACGATGGCTATTCCTTTGCGAAAGCCGCCTCAATATATAACCCATATTCCGTGATGATGGCGATGAATATGGGAGAATATGAATCCTATTGGAAGCAAACGTCCGTGGCAGAAAATCTTGTCACCTATATCAACATGGACTTTGAACATCTCCAATCGGATATCCTTAAACTGATTGCAGGAGAACAGCTCAAAGTGAACGTCACGAATTTCCAGAATGATTTTCAGACATTCAAGTCCAAAGATGATGTGCTGACACTTCTGATTCATCTTGGTTATCTTGCTTATGACAGCAAAGAAAAGCGTGTACGGATTCCGAACGAAGAAGTTCGTCTTGAATTTGACGGATTGCTGCAAAATGCAGAGCATACGAAATTGGCAAAGCTGCTATCGGATTCCGAAAAGCTATTGCAGGATACATTGAACGGAAATGAAGAGGCGGTCGTCAATGCCATTGTGCGAGTGCGGAACACCAATTATGCACCCATGTTTTACAATAACGAGCAGGCACTTCGATATGTTATCAAGTTTGCGTACATTATATGTATTGATTACTACCTGAAAGTGGAAGAACTGCCGACAGGACACGGTATTGCGGATGTTGTCTTTCTGCCCAAACGTGATACCTCCCTTCCGGCGATGATAGTAGAACTCAAATGGAACCAAACGGCAGAGGGGGCTGTCAAACAGATCAAGCAAAAAGACTATCCGAGTCTTATCAGTGAATACACCGGCAATATGCTGCTCGTCGGCATTAACTATGACGAAGATACAAAAGAACATTCCTGCAAAATAGAGAAGATCAAAATGTAGTGCCGCAGGCAAAAGCGTAACGAACAGATCGGCGTCATGCAAAGGAGCAACACAAAGTCCAGTGCAAAAGAGACAAGTAAGACGGTGCTTCGGAAGTTTACCAGGCTCTGATAAGTATGTGAAATGATCGTGGAGGACGTGAGAAGATGAATGACAAAGAACAAAAGAAAGCTGCAAAAGCATTTGCGGCACGATGGGAAGGAAAAGGCTACGAAAAAGGACAGTCGCAGCAGTTTTGGATGGACTTGCTGCAAAGCGTTTACGGTGTGAGCAACATCACGGAGTTTATCAGCTTTGAAGATCAGGTACATCTTGACCATACTTCTTTCATTGACGGATATATTGAATCTACCCATGTAATGATAGAGCAAAAAAGCATCGGCAAGGACTTACGCAAAGGCATCAAACAGTCTGACGGACAAATACTCAATCCGTTCCAACAGGCAAAACGATACAGTGCAGAACTGCCCTATTCAAAAAGACCCCGTTGGATCATCACTTGTAACTTTGCGGAGTTTCTGGTGTACGATATGGAAAAGCCAAACGGTGAACCGGAGCAGATTTTCCTGAAAGACCTTGAAAAAGATTATTATCGTCTGCAATTTATTGTTAAAAGCGGCAGTGAAAACCTCAAGCGAGAAATGGAAATTTCTCTGAAAGCCGGTGAATTGGTCGGCAAGCTGTACGATGCGATATTGAAGCAGTACAAGAACCCAAAAGACCCTCATACGCTGCGGTCATTGAATATGCTGTGTGTGCGGCTGGTGTTTTGTCTGTATGCAGAGGATGCAGAAATTTTCGGTCAGCATGAAATGTTCGGACAGTATCTGGTCAAGTTTCCTGTCAATGAAGTGCGGCAAAAGCTGATAGAACTTTTTCGGGTGCTTGACACCAAACCGAAAGACCGTGACCCGTATATGGACGATGATCTGGCGGCGTTTCCGTATGTCAACGGCGGCTTGTTTGCTGACGAAAACATTGAAATCCCCCGATTCACAGAGGAGATCGTTGACCTGCTGATTCACCATGCAAGCGAAGGCTTTGACTGGTCGGAAATTTCCCCGACAATTTTCGGTGCTGTATTTGAAAGTACCCTCAACCCCGAAACAAGGCGTTCGGGCGGTATGCACTACACATCTATCGAGAACATCCACAAAGTCATTGACCCGTTGTTTTTTGATGACTTGAAAACAGAACTCAACGAGATCACACAGATCAAGGTACAAAAGACAAGGAATCAGAAGTTAGAAGCATTCCGACAGAAGTTGTCTACGCTTGTGTTTTTAGACCCTGCCTGCGGTTCGGGTAATTTCCTGACAGAAACTTATCTGTCACTGCGGCGGTTAGAGAATGAATCCATCGCCATACAGCACCGTGACCAGATACAATTCGGCGGCTACGCAGACCCGATCAAGGTCGGTATCTCGCAGTTTTACGGCATTGAGATCAACGACTTTGCCGTCACAGTAGCAAGGACGGCATTGTGGATTGCTGAAAGTCAAATGCTGCACGAAACGGAGAAGATCATCAATCAGACGCTAGACTTTCTGCCGCTCAAATCTTACCCGAACATCACCGAAGGAAACGCCCTGCGGCTTGATTGGGGGAATGTTGTGCCGAAGGACAGACTGACTTACATCATGGGTAATCCGCCGTTTGTGGGGTATTCTCTGCAAAGCAAAGAACAGAAAGCCGATATGCTGTCGATCTACGTTGACGAAAAAGGCAAGCCCTACAAAACCGCCGGAAAGATAGATTATGTTGCCGCATGGTATTTCAAGGCGGCAAAGTTGATGGAACACACCTCTATCCGCACCGCTTTTGTATCGACAAACAGCATTACACAGGGCGAACAGGTAGCAGGCGTATGGAAGCCGCTTTATGACCGTTTCAGGATTCACATTGATTTTGCACATCGCACTTTCCGCTGGGACAGTGAAGCAAGTCTGAAAGCTCACGTTCATTGTGTCATTGTGGGATTCAGTTCCGCACCGAACACAGCACAAAAACGGCTGTTTGATAATGGAAGTATCAAATTAGTTGAGAATATCAGTCCGTATTTAGTCGATAGCGAAACAGTTTTTATAGAAGCGAAAAGTAACCCAATCTGTGATGTTCCTATGATGCAGAATGGTGGCAAACCAACAGAAGGTGGCTTTTTAATTTTGACCGAAGAAGAAAAGGACGCTTTATTAAAAACGGAATCATTAGCCGAAAAGTATATCAGACCTTACATGATGGGAAAAGATTTTATTCAGAGAAAACCTCGTTACTGCTTATGGCTTGTTAACGCACATCCTGCTGATTTGAAGAAATGCAAACAAGTTTTGGCAAGGGTTGAAAATGTGAAAGAGTATCGTCTGCAAAGTCCAAAAGCGGCAACACAGAAAAAAGCACAAACGCCCACACTTTTTGATGAAGTCAGAGAATGTGCAACAGATTATGTAGCCATTCCAAAAGTATCATCGGAAAACAGACGTTACATTCCTATTGAATACTTGCCGAAGGAAATCATACCAGGCGATAAGCTGTTTATGCTACAAGTTATCTCAACATACCATTTTGGTGTTCTCACTTCCAATGTTCATATGGCATGGATGCGTACCGTGTGTGGCAGGCTAAAAAGTGATTATAGTTATTCAAACACCATCGTCTACAACAACTTCCCATGGTGCGACCCGACACCCGAACAGAAAGCCCGCATCGAACAAACCGCACAGGCAATACTGGATGCCCGTGCCAAATACCCCGACAGTTCCCTTGCCGACCTCTATGACGAAACCACCATGCCGCCGGAACTGCGGAAAGCCCATCAGCAAAACGACAAAGCCGTGATGCAGGCGTATGGCTTTTGGGGCAAACTGAACACCGAGAGTGAATGTGTCGCCGAACTGATGCGGATGTATCAGCGGCTGACACAGCCATAAGCCTGCCCGATAACCACCGAAAGACGATTGCCGAAAGGAATTGGCGGCAGTGACCACGATCTGCCGCTCAATGGATAAAGGGAGGAAAAGAGGATGAGCCTCATGGACTACCATATAACGATACAGCACTACAAAGAAAGCTTTCCGGAGGAAGAAGTCGATCGTGGAAAGCAATACCATATCGAGAAGGTTGAGCGTCAGGGACAGGGCATCTATCGGCTGACGGTGAACCAGAAGTACGAAAGCAATACCTATGTGCGGGTTCGCGTTCAGAAGAACGGTGATATTGACCATTTGGAAAGCAGCTGTGTGTGCAGGTCTATTTATTGCCGCCATGTCATTGCGGCACTGGACTACCTGTCTGCTGTATACATGGGAAATCAATCGACACAAAGCTCCCGCTTTATTTCCCAGCTTATTATGACCTATGGAAGACAGTTGTCGGATCAGGTGCAGCAGCCTGTCCGTATTGAACCGGAAGTATCTTTGAACGAACAGAAGGGCAGCCTGTTTCTTCGTCTGCGTATTGGCCGCACCAAAATGTACCTGCTGCCGGACATTGGCCGCTTTATGGATGCGTGTGAATATCACCACACGAAATCTTACGGTAAAGAATTGGAGTGGACACACGATTTGTCGGCACTGGACGGTAAAAGCCGCCGGCTGGCAGAACTGGCGTATGATATTTACCAACGCGGCCGCGGCGATTACCGGAACTATACATGGAATTCGGGAAAAGAGTTTAGCCTGCAGGATGCGTCTTTGGAGCGGTTTATGGACATCATGGGAGAGGACACGCTGACGATCGGTAAGACCGTCTATACGGTCGTCCCAAAAGACCCTGCGTTGCGGGCGTCTTTAAGAAGCGTTGATCGGAGCAAACTGTGCTTTACCGTCGAAAATCCCCTGCTGTTTCTCGGCAGTGCGGAACGAGGCTACTTTTTGTCACAAGAAGAACAGAAGTTATATGTGACCTCACGGGACTATGCCAATGCTCTGTCACCACTCCTGAAAGTGCTTGCCGAGCATGAGAAGCTGATGATCGCTCAAAAAGATGTTTCTGCCTTCTTTAGTACGGTACTGCGGCAGATCGAGCCGTACTGTGACACCGACATGACGGCGGTAGACGAGAGCCAACTGCCGCCGCAGTTAGTGTCACAGCTCTATGTAGATGTAGATGAACAAGGCGTAGTGTGTGCGACTTTGCAGTTTTCCTACGGCGAACGCTTTTACTCGGCTTTCGACCCGCCGACGAACCGCCTGCACGAAGACCACTATGGTGAGACAGCCGCTAAACAGGCTGTGCTCCACTACTTTACTTTTGATTCAGCGGATAAGACGCACCCTTTGAAGGCAACGGATGATGACACGGTTTTTCTCCTCATCAGCGAAGGCATGACGAAACTTTCCCGATTTATGGAGGTATATGTGAGTGACCGCTTCAAGGGCATCAGCGTGCGAAAGCCCGTACAGACCAGTGTGGGTATCCGCCCCACGGGTGATCTGCTGGAACTGGACATTTCTTCCGTTGGCTATACGCTGGAGGAACTCACGGAAATGCTCAACGCCTACCGCAAGGGCAGGAAGTATCATCGCTTTCGTGACGGTTCGTTCTCCATGGTGGATGACAGCATGAAGGAACTGGATATGCTCACCAAAGAGCTGAACATCAGTGACAAGGCTTTGCTGAAAGAGAAAGTTACGGTTCCGATGTATCGGATGCTGTACCTGAACAGCCTGCAAACGGACGGAGAAGCCATCCGCCTGAAACGCAGCAGCGACTTCAAGCAGTACGCCAAAGACTACGAGAACAGTCTGCGGGATGAAGAACGGCTGGTGGTACCACAGGAATTGGAGTCTATCCTCCGAGACTATCAAAAGGACGGTTTCCGCTGGATGAAGACGCTCCACCTGTACCACATGGGCGGTATTCTGGCGGACGATATGGGGCTGGGAAAGACACTGCAGGCCATCGCTCTTATGCTGAACGAAAAAAACACGTCGGCTGACGGCGAACACAAACAGTTTTTGGTCGTGTGCCCCTCATCCCTGACGCTGAACTGGCTGAACGAGATCGCTAAATTTGCCCCGCAGCTCAAAGCCCTTTGTGTGACAGGTACAGTAGCGGAACGAAACAAACTGTTCGAGACGATGGGGGACTATGATGTGCTCATCACGTCCTATGCGACCCTGCTGCGGGACATTGAGCGGTATGAAGACCGACACTTTGCTGTGCAGTTCCTTGATGAAGCCCAGAACATCAAGAACCATACCACCCGTTCCGCGAAAGCCGTCAAGGTCATCCATAGCGACAGACGTTTTGCCCTGACGGGTACGCCGGTGGAAAATTCACTGGCGGAGCTGTGGAGTATCTTCGACTTTATTATGCCGGGTTATCTGCACAACTACACCTACTTCCAGAGAAACTATGAAACGCCGATCGTCAAGAAAAATGATGCCGCTGCGGTTCGTTCGCTGCAGCGAATGACCTCACCGTTCATCTTACGCCGCCTGAAAAAAGAAGTGCTGACCGAGCTTCCCGACAAGACGGAAACGGTTCTTGTCTCTGATATGGATGAAACGCAGCGGAAACTCTATCTGGCCAATGCCATACAAGCTAAACGGGAGTTAGCCGGTATGGATGGTCAGCGTGACAAGCTGAAAATGCTGACCATCCTGCTGCGGCTGCGGCAAATTTGCTGTGACCCGTCCCTCGTGTATGAGAATTATGACGGCGGTCAGGCCAAACTGGAGCAGTGCATGGAGCTGATAGAAAACTGTATCGAAGCCGGACACAAGATACTGTTGTTCTCCCAGTTTACTTCGATGCTGACGATTATTGCCACCGCATTGACCCAGCGAAAACGCTCGTTCTATATGCTGACCGGCGAAACGAAGACCAAGGAACGTCTGCGGATGGTCAACGATTTCAACCAGAACGAAGTGAACGTGTTCCTGATCTCGCTGAAAGCCGGCGGAACAGGTCTGAACCTGACCGGAGCGGATATCGTCATCCACTACGACCCATGGTGGAACCTGTCGGCGGAGAATCAGGCATCCGATCGTGTGTACCGTATCGGTCAGAAGAACAGCGTACAGATCTACAAGCTGATCGTCAAGGATACCGTTGAGGAAAAAATCTGTCAGCTCCAGCAGCGAAAAGCGGAACTGCTGGAAACGGCTGTCGGGGGAGAAGGCGACATTCTCAATATGACCACCGATGAGATCATCAGTCTCCTGTAACCGCGTGCAGCGGCAGATAACGAAGACAGAGCGTGCACGGACATCAATTTTCAAAAGCTGAAAGCTGAAAGAACAGTGATCCAATGGGGGGACGCTGTTTTTGCAAATGTTTGTTACAAAAACGCAGCGGTTTTAGGAAAG
>CACZZU010000068.1 GCA_902785765.1 uncultured Ruminococcus sp.
CGGGCAAGTGCAGTACCAGACTCAAAGTCTTTTGTCGGCCATCGGTCAAACGGATCGTTTTGTCTCGTATCAACAACTGTTCCGCGGACGGTTCGATCTCTGACAGCGATACGAGAGCGGCAGTGTCGGCACATTCACAGCCGGACAGCAGATGTACTGCCATCCCCAGTTGATGTGCCAATTCCTGCTGATACCTGCCAAGCCATTCGTCATACCATGGTGTGGTACCTTCCGAGTGAATCGTTGCCTCCTCCCGATAGCGTTGGACAAGTTTCTGGAAATAGACTTCGACTGACAGTGTATCGGCGGTGGCAGCCGCCATGCGGGGATAAAAACGGCTGGTGTCGTCCTCATTGATGACCATGAGTTGGGCATTGGTGCGTTTAGGTTGAGTGGTAAGCGTTTGCGTTTCCTGCGGCAGCAGCAGGCGGCACCAATACGGACAGGTAACCGCTACTGCCGCCAAGAACAGGATGACGGAAAGGTAGCTGCCGCACTTATGAAGTTTCCGCATCATGTGCAGCACCTCCTTCTTCCGATTCGTCTATGACTGATTGACCAGGAACCGTGACCGTGACAGTTGTGCCTTTGTGGGGATGGCTGATGAGGCTGATCACCGCATCATGCTTTCGGGCAATCTCGGCACAGAGTGCCAGTCCCAGACCTGCTCCGCCGGCTTTGCGGGAACGGGATTTATCTGTCATGTAGAATGGTTCAAACACCCGTTGCTGTTCCTCTTCCGGGATGCCCTGTCCGTGGTCAGACACGGTGATAACGGCTTGTTCGCCGTTTGTATGGCAGGCTAACGTGACGGCTGTCTGTGGCGGAGAGGCTTTTACGGCGTTATCCACCAGATTGTACAGCAGTGACTTGAAGAGATCACGGTCGGCAGCAATCACCAGTGGTTCGGTGGTGGTTGACAGTGTCACGTCCCTGACTTTGAGGATGGGAACAAAAGCGGCCGCCACTTCTTGCAGGAGATCGTCTAAACGGGTTGGGATACGTTCCAGTGTACCGTTAGCGGTACTGACCAGTTCCATCAGCTTGCCCGACAGGGCACGCAGACGGGCAGCTTCTTCACAAATTACAGCGGCATAATCCGGCACCACTTCGGGGTGTCGGTCGGCGTTCATTTGCAGCAATTCGGCAAAACCCAAGATGGAGGTGAGAGGTGTTTTGATCTCATGGGCAAGACTGTCGATGAACTGCTTGCGTTCTTCGGCCAGAGATGCCATGCGGCGGTAGTTTTCTTCTACCGACTCGGCCATGCGGTTCACGTTTTCCGATAGTACACGCAGTTCTTCGCTGCCGTGAGAAGGCAGGCGTTGCTGGTAGTTGCCGGCGGCAATCTTCTGTAAGGTATGGTTTACTCGGTCGAGGGGATGTAAAAACAGTTTCGTCATCGACAACAGCACCCCCGACAACAACAGAGTACAGACCAGCGACATTCCCTGTACGGTTCGTTCCTGATGGTGATACCGCTCATAGAGAGCCGTGATGCGGCTGCTGTTGAGCAGGAAGTAACGTGCTCCTTCCAGACGCACGGATGATCCGCAATAAAGCCGCACTTCCTGTCCGCTGTGGTGTTCAGCGGTGTGCAGAAGTGTGTAGACAGTCTGTTCGTCCGCAACAGCGTTTGCCAGCCCGTCCGGAAGTGTTTCCTGACCGATCATCGTGAGGACGCTGCCCTCTTCATTCAGCAGAAAAGCAGTGTCGTCTTCCCGCAGACGGGCGGCGAAAATCTTTTCGGCGATAGCGATGATACGCTGCTCTGTGATCATAAAGGCATCGGTACTCAACCGTTCGTAAGCGACTGCATCTTTGATGACGGTACACAGATCCTCATGGTGGAGAGCGGCGTTGTCCCGTTCATTTTGCAGCATCGCGGAAAAGTTGACCGACAATAGCCATGTCATTGTAAGATTAACGGCGATAATCGTCACCAGAGCCGAAGCAGAGGCGAGCTTGAACCAGAGCTTCATAGTGTATCCTCCGTTGTTTCCAACCGATAGCCGACCTTGGGAATGGTGACGATGTGATTCTGCAAGGACAGTTTCTTGCGGAGCTGTTGGACGTGTGCGTCTACGGTGCGTGTTTCCCCCACAAAACGGTAGCCCCAGACGTTGGCCAACAGTTTTTCACGGGTCAGAGCAATATCCTTGTGCCGCAGGAAGAAAACCAGCAGTTCAAACTCCTTTGGCGTCAGTACGACCGGTTTCCCTTTCAGGCAAACGGTATGACGGCTTTCGTCCACTTCTAATGCTCCGTAGTGAAAGAGGGTGCCGACTTTGTTTTGCCGCCGCAGGACAACCTCGATCCGTGCCAGCAGTTCGATGGGTTCAAACGGCTTAACGATGTAGTCTTCCGCCCCCAACTTCAAGCCCTTGACTTTGTCGCTGACATCTTGCAGGGCGGTCAGAAAGATCACCGAGCCGTCTTCCGGCTGCATTTTAGCCAGCAGGTCAAAGCCGCTTTGTCCGGGCAGCATGACATCCATCAGAATGATGTCATACGTCTTTCGGCGAAGCTGCTGTTCTGCCGCCAGTCCGTCATAGCATACGTCTGCATGATGTCCCTCCATCGCCACGGTGATGCTGATCATTTTGGCGATATGTTCGTCATCTTCTACAATCAATATCTCTGCCATAATCTCCTCCTCTATGGGCGGGGTGAACCGCAAAGGTACTGCTCTTTCGTTGTTCCTGCCGGGGAACGGTTCATTTTGCTGTTCCTCATGAGTCGACAGCCGTACCTCGTCCCACCGCCGTACTGTTGTTTTTGGTCTCAAAACGGTTCCGTCACAGCATGGTGTCCTGTCCACTGTCAGACAGAGCTTTGACTTCTCGTATAGTATAACACTTCCAAGAATAGATGGGAAAGAAGTACACCGTACTTTTTTGTAAAATAGTTGTAAAAACCTGCTGGCAGTGCATCATATTGCTGAAAAAGTGTTCGGGCAATACGCCGTTGTCATTGTTTTCGACTGCAAAAGCCGAAATTCACGGCGGAGGGACTCCGCTTATATTTTGCGGTAGCCCTTTCGCCGGAGCAGAAAGCGTACCAAACGGTACTTTGTTTCGGAGAGAATGAGATCGAACTCACCGGCATAACGTACCGGTGTACCGCCAAAGCCCTTTTTGAAGCGGTAAACACCGTAATTCGGGTGGGTCACGTCTTCAAAGTGGGGGATACCCATGAAGTCATAGACTTGACAGCCGGTATCAGCGGCCCAGCTAATCATGTTCCATTGAAGCAGGTAGTTGGGCATGAGTTCACGATGTTGTGACGTGGACGCTCCGTAGAGATAGCTGACACGGTCGCCAAACCGGATGGCGATGGCACCAGCCAGCGGCAGACCTTCGGAAGAATCACACAGGTACAGCCGAGCTTGTTTGCCAAAAGCCGTCAAGAGTTGGCGGAAGTAGGCTTTGGAGCGAATACAAAAGCCATCTCGCTGACCGGTTTCCTGCATGAGTCGGTCGAAGTCATCCAGACGGTTATTATCCACCACACACCGCACACCTTTGCGGACAGCCAGACGAATATTGTACCGCCACTTTGGATGAAAGGCGGCAAAAAGCTGTTCCTTTGTCTGTGCGTGGATGGGAAGCAGGTAGTTTTTCTGGGATTGTATCTGGTCATCTTCGGAACGGTACGGGTCATAGCGGTAGCCCAAGCTGGTCAGACGTTGGATTGTGTGCGTATCGTCATAAGCGATCATCGGGTCGAGCCGTACCATAAACGCATGGTAGCGGCGTGCACACTGCCGTATTTGTTCCGTGAGACTTTTCAACAACATCGTGTCGTCATACGCACAGACAGGTCCTCTTGGCACATAAACAAAGGCGGTGTGCAGGAGTGGGATCTGTTTGATGAGCAGTTGTACAGCGGCATGGATATGACCGTTTGCATCGGTCAGCAATAGGCGTTCGGAGAGCCATCCCTCTTTAACGGCAGCCCAATGTTTTGACTGCATGAAGCTGACATGGGGCTGCTGTGACACATAATTTTCGTAGGATTCCATCCTGTTTTCATTCTTCATGGTTCACGACTCCTTGTTTGTACTTAACCGACCAAGCACGAGACGAGAACAGGACAATCACTGCCGTTAACGTGCCTTGTGACATTTTCACCAACGTATCACGTTGACTGGTTCTGCTGTATTTCTGTTGGAGACAGAAATACAGCTTCTCGTCTGTACCGGCTCAACCACAGTATAGGCGAGAAGCTGTTATGATGTCTTACCGAAGATGTAAGGAAACGGTAAAGGCGGGTCAGGCATCCGGATCCTCTGTAAAATAGCCCATGGACAGCAGCCCGAAAGCGTACTCGTCCAGATAGCTGTTGGTGGCTGCCAGTGCTTCAAACTGTTCCTTCGTCATTTTTGCTTCACACCGAACGCCGTTGAATACTTCCGCTTGGATGCCATTAGCGACAAGGATGTTATAGATGTAGGCAACCTTTTCTTGGAGGAAAGCGTCCAGTGCGGTCTGATATTCTTCTTCGAGGGGATTGTATTTGCCGTGTTCGGTTTTCCACGACTCATGCAGTGCGTCTCTGATTTCTCGGAGCGTTCTGCCGTTATACTCGTAGTCGTACATATCGTCAGAATCCGGTCGGGTAACAGAGACAGAGTATGTCTTGCCGTCGTTAGAGGACAGGGCAGCCATCAGCGAACGATCGACCCGCAGACCATGGAAAAGATAATAGCCCATGTGGTCAACACCAACATCTTCCCACAGCATCAGATTGACCGAGCCGCCGTTTGCCAACTTCACGACCAGTATCTTGTTATCTTCCTTCACGGTATATATCTTGCTGTCATCGTGCAGGTCACGATAACTGCCGGGAAAGTCATCGGCGGCACCGATTACTTCGTTCAGCGTATATTGTGTATCGGTGAAAACCTGCATATAGGTTTGACCGTCCCGAATGATAAAGCCGAGCTGGTCGGAACTTTCGTCTTCGGTCACCGGAAGCTGTACAGGTGTCGCAACACTTGTCTGTGGGTCAGGTGTGTTGGCTGGCGGCGTTTTGGAGGTGTGGGGGATTGTCGGGGTGCCGGTGGAAACGGTTTGACTGTTCTGTTCGGAAGAAGCTGTTTGGTGTGGCTGTTCCGATACGACCGAAGAGGTTTTCTCTGCATTTTCCGATGTTGGTGCGGGAGATACTTTCGGTTCGGCTATTACATCCGGATGCTGGCTGACGCTGACGAGCAGTGCGGCGGATACAGCAATCAATGCAAAGGCAGCGGCTGTGGCAGTGACTTTCAAGACGGTGTGTCTTTTCTTTTGGGGGATTTGGAGAGCCTCCTCTACCAGTTTTTCGTCAAGATGGCTCATAGCGGCAAAAAGTTTGTTGTCCTTCATAACGATTCCTCCTTCGAGAGATAGTCCCGCAGCTTTTTCCTCGTGCGGAACAGGGAACTTTTGACCTTGCTTTCACTGATATGCAGCGTTTGGGCAATCACGGACACTGATTCTGACAGAAAGTACCGCCGGATAAAGATGGTGCGGTTCTCTTGAGAGACGGTTTGCAAAAAGCGGCTCATTCGTTCGCCCCATTCCCGTTCATCGGTTTCATCCTGTGAGCGGTGGTCGGGCAGGCACTCTGACAACTCGCTTGTCAGTTCGATGACGATGGCTGTCCGCTTGTCGGCGTTGGATTTTTCCAACAGATGCAGGGCAAGGTTGCGGCAAATCTTCGCAAGATAAGCTGCCAGAAACTGTGGTCGCTGGGGCGGGATGCTGTTCCATGCCCGCCAATAGGTGTCGTTCTCACATTCTTCGGCATCCTCACGATTGCCGAGAATACGGAAGGCCAAGGCCTGCAGGCGGCTTCCGTAGCGTTCTCTGGTATGTGTGAGAGCAGTTTCATCCCGCTGAAAAAATAGTTCGATGATCTGGTTATCTTCCAATGCAGTCACCTCCGAAGGTTTGATAGGATCCGGATCGTTAGACCTTCACCATTATAGACCGGAAACAGGCGGGTTGGGTTGCGTTTTCCCCAAAAACTTTCGTTTCCCTCAAAAAAATCGTGACCGATCGGGATAAAATACGAGTAGTCAGGTGAAAGGAGGAATGTTTATGGACGATGAGCAGATCGTGGCGTTATACTGGGACAGAAACGAAAGTGCCATCCGTGAAACGGCAGACAAGTACGGAACTTATTGCTACTCGATCGCTTACGGGATACTATACAGTGAAGAGGATGCCCGGGAGAGTGTCAACGATACTTATTTGTCGGCGTGGAACAGTATTCCTCCGCACCGTCCGCAGATACTCAAGACTTTTCTGGGCAAGCTGACAAGGCGGCTTTCCATTGATAAGTGGCGAAGGAGTCACGCCGATAAACGGGGCGGCGGTGAGATGCCTGCTGTGGCAGAAGAACTGTCGGTGTGTGCAGCGGTGGAGGGTGACCCTGCCACAGAAACCGAAAAAAAGCTGCTGGACGAGGTGGTGAGTGCCTTCCTCAAGGAACTGGGTGACCGGGAACAGCGGGTGTTCCTGTGTCGCTACTGGTATGCCGAACCGGTGAAAGCGATTGCCGGTCGATTTGGCTTTTCGGAAGGCAAGGTCAAAATGATGCTGCTGCGGACACGCAGAAAGCTGCATGACCGCTTGAAAAAGGAGGGGCTGTTATGACTGTGTTTGACCTGTTGGACAGCATCGGACAGGTGGACGATGCACTGCTTGAACGTGCCGGACAGAGACTGCCGTCACACAGGCGTATATGGCTGGCAGTGGCTTCTGCGGCGGCGTGTGTGGTATTGGCGTGTACGGGGGTACTGCTGCTGCAGTATTTCGGTCACAGCAGCGAGACGGACTTCATCACGATTTCTTCCCGGATGGATGACAGTCGTTTACAAACGACAGGGGTGTCCCGTGTGCCTGTCATGGACGGTACCAATTCCTCCGCTAGTGTTTCATCGGAAGGCAAGGGTGTGACCAGCAGAGATGTTTCCGAATGGTTAGAGGTGTCCGAGGATGAAACGCCTGCACCTGTACCCGATGACGAATCTTCTGCGGTGCTTGTCAAAGAACAGCCGGTGGCGATTTACTATGTGGTGGATGGTCGCATCGAGTCAAAGACCGTTCCGGCACTGCCACAGCCACAGGCGGTTTTTGCGGTATGGAAAACAGAAAATCACATCGGGGAAGACGTCCAGATGATAGAGGCGTCCGTGGTCTATGATACCAAGGGAGTTACCTCGGAATACAGCGGTGTGGCAGTCGTGACCCATCCGACCGATGGCCACACAATTTATCGGTTGACGGTGACGAAATCGCTGGAGGGGTATTGTACACCGGATGTCCGTGAACTGCTGCTGGCATCTCTGGAAAAAACCATGGCCGGACTGTTGCCGGAGACGGTGGATGATTACGAGCTGACACTATGGCAGCCTGACGAGGAGAGGCTTTGGCATGACGAACCGTTGAACGGGGATGGCAGGGGAGAAATACTCGAATGAAGAACAGCGTGTTCACGGTCGTGAAAGCGATTGGGCGGTATCGCTGCTGGTGGGTACCGCCTGCTTTGACGGCGGTTGTCCTGTTGTGTGTGTTCAAGACCTATGGACTGTATCCCTTCGGTCGGGGCAGTGTGGCATGGTGCGATATGAATCAGCAGGGTATCCCGCTGTTGATGGATTTGAAGGATATACTCAGCGAGAAGGACGGTTGGCTGTTCAGCGTGCAGAACGCCGGAGGAATGAACTTTTGGGGCGTGTTCTGTTTCTTCCTCTCCAATCCGTTTTCACTGTTGGCTGTATTCGTGCCCAAGACGGAGATGGTTTACTTCGTCAATGTGCTGGTCATCCTGAAACTGCCGATGTGTGCCCTGACAGCAGCAATCTATTTTCACTGTCAGCGAAAAGGCACAGGGACAGCTGCCGTACCGTTCAGCGTCATGTATGCCCTGTGCGGCTATGGGATGCTGTTCTATCAGAATATCATGTGGTTGGATGTGATGTACCTGTTTCCGCTCCTGTTGATAGGGCTGGAACGGCTGACAGGACATGATACGGCAGGTGATGCTGTCCTGTCTGGGCGAAAAGGCAAGGCATCGTCCGCTGGCTGGTATGTTGTCACGCTGTCCGCCATTACGGTGATGAACTTCTACCTGTGCTACATGGTGGTCGTGTTCATCCTGCTGTATATGACTGTGTTTTTTATATCGGCACGGGATGCTGCCCATCGCCGTCAGGTCTGTCTGCGGTTCCTGGGCGGTTCTCTGTTGGCGGCACTGCTGACAGCAGCCGTATGGCTGCCTTGTCTCATACAGGTGAGAACATCAGGACGAGTCGGTTCGGTCTTTGCAGAGCTGGAACAGTCCGGCTTCCTGTCGAAGTATGAAACGGTACTGCCGCTGTTGTTTTGTACGGGGATGTTGTTCACGCTGCTGCCGATAGAATTATTGAACCGTCAGCGGCACACACAAACACATCAAACAGACCTGCTGCTGTTCCTGCTGATGCTGGTGCCGTTTTTCGTGGAACCGGTCAACCTGATCTGGCACACAGGAAGCTATATGGCATTTCCGGCACGTTATGGCTTCATCACTGTACTGATGGGGTTGGTATGCGGTGCCGACCATTTGAGCAGCATGAAGGAGGGGCAGCCTGTCAGGGGCAAGTGGCTGTCCTGTGGAGCGGTGCTATTGCTCGGTGTCATGCTGTGGGGATATTACCAGACTTCACAGCGGCTTATCGACAAGGACTTCAACACACTCACGAAATACACAGCGACACTATGGGGCAAGAAGGAGTCGCTGGATGGTCTGGCACGGCTGTTGGCAGGTGCTGCTATTTGCTATGGAGTGCTGTATCTTGCATACCGTCACCGATGGATCGTGAAGCGGGCATTTGTCCTGTTGTTGACAGTGCTTTGCTGTATGGAAGGCATGAACAGCATCCGCCTGTATATGGTGAGTCCGGCGGTCAGTAATCCACAGCGA
>CACZZU010000069.1 GCA_902785765.1 uncultured Ruminococcus sp.
AACTTCCTGCCCTTCTCCAAATGTTTCACGTGAAACATTTAGGTGATGACTCCCTAGAAATTTCGGGTACGCCTTCCCCAGTGTTTCACGTGAAACATTGTTCCGAAACGCTGTTGCTCCCACGGCATTTCCTCTCATGTAAGGTACCGTACCGTTTTCCACCAACCTTTCGCAGATGGTGGAAAAGCTGCGTGCTTCCGTGATAGCTTTTATGCCGAAAGCGGCACACCTCTTTCCACCGATTTTCCTCCAGCGGTGGAAAGCCATACGAGTCAGTCAACTTCCTGCCCTTCTCCAAATGTTTCACGTGAAACATTTAGGTGATGACTCCCTAGAAATTTCGGGTACGCCTTCCCCAGTGTTTCACGTGAAACATTTAGAAATTTCGGGTACGCCTTCCCCAGTGTTTCACGTGAAACATTTCTGTAACGCCCTCTTGTTCCTTATCAGCTTATTGGCGGGGCGAAAAAGGAGGTTGAGAGTTGCCGGCCTTTGTGGTATAATCGTAGTAACATCAATCAGCAAGCGAGGAATGACGATGGAAAAGACAATTGCTGCGATCGCCACCGCCAATGGACTTGGCGGTATCGGCGTGATCCGTATTTCTGGCGAACACGCCCTTTTGGTGGCTGAAAAGGTGTTTCATTCAGTCACAGGGAAGAAGATCACGGAGATGAAAGGATACACCGCCGCCTATGGCACAATAGCTGACCACGGTGAAACAATCGACGAAGCAGTCGCTCTCGTATTTCGGGCACCGCACAGCTATACTGGCGAGGACGTGGTGGAACTTTCCTGCCACGGCGGATTGTACGTCACCAAACAGGTGCTGCGGGCTGTCCTACAAAACGGTGCTGAACCGGCACAGGCCGGTGAGTTTACGAAACGTGCCTTTCTGAACGGTAAAACCGGTCTCATCGAGGCCGAAGCCGTAATGAACATTATCTCTGCTCGAGGGGCACAGTCCGCACGAGCCGCTCTGTCCTGTATGGACGGTCAGCTTCGCCAGCGTATTGACAAAGTACGGCTGTCACTGGTAAATACCGCTGCCCATCTGTCCGCATGGGCGGATTATCCAGAGGAAGATATTCCGGAAGTCGATACCGACCATCTTACTCAAACACTGGAAACCTGCCGTCAGGAATTACGTTCCCTGCTGAACAGCTATGATGCCGGACGTGTCATGCGTGAGGGCGTTGATACTGTGATCGCCGGACGACCGAATGTGGGTAAGTCCACCATCATGAATCTCCTGTCAGGCTGTGAACGTTCGATCGTTACCAATATTCCCGGCACCACGCGTGATATTATCGAAGAGACTGTTCTGCTCGGAGAGATTCCTCTCCGTCTGTCCGATACAGCGGGTATTCATTCGACCGAAGATCCTGTGGAGAAAATCGGCGTGGAAAAAGCACGTTCTCGCCTGCTGCAAGCCGGTCTGGTGCTGGCAGTGTTTGACGCGTCTCGTCCGTTGTCGGACGATGACAAGGAACTGATCGATCTGCTTTCCGAAGCTCCCACCCTTGCCATCATCAACAAAACTGATCTGCCCGTTCAGATCGACACAGATTATATCACGCAGCGGCTCTCTCATGTGGTGCGGCTGTCGGCTCTCACCGGCAACGGCACTGATGAATTGGAGCGTCAGGTGGCTGACATCATCGGCACCTCACAGTTAGACGCTTCACAAGGTATTCTGGCCAATGAACGCCAACGTGCTGCTGCTGACAAGGCACTGCACTCTGTAACCGAAGCCATTGATGCCGCCCATCTCGGTCTGACACTTGATGCCGTCACTGTTATTATCGAAGAAGCCATTGACAGTTTGCTGGAACTGACTGGCGAACGTGTCACCGAATCTGTGGTCGAACAGGTGTTCTCCCACTTCTGTGTAGGCAAATGAGTCTGCGTGACGAATGCACAGGTGGAGATCAGCCAAGCTATCGCCTAAAAACATATCATGTTTCATGTGAAACATGATTCGCTGTATATCGGAGGATAAATGTTTCACGTGAAACATTTATCCTCCAGCAGGTGAAACAACATACCGTCTGTGAAAGGAACATATCCCACAGGCGGTTTTTTCTTTGCCATGAAAAAAGCAGAGCTTTTTTTCAAAAAACACACTTGTTTTTACCGTTTTGCCGAAACGTCTTGTTATACATAGATAGAAGCTTCAAAACAACAAGGAGGTCAAAACATTGGACGAACAACAACTAGCCGCACGGCTGCAATCCAAAGACGAACGGGCACTTGCCGAAGCTATTCAGCACTACACTCCGCTGGCAGCCACCATCATTTACAATATTTCACGGGGCACACTAACAAAGGAAGACATCGAAGAAGTCGTAGCTGATGTCTTTGTCACACTCTGGCACAACACAACGAAAATACACCCCGATACCCTCAAGGGTTACTTGTGCTGTATTGCCAAGACGCGGGCACTCAACAAACTTGCCTCCGTCAAGCGTCCACCGCTGAACATCGAAGACTACGATGTCGAAGACGACTTTTCCATCAGCGATGTCACCAAAACAAAGGACATCCACCACGAACTGCGGGAACTGATCCAAACGATTCCCGACCCTGACCGTGAGATACTCATGCGTTACTACTTCTACTATCAATCTACCCCCAAGATCGCTCAAACGATGGGTTTCAACGTAGAGACGGTCAAATATCGTCTCAAGCGTACCCGCCAACAATTGAAAGTCATGCTGACAGAAAGGGGCTACACCTTATGAAAACCACCTTCAAAAATGTACTTGATACATTCGAACACAGCTATGTGTCCTCCGACAACAACGTCATCGAGCCACTGGAACTGGACGTGGATAGGATCACAAAGAACGTCATGGAACGTATCCATCCGACCACCACAACACTTCATCGAAAAAAGAAACACTGGATACCGCTGCTGATTGCCGCCGTTCTTACGACTGCCGCCATCGGCACAACTGTCGTAGCTGTTAACGGCGGACTCGGCGGTCAGTTTTCCGAGATCGTCAGCGGTCAGACGGATGCCGTTAATCGCTATGACGGCGGAAACTTCCATTTTGATACGTCCGACAGTAACCTGTCGGCACGGTTACTCGGTGTGACCGGCGATGAACATACCGTACTGGCCGGCGTAGCACTTTCCTATCAAGATGGCCGCTCCTTCCTCGATGATGGGGAGGGAATTTTAGAGTCACCTCCGGAACCGTATTTTTTTGAACCGGAAGAGTCCCTCTATCGCTTTCCGTCCGGCGGTATCGCGGTTCTGCCCGATGCCACAGACACAAACATTGACGGGTTGGAAAAAATCAGTCGTCAAGACTTGCCCTGCGGCTTAAAAGCTGTTCAGGCGGACGGCAGCGACTTGATGGCTGCCCAGCAAACAGCCTACCTTCTCAGCGATGACCATAAAACTCTCACCATCTACTTCTCTCTCGATGTAGAAAACGCTAACGCCGCCATTGACGGCACCCTGACCTTTGCTTCCAACTATCTGACGCTCTATCAGCGGGCGGATAAAATTGCCGCCTACGACACGCTGGATACTGCCATCATGCAGGATGCCGAGGATGTTTGTCAAACACAGGGCATTACCGCTCCTACCCTTTGGGAACAGGAAAACGGCCGCTATACCCTGTACACCTATACGACCCAACGCCATCCTCTGCCTTTTACGCTTTCCTTTCAGATGAACTATGCCATCACAAACCATGCTTTGTCCATCGAACTGACCAAGGACAACGCTCCCCATACTATTACGGACAATCGGCACGCTGCTATTACCTTGTCCCCCTTCTCTGTTCAGTTGAAGGGTGACCCCATCATTCTGGCCGATCATGCGGATAAGAGTATTGCCCACCTGCGGCAGGAGCTTCTCACCACAGAAGACATCTTCACGATCTCCGAACAGAACTCCAAGATCGTCCTGAAGGACGGCACAGTCTATTACTTCGGCTTCCACCTCAACAATCTGAACGCCCGGATGGAAGAGGACGGCACAACTACCGCCTTTGTCGACGTGACAGGCGATACCTGTTATACTGACCAACCCATCAATTACTACGACCTTATCCATAATCCTTCCATGGAGTCGGCCTGTTTCGATCATCTGCGGTTCATGCGGCGGCTCATAACAGACCCGCA
The DNA here is from genome assembly GCA_902785765.1 of uncultured Ruminococcus sp. Lineage (GTDB taxonomy): Bacteria > Bacillota > Clostridia > Oscillospirales > Acutalibacteraceae > UBA1213. Next base: position 4,141 of record CACZZU010000069.1, read on the forward strand.
GAATATCGCCCTAGTCATCGTCAACGGCGATACCGTGTATAGAGCTGCCCCCTCTTCCGCTTCATGACCTCATGAACGGAAATGTTTCACGTGAAACATTGTACCGCCCCGACAAACATTTCTCATAAAACGTCGACCCATTGATCTCCCTTACTTACACACCAACAGACACATCGCTGACAGCGATGTGTCTGTTTTTTTCAGAAAATATTTCGCCGCCTGTGCATGGTGTTCCTGACGAGAATCTATGCCACCGGAAAGTACAACAGCGTCATCAGATGTTCCTGTCCAGTGAGTACAAAAGGTGTGGTACGGTCAGCCGCAGCTTCTTATCCACCCTGAATATGCTGTTGGCGATAAGCGTCAAATGCCGGTGTCCGTGACCAGTACTGTACCCCCCAGTTCTCAAAATTCCACTCGTCCATGTACGGGTTACACTCGTAGTCGATGTAATACAGCAATCCCTCCTGCACGACAAAATTGGTCGGGAAGTAGTCAATGTTCAAGCCCGCTGCTTTTGCGAGTGCGGCCATTTCCCGTACCTGCGGCAAATACGCTTCTGCCGCACGTCCGGACGCAATCATGTCATAAATGGTGTCACCGTCAATATACGCCTTGACGATGCGTTCGGCATCAACATCTATGTCAATCATCTCCGGCAGGCGAATACCAATTTTTCGGAGCTGTTCATAGTCTCTCCGCTCCGACTCGATTTTGTTGCCGAAGGTATAGTAGGCACATGGCTCATGGTGTATCTGCTTGACCACTACCTGTCGTCCGTTGTGCTGTGACAAATACGAGTAACCGCCCTTCCCCTTGCCGAGGAAGCAAATGATCGGGTAGGGCACTCCGTTGACGATCAACACGGCATCAGTGTTGCCGATATGCTTATCCTGTTTCCTGCTGTCTTTAAGATCCATCGTGCTATTTCCCCCTTCTGTTTGTCAAAGAAGATGACTCCGTTCTTTTGGCTGTTCGTCTCTCTATCCGACACACCCACTATCGCCGCATTGGCTGGAAAAACGTCCTGACGAGGAGACACTGCTATCCTCCTGTCCGGTCTTTCCTTCAGTCGTTGCGGGCAATCGATATGCCGAGTTGCACAGCACAGTGACTGTTCGGTTATTTACATTATACTACTGCGTATGCTATAATATCTAGCATAGAACACGCCTATTTTTGCACAAAACGATGGGAGGAACTTCTATGGACACCCTGCTGTTTGAAACGAAAATACACGGTCTGCCCGATTTTCCGTACATGGTTTATCGGGGTATCCTGCCGGAGTATCTAACGAACTATCCCGTACACTGGCACCGTGAGATGGAGATTATCTATATCGTGAGCGGTCGAGGCATCATCACTGTGCAGGCCAACCAGTATATCGCACAAACCGGCGACATGGTGCTGATTGCTCCCGAAATGCTTCATTCCATCCAGCAACTCAACAATGAGACGATGGACTACTTCAACATCCTGTTCGATTTCCGTCTGTTGGAAGACAGCACCAGCCGCTGCTGTGAAAAATACCTCAAGGGCATCGCAAACCACACCAAAACAGTCCCCATACACATCCATCGCCAAGATGAATTGGCAGTTCTGCTGACCCCTCATCTGGATTATCTGGTCGAGCACCGCCGTGAAAAGTTCGATACCGATGAACTGATGGTAAAGTCCTGCCTGTATGCCATCCTGCACCATGTGAACCGCTTCTGCACCAGCTCCGGTGACTTTGTTCTGCATCTGGAACAAAGCTCTGCCAAGATCAAGCGGGTGATCGACTATGTGCAGCACCACTATGCCGAGAACATTACCGTAGAGCAAGCCGCTGCCCTCATCAACTACTCCGCCAATTACTTTTCCCGACTGTTTCATACCCTGACCGGCACCAGCTTCATTCGATATGTCAAAGACTATCGTCTGGAGGTGGCAGCTCACCTGCTTCGCAGTACCGAGAAAACCATCACCGAGATTGCTGAAGAAACCGGCTTTTGTCACCTGCCATATTTCTCCCGCTCCTTTCAACAGCGTTTTGGTCTCTCTCCCCTGCAGTATCGCAAAAGCTGATACTGACCAATCATCATCACGCACATTCAAGAGCCTGTTTCACCTTTGGATGTCATACAGACACCATCTACAACATCAAAAACGTGCTGTTTTCCTTTGAGTAGAAGACCGCCATGCCTCCTTCCCTTCTTGAAGAGGATCATTCGTGTAAGTGATGGAAAAGGTCTGTTCTATCGTTTCTCAACACCTGTATACCACGGACTTTGGACAATTTTTTCAAGAACACATCTGTCCTACGGCGACATAATCTTCATCCCGCTCCGCCCATATCCAAAGGAGTGCGGAGCCATGATACCAGATTGCTTGGTGATTTACCCCTATGGACACCTCAAGATCGAGTCGCTCTGTGTACTCTCCCCACCGAACAAAAATTTTTTGAGGGTGGTATGCCCCCAATCGTCTCTCTGAACTGTTATTATCTTTAGAAGCTTCTATCAGCCCCGAAGGAGGTAAACGCGTGGACGTTGAAAAGCTAGCGAAACGCCTAAAACGCAAGGATGAAAAAGCTCTCAGCGAACTGATTCTTCACTTTACACCACTCATATCGACCATCATCTACAATGTTGGACACGGAGCGATGACCAAAGAGGACATCGAAGAGGTGACTTCCGATGTATTTATGACCCTATGGAACAACACTGACAAAATACAGCCGGACAAACTCAAAGGATACCTGTGCTGCATCGCCAAAACACGAGCCATCAATAAGCTTTCTACCCTCCGGTCGGGCATACTGGATATTGATGACTACGATCCGGAAGACGATTTTTCTCTGGTCGAGCACAGCGAACTGAAGGAATTGCACCACACCCTGCGGCAGATCATTGATACCCTCGAAAACCCCGATCGGGAGATACTTCTCCGCTACTATTACTACTACCAAAGCACCACAAAGATAGCGGACGTGTTACAGATGAACCAAGAAACCGTCAAATCAAAGCTGAAACGCACCCGACAGAAGATCAAATCCATCTTAATCGAAAGGGGGTATGGACGATGACCGATCTCAGAGACATTTTTGACGACTTTGAAGAAGATTTTGCTCTGGACGAACGGACGATTGTTGAAGATCTTGGCATCGCTCCCCGCGTCATTGAACAGCGTGTGTTGAATGACATCCACTCCCAGCGGTCTCGCCATAAAAAGCACCACTACTTGACGACCTTCCTGATCGCAGCAGCTATTTCAGCGGCGTTGGTCGGTACCACCGTGATCGCCGGACAGTTATTCAAGCCGGACTTTAACGGAAAGTTTGACGGAGATGTCAGTGCTCTTGTTGTCCACGAACCACAGAATTTTTTCTTTGAACCGCTCAACGACAATCTGGAAGCTTACTTCGGCGGCATTGTGGGCGATGAAGATACTGCTGTGGCATCTGTATTGTTGACTAAAAAGGACAACACACCCTTTTTGACAGATGAAGACGGCATCCTTCAGCCGGTAGGAACACTCATGGAAGATTTGACCGAAACCGAGATATGGAAGGAGCCGAGCGACTATAACTTTCTCGCCTCCCTGCGTGACCTCAAAGAGCCAACCGGTCTCGACTACGAGTATGTGTTCTACACCAAAAACAGCGAACACGTTGTCATGTCCGAAAGCTGTACCGCCGTAGACGTTCGTCTGAATGAAGACAGGACCGAAATGACGATGTATATCAACGTCAATGTAACAAACGGTGAGACCCAAGGCGGTGCTGCTTCCCTCAGCTTCGACCATTTCTTTGCCTACGAAACGGTTGGCTTACTGGCCGCTTATCAAGATGCAGGAGAACAAAGCCAACAACAGGCCGAAAGCTTGTGTGACCGGAAAGGCATTGATCTCCACAAAAACTGCCGCTGGGTGTATGAAGACGGACAGTACTGTCTTTACTATATCGAACGAATCCGCTATGACCTGCCGTTTGACATGAGTTTCACCATGAACTACCGCACAGAGAATCCCCTCAAAACCATATTCTCGGCTGCTGCCGCTCCTACCCTGTTGAGAGAAAACAACAACGCCATGATGATGCTGACACCGTTCCAGTTAACTTTGTCCGCTCAACAGCTTTTGAACGCCGAACAAATCACCTCCCGTATCAAAGACTACTGCCTTACCCATCACTGTTCTGAAGAAGTGACCCAGGATCTTTTGTTCCGTGCCACCCAAGATTCGTTTCCAGAGACCTATACGCTGTCAGCCATCCAACAGGAATGGAAGGGAACCGCCTGCCATGTGATCGACTCTGCCCGTTCCTTCATCACCATGAAAGACGGACGTGTTTACTACCTTGTGCTGGCCGACTGCACTACCAACTGCTTCCCAAAAGGAAATGAGCATCTTGATGTAGAGGACAGCCTGACCTTCTTTTACAGCGATGTACCCATCGAAAAACCACAACAGTCCGATATGTTGGAAGAAATCCAAAAGACCAGCGTCCTGTCTCTGCGGGAAGTCAGTAAGGTCTGTATCAATGGACATCTGCTCTATCAACACTCCGCAGAGGACACATCCACCGTCCCTCTTTGACCAGAAACACGTTTGCGTTGAAGGGACGGAAACGTACTATCCACACGGATGTTCATACACTTCCCTCCTTTCCTATGACCGATAAGATACGCTTTTCTCTTCCTCCTCAACAGCCAACGAACAACGACATTTGATCGTTCTCGTTGGCTGTTTGTTTCATGTGAAACACCCCCATTTCCCCTCCGCACATTGTTTCACGTGAAACACTCCCGTTTCCCCTCCGCACATTGTTTCACGTGAAACACTCCCGTTTCCCCTCCGCACATTGTTTCACGTGAAACACCCCCGTTTCTCCTCCGCACATTGTTTCACGTGAAACACTCCCGTTTTCCCTCCGCACATTGTT
>CACZZU010000070.1 GCA_902785765.1 uncultured Ruminococcus sp.
TCACCCGAAAAGATGGTGAGGAAGCTCTGGGCAAGGCTGATATAGATGTTGATGATCTCGTTGCGGGTATAGTTCCGGCGTGCCTGTACATAGTCAACGAGGTAGTCGATCAGGTCTTGACCTCGCAAAGAAGAAGGCGTGATGCCGGACAGCTTGGTGTTTTTGTCGTTGTACTGGTTCTTCTCTTCAGCAGCTTCCCATTCAGCCGCTGCTTTCATCATCCGGCTGGCGATGAAGGGGTCAAAAGCAATAGAAGCTTCATCAGCCCCCTGTCTGATGGCTTCTCCGACTTCATTTCGTATAGAGGTCACCTTACTTCTATAGCGATGCAGCAAATCCATATAGGTATCGACCTCACGATCCAGTTTTTCCTTTTTCTCTTCAAGATCGGTGATCTGTTGATACTGTGACAACTGCTGCTGCAGATCCGCAATGGTGGACTCATATTGAGCGGCTTGTTCGGAGGTAACGGTATCGGAAGCGGCATCCGTGGTATCAGCAGCACGGCCTTCGGTTTGGGTGATTTGCTGGTTCAGAAGGTTGAGCTCCTCTTGAAATTCTCGGCTCTTTTCTTCGGCCGCATCGGCTCGTCTGGATTCTTGGGTGGTCTTTTCTTGCTGTTCTTTGTAGACTTCGGATTCGCGGACAGCACTATTGAAGGCTTCAGAAGGCTCATTACGGTACAAATCCAGCAAAGCGGCAAAAAGTTTGCCTTGCTGTTTTTCGTAGTTGCCGAGATTTTTGATAACGGTGTCGATACGTTCCAGACGCTGTTGGATAATATTTTGTGGCAGTTTTGACAGGAAGGGAGAGGTACTGCACCGATGGGAAAATTCTTCCGGATTCTGATGTGCCAGATCAAGTGACACTTCTTCGGCAATCTTGCTCAACAGGATTTCGTCCGTGATCATATCCATCAAACTTGGTTGGATCGTCACATAAATAAAACGGGACTCGAAAAACTGATGGTTGGACTGGTCATATTTTTGCAGTTCAAACGTAGTGACTCGCTGGTTCGGAAAATAGGGAACAAGGTAGTTCTGGGTGTCCGACTCTATATTGATGCAAGCACGGCCGTTTCGGACATGGGCAGTCAGCGGTCCGTAGTAGGTGCCGTTATGGTGAAGCACAACGGACTCGCCCTCCACGATGGAGGAACTTGCGTTCAGATAGATATTGCCGCTGATGAGGCCTTGTGGTGTCAGGCTCATATTCTCGCTGGTGACGAGCTTATAGATGCCCTGCGACACAGCAGGTTGGATGCGGTTTCGGAGTATGATGCCGCGGTTAACCAGCCCCTGCAGATCGAGCTTTTTCTCATAATAGGAATTGATGGTGCCGTCCCAAAAGGCGTTAGGCTCCAGTTCGGCATCATCGAATTCAACGATGTAAGCGTTGCGGGGATAGATACAGCCGTCAACGTCTACGGTCAGCCCATCGAGAAAGCGTTTGGATTCCCCTGTGGTGTCATACGAGAGATTGATGCCGCCAAGCGAGGGGTATTGCTGCCTTATTACGTTGAAAGAATGCGGTGTGTCAATGGTGTTGTCGCCCAATATATGCTGGGGGAAGAAATTGTAGAATGTAGAACGCTTTTCGATACGTCCGATCCATTTCATGCGAGTTACCTCCTTGGTTGTTGGTTGAGAGGGCGAAGCGGATTCTTCTTGCGGGAAAAGAGTTTCAACAATATCGGGGTCAGTATCTTTCGGAAGATCTGATGGCGAGGGGGAGGGGGGAATTTCTTCGAGCGAAACAGCAGCAGTGTCTGTGTCTGCGGATTCTTCTTGCGGGAAAAGAAATTCAACAATATCGGGGTCAGTATCTTTCGGAAGATCTGATGGCGAGGGGGAGGGGGGGATTTCTTCGAGCGAAGAAGCAGCAGTGTCTGTGTCTATGGAAACGTCAGACGGGGAAGAAAGGTCTGTCAGGGCGGAAGGAGTGCGGTCGTCCTCATCAGGGGGCGGTGTTGGTTCCGCTGCGGCAGAAGGTGGTGCGGTGTTGTTGTCCGGCTCGTCTGCAGGAGGTGTCTCTTCATTTGTTTCGGCAGGCGGATCAGGGGCGTTGGGGTCTTTTTTCGCCAGAATACGCCGAAACTTGGGGGAACGGATGAACTGATCGAAGTATTTGGCATCGTAGTTGGTGCCGTCCGCGTCCTTTTCATAACACCAGCGAAAGAAGAAAGTCGTGTAGGCGAGTTGGTTTTCTTGCGTGATGCCGTCATAGATCATGTCATAGGTGGCTTCTTCCAGTGTGAAAGGAACCTCTTCTTTCAGACGTTCGTAGGCGGCATCGGCAAAAAGACGCCGCAGGTCGTCTGAATGGATGACGAAAGACAACTTCTTGGTGATCGCCTTACACTTTTCCATTTCTCGACGGGCTTTTCGGTTTATTTTCATGCTGTCGAAACATTGTCGGAGGGTTCCTTCCGGCAGCATCAGATAGAAAAGCGTCAAAAAATCGGTGGCAGGATGGATCTTTGGCATATTTGTATCACCTCTGTTGAATAGTGTTTTAACGGTTGGATTTCTGTCCACCATTATATCACACTTCTTTCATAACCTCAAGGGGAAAACGGCGTTCAGCCAACAGGTATATGTAAGGGACAGGCAGAGAAATCATTGACAATGTGCTAGGATCAGGGAAAAATGTCGGTTGATGAGAAAGCGTGACACACTCTCGTGTTGATCGGATGCTGAAAAACATCTTTATGATGATTTTTGGATACATCCGGTGGTTGACAAACCGCCGAAAATATGGTATGATACTCGGTGTCATACGGTGTGCCGGTATGGCGAAATTGGCAGACGCAAGGGACTTAAAATCCCTCGGAGTAACATCCGTACCGGTTCGAGTCCGGTTACCGGCAGAAAGGCCCTGTCACGATGTGTTGGGGATCAAAGAATAAAGAATAAACAGGTGTGCCGAGGGGCGTTTCTGTTTATTCTTTATTCTTTTTTGTTTACCCTATCGCAGATTCCCTTGCAGGAAACAGCAGAAACAGCGTGTTGGCTCCGGCGGCTTATTATGTCGGGGTACATGGATGAAGCACAAGGAGGTGCTTGGAGGCAAAAAGGGCAGGGAAATTATTCAATCTACACAATGGTTAGGTGATATGTTTGTGCGGTATCACGGAGCGAGGAGAGCAGTTGATGGAAATGTGTATGAACAGACAAAAATATCGGATCGCTTTGCGAGAAATTTGTGTGAAAAAGCCCTCTTTGTGAGAGGGCTTTCAGGATTTTCCTGCAACAAAAAGCATGGATGCCTCTTGATTTTTCGGAAAAAACATGGTACAATACCCGTAGTGAAACGTGAGGTAGTGCGTTTCCAATTTAATTTTTAGGAGGATATACTACAATGAGAAAGTCAAAGATTCTTGGTATTGCTCTTGCGGCCGCTATGGTTTCTTCTTTTGCTGCTGTCAGCGTTAGTGCTGTTACAGAAGCCAGTGAGCTGAAGGATCACGTTGTTGGTATCACCGGTTCTTTCTGCAACTGGGGTACTGATGCTGCTGGTGCTGCTATTCCTGACGTTGTTATGACAGACGATGACGGTGACGGCGTTTATGAGGCTGACATCGCTATTCCTGAAGTAACACAGGACATGATCGCAAAGCAGACCACCGACACCGGTGTGAACGGTGTTGTTGAGACTGGTAAAGAGGGCGTCACCTTCAAGATTCGTCTGGACAACGCTTGGATGGATACCGGTAACTGGGGTGCTTATGAAGTTGCTTTCAACCGTACCGAGAACAGCCAGACCAACTTCTGTGCAGAGTGCTCCGTTGGCGACAACGTCATTATCCACGTTAAATTTGATACTAACACCATCGCAGAGCAGGAAGGCCTGACTCCTGACGATGACGACTACATCACTATCGGTTCTGGTTACGAGCACATCCTGTGGCCTGCAACCTTCACCGTTGAGAAGGTTGGCGGTGCAACTGAAGAGCCTGCTTCTGAAGAGCCTGCTTCCGAAGAACCTGCTTCTGAAGAGCCCGCTTCCGAAGAGCCTGCTTCCGAAGAGCCTGCTTCTGAGGCTCCGGCTTCTGAAGCTCCCGCTTCCGAGGCTCCGGCTTCTGAAGCTCCTGCTACCGATAAGGACGGCAACGCCAGCACAGTTGCTACCGGCGACACCACTTCTGCTGTTGCTCTCGTAGCAGTTGTTATCGCTTCTCTGGGTGCTGCTGTTGTTATGACAAAGAAGGCTTCCAAGGAGTAATTCCAAGATAAGCTGTACCTGAAAAATCAAATCGGTTTTCGGCCGTCCACTTCGGTGGGCGGCTTTTTTGTCCTTTGGTGGGCTTTGTGTCATGAAGATGAGTAGTCTGTTGTTGGTGGGACCATTGACAGAGAACACAAAACGGCTGTCGTATTGACATGATACGACAGCCGTTTTGTCTGTGGGATGGAGAGGTATATCTGATGGAGGTTGGGGTGTTAAGTAACAGGTGAGGACGGTATATTTCCTGCGGTTTTTGTCATGCGGTTATGAAGGAGCCGCAGGACAGCGGCCAGACCAAGTGTGAGCAGGATAATGGCCGCACAGGACAGGTACCAGAATCCGCCGATGTTGAAGTGGTAGAAGTCGATCCAACCGCCGTTTTCACTGCCGAGGATGACGACCATGACGATATACACTGCCCCGTAGAGGACGGTAGGGATAATCGCCGGCAGGAGAGCTTTTTTGTTGAGGGGATGGAGATTCTCGAAGAAACAGAACGATACAAAGGCAAGCAAGGGACCGGCAAAGTGCATATAGAGAGAGGTGCCGCCGAACACCATTGAGACAAAGTCGGTGAGGGGACCTAAAAATAGCACAACTACTGAAAAGGTCACGGCAACAGCCGTTGTGCCCACAAACTTTAAGTAGATTGCCAGACGGGGGATCGGTTTTCCTGTAGCAAGATAACGTACTTCAAAATACGCCAGAATGAGGGCGGTCAGCATACAGAGGATGTTGGAATCGGTTGTGAACAGGCAAAAACGGAACGCGGGTGCAATGTGATATTGACCATCGTTTCCGCAGAAGTACGAGATGACAACACCGACCGTAGCCAGTATGATGACGATGTTTGACACAAGCGAGAGAACGGTGTTCTTTTTGGATAACATGGCTGTCACTCCTCGGGGTGTTTTTTCTATCATAACATGAAAACATCCCTTTTGACAAGAGGGAAAGAAGGGCTTTCACGGTGTGATAAGGATTTCTGTGTGGGAAAAGATTCTTTTTGCAGAAAGCCTGTCAACGTGTGGCAGAAAATATTCTCAACAAAGTGAATTTCTTTGCGGGGCAAAAGAAGGCATCACGCTGTGAAAGTGATGAATGGATACACCTTTGTAACATCGTTACAAGGGACAGCAGTTCTTATGAGGTTTTTTGGGTAAATGATGGTTTTTATCAGGGCAACCGCATGAAAAAGAAGAAGAAATATGTTATAATTGACCAAAAGGAGTTGGTCAACAATGACAAAATACTTTGAAGAATTAAGCGACAGCAGGCAGCAGGGGAAAATAAAGTACAAATTGGTAGAAGTAGTCGTAATGGCGATCATAGCAGTAACAGCAGGAGCAGAGCATTGGAGCGAAATAGCTATGTATTGTAAAGCCAAACAAGAAATATTGAAAAAGACGTATCATCTTGAGCTTAAAAACGGAACACCAACAGAAGATACATTCCAAAGAATATTTGCTATCATAAAGCCAAAAGAACAAGAAATTGTCAGCATTGATGGAAAAACATTAAGAGGCACGCAGGACAAAGAAAATAATCGTAATGTCATTCATATGGTAAGTGCATGGGCAAACCATGCCGGAGTGGTTTTAGGTCAGATGCGAGTGAATGAAAAAAGCAATGAAATACCTGCAGTGCCGGAATTATTGGATTGCATAGATGTAAAAGGTTGTATTATTACGAGCGATGCAATGAGTTGTCAGAAAAAAACGGTCAGAAAAATTACCGAGCATGAGTGTGACTATGTTATTTGTTTGAAGGGCAATCAGGAAACGTTGCACGACGATGTAAGACTTTACTTTGAAACGGCTCAAAAAGAACCGAATTTCTACCCTTTATCAAAAACAAAAACTTCTGCAAAAGATCATGGACGCATAGAAAAGAGAGAATACTTCTTAACGGAAGATGTTGACGGAATTGCTGATAAAAATGATTGGTGTAATCTTAATGCTGTCGGAATGGTTCGCAGCACAAGGATCGTCAATGATGTAGAAACAGTGGAAGTCAGATATTTCATAACATCTGTTACAGATGTTAAATTGTTTGCTAGGGCAGTTCGGCAGCATTGGGGAATTGAAAACTCTTTGCATTGGTGTCTGGATATGTCCTTTGACGAAGATCATTGTCGTATGCGAGTAGATAATAGCGGTGAAAATTTCGCTGTTTTGCGTCATATTGCAACAAACCTCTATAAATCTTTTACTTCGGTTAAGTTAAGCCTAAAAGCGAAACGCTTCAAATGTTCCTTTGATGATGAATTTTTGTCAAGCGTCATTTTTAATAAATTTTTATGATTCTTTCATGCGGTTGCCCTGTGGTTTTTATCGAATAGCGTTGACTTAAAGCGAGTTTTGGAGTAGAATAGATTGGATAAGGATTAGTATATTGGGGATGCTGTACCCTTAACGGCATAACCAATCTATCAGTGGGTGAGAGATGAAGGAAGCGGAACAAACATACGGGTGTATCAAAAAAAGTGAGGAAACAATATGGCGGAAGGGAAGGTGTATAGTGGAGGTATCTATGGGACGTTGTCGATCGGGCGTGTGCCGTGAGATAGCATAGATATTTTTGAAAAAATGGCAGCCGCAATCCCGTCGGCTTTAGACGGTGGGTTAAGGCTGCCAAAAGCGTAGCTTTTTTGTTATAACAACAGTAGGGACGGTTTATTCAGTCGCTCATTCATCGGTGTTTACTCACACAATAAAGAGCGTCTTGTTGGTGAGACAGAGCTTGAGAACGGCAAAAGGATCAGAAGTGGGGTAGAAAATAACGTGTACGATATAGGACTTTATGGACTTTGGAGTCAGTGCAACTATGGCAGTATGATTGCGTACTACGCACTGCATCAATATCTGACGGAACGGGGGCATTCTGTCTTGATGTTGGAACTGCCTGCGATGGGCGGACAGCCGCTGTATGAACACGGCTGGACACACGCCCGCCGCTTTGCTGAAGAGCACTACACCATTAGTCATGTGTATAGCCCCCAAGATATGTGGAAGTACAACCAGATGTGTGAGCAGTTTCTGCTGGGACCCGATCAGTTGTGGAATTTTGGTGTCAGCCGTAACTACGGCAGGAGTTTTTACTTCGATTTTGTCGAGGACTTCAAGCCAAAGCTGGCCTATGGTGTTTCGTTCGGGCATGAGATCGACTTCACACCCGCAGAAGAAAAACAGGCTATCCGCCAACTTTTGCAGCGATTTGACAGCATCGCAGTACGGGAAGATGACAGCGTTCGCCTGCTGGAAGCCTATGGCGTGAGGTCTGCCCAAGTGGTCGATCCGGTTTTTTTGCTGCCGTCATCGGCGTATGAAACACTCGGCGAACGGGCAACGCTGCGGCCGCAGGGGGATTATATTGCGGCGTGTATTTCCGACCCGACACCGGAAGCTAATGAATGTGTGAAAGCATTGTCCGAACAATACGGCGGTATGCCGGTCGTGGCTTTGCTGGATGGAAACGTGCGGGAATGGGAGGAAAAAACGTCCCGTTTTGACTTTACGGTGCCGGACAACGCTCAACTGGAGGATTATCTTTATGTGCTGTGTCATGCGAAGGCGGTCATTACCGATGCGTATCACGCCCTTTGCCTGTCACTGATGTTCCGGCGTCCGTTTGTGGCGATACCCAACCGGTTCAGGGGGTACAGTCGTTTTGATTCGCTGGCCAGACAGCTTCCGATCCGGAAACGGTACTGCTACTATGATGCGGAGGAGATTCGTCGGGGAACCTATCGCCATTCTCTCGACTTTGTGGCGTTAGAGGCTCGTTGGCGGACAATCGTGGCACAGAGCCGTCAATGGCTGGTGGATAACGTAGAGTGATGTGTGGAGGAGTGCAAGAGATGGCAAAGAAACATAAAAAGACGCAGGTGGCGAAGAGTACCTATTCCAGACAGCAGAAGATGAAGGAAGCACTGCTGAACGAGCAGATCAAGAAAATGCCGCTGGTTCCTGATGCCGAACCGCAGGAATTGCAAGAATCGCTGGAACCGCAGAAACCGCAGGAATCGATGGAACTGCCGGAAGCAGCCGAGAACATCCCGAATATGACGGAAATGGTGCAGGCATCGGAAGGCGGCGACCTTCCGGACGTTCCTGCGGTGCCGGACATCAAGCACCGGGCTCTGCTGGAGACGCTGTGGTTTGGATTGGACTATGGCAGCATTCTGACGGCTTTTTCGCTGGCAAAAGTCATCGAACGGTTGGGCTGGGAAGCTGTTTTGATGAACAAGCCGCCCATGCTGTGGACGGAGCATTATGACGACCCCAATAATATTGCGGGCAAGTTTATCTACAAATACTGTCAGGTTGAACCGGTAGCTCGCCGTGCAAAAGAACTGAACGACATGGTGCAGCGTTCGGATGCGGTCGTGGTGGGATCAGATATTGTGTGGAACTATGACGTGTGTACCCGTCAGACACACTACCACTACTATCTGGACTTTGTGGCGGACGACAAGAAGAAGATCAGCTATGGATCTTCGTTCGGCTTCCACTTTTCCGGTCCTTTTGGGGAAGAAATGAAAACGTGTGCGAAGTTTTTGCGGCGGTTCCATGCTCTGTCGGTCAGCAACTACCACGATCTCGATATTCTGCGGGAACGTTTTGGCTTGTTAGGTGAGATCGTTCTCGATCCGATATTCCTCTGCGATAAGGAACAGTTTGAGACTGCCGCTGCTCAGGCTCCCTGTATTCCTGATGAAACGGAAGACTCTTTCATCTTCACCTACATCAAATACGGTACGCCTCGTAAACGGGAGTTTGTCCTGCGGGGCAACGATATTTTGACCCCCAATCATTACAGTCCCATGCGGAGCTTTATCAACATTAACACCTTCCCGGAATCTCGTGAGATGTTCGGGCTGGAAGTCGCTTGGCACATTACGGTGGAGGATTGGCTGTACTATTTGAAGCACAGTGAGTTTGTCATCACGGACGACTTCTACGGCGTGTGCTTTGCCATCGTCTTCAACAAGCCGTTCGTCTTCATCGAGTCGGTGAATTATGAGGGCATGAACCAGGTGAAGGCATTGCTGGAGTCGCTGAATCTGGAGGAGAGGGTCGTCTATACGGAGGATGACTTCAAAAAGAAGGAATATCTCTTCCGGATGCCTGTCCGCTACAAGAAAGTCAACCGTTTGTTGGACATCATGCGGGAACAGTCATTGGCTTGGCTGCGGGATGAACTGTCAAAAACGGTCGAGGAGGTACAGTAATGGGTAACGTCAGATTCAAGCTGCAAAACATCATCATCGACAACAACCGCAGTCTGGAAGAGCATTGGTGGATGATGTACCGCGGCGACCGTTTTCAGTACGACAAGCTGCTCTCCGCACATACGCTCAAGCCCGATGCGTTTGTGGAGTTCTTCACCTACTTCAATACCTGTTCCGTAGCAAAGTGGCGGAAATATACCCATGCGGCGAGCATCTCTCTCAACCTGACTTGTCAGGGACACTTTCGTATTCAATTGTTCGGTCACTATACGGACGGCAACGACATCAGCAAGGAGACCTTTGAACCACGAGAGTATCACCTGCTCGAAAAGACAGAGATCAGTCTGTTGGTGCCGAACGACAGCCGCAGTTCGGTCGTGGGCTTCCAGATCAGCGTGTTGAAGCCGGAAGAACCAATGGAAGACACAACAGAACCGGCCTTCTATCTGTATGAGGGAAGTTGGTCGGCGTTGCTGGACAACACGCTGATCAACGATATTCGCATCGCTCTGACAACTGTCACCTTCAAGAAGGAAGAGTACATCATCAGCAATATGGCGTTGCTGGAGCGGGAACTGTTCTATACCGATGAACCGGCCAGAAACCATATCAAGGTGCGTATCATTGATAATGGCCGCACCCTCGATCCGGAAGACTTTGAGAGTGAGTTTATGGAACTGGTGCCGAACGAGAACACCGGAGGATCAGGCGGCTATACCCGTGGGATGATTGAGGCTATCAATGACGAGACTTTCAAGCCCACGCATGTGCTGCTGATGGACGATGATGTATTGGTGCTGCCGGAAGCTTTTGTGCGTACTTATTCGCTGCTGGCACTGCTGAAAGAAGAGTACACCGACCGTTTCTTGAGCGGTGCGATGCTCTATTATGAACGCATGAACGTACAGCATGAGGACATCGGCTTCGTACATGACGATGGTTCGTATGGACCCAACAAGCCCGATTACGAGATGCACTTGTGGGATGCTGTGCTTAAAAACGAGCAGGAGATCAAGTTCCATGCCAATTCCTACGCGGGATGGTGGTACTGCTGTGTACCGGTCAAGAAGATCGACCGGAACCATCTGCCGATTCCGCTGTTTATCCGCGGCGATGACGTGGAGTTCAGTTTGGCGAACAAGGCAGACTTCCTGACGCTGAACGGCATCTGTATTTGGCACCGAGGCTTTACGACGAAGTTTAATGCGTGCCTGGAACTGTACATGGTGCACCGCAACAGCCTGATTATTCAGGCGATGAGCGGTATCTGCAAGAACATCGACTTCATCAAACGGATCGATGGTTTCTTCTGGAAAGAACTGTCTCGTCTGGCGTACAATAATGCCGAGCTGCTGTTGGATGCGGTCGAGGAATTTTGTAACGGTCCGGAATTTCTGTTTACCCCGCAGGGAGAGCAGATCATGAAGGCACACGCTGCCAAAAATGAGGTGATGCTGCCCGCTGCTTCTGCTTACCGTGATATTCCGATCGACTTTGACAGTATTTACCGCAAGAGCGACACCCCTTTGACCGAGAAGGAACAGCGGCGGTATGAAAAAACCTGCAACGGGCAGACGCTGCCGGCTTCCGCTCTCAAAGATACGGTCGCTGTGATCGCCTATGACTGGTACGATGATCCTGCCAAGCAGTATATGGCGAAGGAAATCCTTGCCGTCAATGCCTTCGATCATACCGCTCATCTTCGCACCCGTGACAAGGTACGTTTCAAAGAACTGGTGGCCCGTCACAAGCGTGTGATGACCTACTACTACACCCACAAGGAAGAAATCGAACGGAAGTATGTCGAGGCAGGAAAAACGCTCAAGACGGAGACGTTTTGGCGGCGTTATCTCCGTATGTGAGCAGCATAAAATATCGTGTGGCAGCACAGCAAAATGTCCCTTCGAGGAACGTCGCTGTGTCACTCTTCGCACTTTTATAGCAATCAGCCCCGCAGCCTTTGCAGGAAGGCGGCGGGGCTGATTTTTGTTGTGCGGAACGAAAAAATCCCCGCCGCTTTTCGTGAAAGCGGTGGGGATAGAACACGAACAAATACAAAACGGAGGGGAGAAGTACCGACCGGGTCGACAGGCGGCACAGAACGTCAAACTTATGCGTATTGAGGGGAGAGGGCAAAGGCAATATTGGTGCTGTGGTCGGCGATGCGTTCGAGGTTGGTCAGCAGCTCCATAAAGAGTGTGCCAATCGTGGCGTTGCACTCACCTTTGCTCAAGCGGGTGATATGGTTATCCTTATAAAGCTCGGTCTTATCGTCGATTTCCTGCTCGTTGTTGCTGATTGTCTCTAACAGGAGCGGGTCTTGTGAACGTCCGAAGAACAAGTCGAGAGAATCGGTGATGACCTTCTGCACCAGAGCCGCCAGGTCTTGGATCTCTTCGACAGCTTTCTCACTGAACGTCTCATCGTTAGCGATGATGCGGGAGGCGATCTCGCAGATGTTTTCGGCGTGGTCACCGATACGCTCCAGGTCGCTGACTACATGATAGTAAGAACCGATCTTCACACGGTCGTGGTCTTCCAGCGGCAGACCGTTGATCTGCACAAGGTACGAGGTGATAGAGTGATTCAGGTAGTCGATCACTTCTTCGTTCTCGGAGAGTTTTGGGATGAGTTTATCGTTGCGGGTCAGCAGGGCTTCCATTGACAGCTTGTAGCTTTTGTCGGCGAGTTTGCCCATGCGTTCAATCTCCTTGGTGATTTGGTTGACGGCAATTGGCGGGGTCTTGAGGATACGTTCGTCCACGAATTTGAGGCGGCACAGTTCCTTCTCGTCCTCTTCTTTCTTGCCGGGGATAATCAAACAGGACAGTTTGGTGATCCAGCCGACACAGGGCAGCAGAACGATAGTCACTACGATCGTCGAGATGATATGTACCAGAGAAATTTGTAAAGAGATGTTGTCTGGAGATAGCTGTTCGACCCAACTGGTAAGAGGAGTCAGCAGTGTGATGATGGTCAGGACAATGGCACCGAACACCGTAAAGAGGACGTACGACAGGGCGGTGCGTTTAGCGGCCTTGGTGGCTCCGATTGAAGACAGCACCGCTGTAAAACAGGCACCGATATGGATGCCGTAGATGATATATACCGACTGCGGCAGCAGCAGGGCACCGGCGGCACCCAATGCCTGCAGGATACCGACCGCTGCGGAAGAACTTTGTATCAGGGCGGCAAACAGGATGCCAAACAGAACACCCAACAGTGGATTACTGATGGAGGTGATGAGCTGTGAGAAAAACTCGGAAGAAGCCAGCGGCTTCAAGTTGGAACTCATGGTCGTCATGCCGAAAAAGAGGATGCCGAAACCGGCAATGATCTGTCCGGCATACTTGGTATTGTTCTTCTTGCTCAATACCACCAAAAACGCACCGAGAAAAATAAACAGCGGTGCATATTTGGAAATATTGAACGACAAAATCAGGCTGGTGACGGTGGTACCGATCGTGGCACCCATTAACACACCCATTGCCTGACTCAATGTCATCAGGTTGGCGTTAACAAAACCGACCACCATGACCGACACGGCGGTGGAGCTTTGGATAATGGCGGTGACAATGACGCCTGCCAAGGCACCCAGCCAACGGTTGGACGTGATTTTTTCCAGAACTGTACGCAGTTTGGCACCGGCGGCCAGTTCCAGACCGTCGCCGAGCAGCTTCATGCCGTACAAAAAGAGTCCCAGACCACCGAGAGCCAATATGATTTGCGATACGATTGTTTCATCAAAGGGCATACAAAATCCTCCAGACTGACGGGCTGCGACGGATTTACTTCCTGATGAGGTCGTTCCCGTTCCTCTTTACTTTACCAACATACTTTGTCTTTTTCTTTTCTTCTTCGACACTTATAATGATACCCTATCCGGAGGAATTTTATATTCCTTGTGGGAATTAAGCGGATTTTTCTCCTCCTGACAAAAGTCTTATGGGCAGTGGTATTTCTTTGTGCAATAGGTGACTGTCCATAGATGAGAAAGTGCATGGGAATGTATGTCGACATGGTGTCGTTCTTTGCGGTGGGAAGGAACGGATGAGCGGTCTTTCACGGAGAAGAGGAAGACGAAAAACCGTTGGCTCCGCACGGGTCTGCACAGACGCTCCTGCCGTTACAGACGACAGGGCATCAGTCTTTCTTCTTGGTTTTCTTGTCCTTGGGCAGTTTGGTTTTTACCACCTTGTCTTTGAGGAGTTTCTCTTTCTTGACCTTGACCTTTTTGACCTTTACCTTTTCCTTTTCCTTTTCCTTGTCTTTGACCTTATCCTTGTCCTTTTGGGGCTTGGACGGTTTCGGAGGTTTGACAGGCTTGTCTTTCTTGACCTTTTTTTCCTTCGGTAATTTGCTCTTCACAGGCTTGCCGCCTGTCTCACCCATCATGCTTCCGTGTTCCTTCGGCGATTTAGCTTTCGCAGAAGGAGCGGCAGTGGGGGTGGCTGGAGGAATTAACGGCAGAGGATAGGCGGCACGGTACCGTTCGATGAGCTGCTGCATCAAACCATAAATCTTTTCGGCGGAGTTGCCGTGATTTTTACGGGCGATGGCTTCCCGCATAGCGTTCAGTTTTTCGGGGTGTGTGAGCAGATCGGTGATCGTTTCGGTACAGGTCTTGTCGTTTTTCAAGCGAACCGCCATGCCGTTGCGGCAGAGATAGTCAGCGTTTTGCTCTTCCTGTCCCGGGATCGGCTTGAAGATCGCCATCGGCAGACCGGTGGCAATGGCTTCGGTAACGGTCAGACCACCGGGTTTTGTCAGGATCAGAGAAGCCATCTGCATATACTTCTCGACTTCATCGGTGAAGTACAGCAGCTTGGTGGGTTTGGAGGGCTTGAGCTGACGGGAATGATGCAGGGAGGAGGATTTGGACGATTGCTGACGGGCATTCGGGTACAGGCGGGCGATCTCGTACATGGTGTTGTTGATGTCGATTTTGCTCAAGTACTTCTCGAACGTTTCGTACAGCTTTTCATTTTTGCCGGTGATGAGGACGATCTGGAAGTCCGCTTCGGACTTCACGACCTTGTGGTAGATTTTCAGCACGTCTGTCACGCCAAAGCTGCCCGCCATCAGCAGGATAGTCGGCAGGTTCGGGTTCAGCCCCTCTTCCTCATAGGCTTTTTCCAAGTCGTGCTTCTCCAGAAACTCGCTCTTGATGGGGATGCCGTATGGATAGAGAACATCCTTGGACTGTCCGCGGACGATCATCTGGTTCACCATCTCGGTGCTGGACAGGATATAGGCATCAACACCTTCGTTGATGTACGTCTTATGTACCGCAAAATCCGTCACGACACTGATGACGGGGAAGTGCAGGTCTTCCTTCGTTTTCAGTGCGGTGATGAGTTCGGTGGCAAAGGAATGGGTCGTTACTACGATATCCGGCTGAAATTCCTGCAGCAGCGGCAGCAGCCGTTTTCGCAGCCCCGTCATGGCGACTTCCACTGTCTTGTTGATGGGCGTGTTTTTGTCGGAGCTTTTATAGAATCCGCCGAACAGCTTTGGCGTTTTTTTCGCCATATACTCATAACTGCCCGTGACCGCTTTATTCAGCAACGGGCTGACATATTGGATGGTGTCATAGATCTTGACGACCGAGTCTGGGTCGTGTTGGAGAATGTATTCCTTCAGAGCCATAGCCGCTCTCATGTGACCGCCGCCGATCGTGGCGGCTAACAGCAAAACTCTCATACGTCTACCTCGTTTCTTCAAAAATTGGGGGAGTTCAGGCAGTCACCGCATCCGTGCGTTGACTGTATTTCTATTATAAACCATTGTCTATGTTTTTTCAACCTCTAACCCGGGGAAATCGGCTGCGATACGGGAACGTGCAGTAGGAAAGAAAAAAAGCGTGTCCATATATAGCAATCCAAAATCAAGGAAATCAAGTTTGGTCGGGCAGTTACATGGGGAAAACCCTTTTCTAGCGGGAAAAGGGTTTTCCCCATGCCCCTTTCCTAAAACCGCTGCGTTTT
>CACZZU010000071.1 GCA_902785765.1 uncultured Ruminococcus sp.
GTGCCGGTATGGCTGCTAATATGATCGGAGTACGCAGGCAGTTGATTGTCTTCTTTGTGGGAGAGATGCCCTTTGTTATGCGGAATCCACGCATCGTGGCACATTCGCCGGAAAGCTATGAAGCGGAAGAAGGCTGTTTATCTCTGGAAGGGACTCGTACTGCCAAACGCTGGCAGTGGATCGAGGTCGTATATGAGAACCGACAGGGTAAGTCTTGCCGAAGCACTTATCAGGGGTTTACTGCTCAAGTGATCCAGCATGAGATTGACCACTGTCACGGTATTTTGATATAGTACGATCGGTGCGGGCAACACCGTTATCTGTAACAAGTCAAAAGGGACTTCCTGTCCACAAGGGGAGGAAGTCCCTTTTGCTGCGTCTGTCCACGGGATGTGGTAGGATCGTCCATGTTCCTTACGGCAGTATTGTTCTTTTGGCTGTCTGCCAAAGGATAACTGGTTGGAGCCATAGCAATAATCGGTCGGTGACGCTCATGCCTTCAGCAGACCGTTCCAGCCGCTGAAGCACAAGATGCTGATCTGCTCGGATAGTTCTTCGATCGACTGACGCCTGTCGGAGTTGAACCAGCTTTGGTAGACGGCCAGCATCCCGTACAGCATATAAGTCAGTGCAGTGTCCACAGTGTGTTCATCGGTGTGTGTTTGCTCGATCATGGCGGGGAGGGTCTTTTCTTTCAGCAGGCGCACGATTTTGTTGAGCATATTGTTGTTGTGATTTGTGCGGAAGAAGTGACTGTAGAAATCCATGTCCGTGTTGATGATGGCGGTCAGCTTTTCAAAGAGAAGGTAGGGGTTCTCCAGTTCTTCCCGAAAATTCAGTTCCCCCAGTACAGAGCCGAAGGCGGCAGCAATATCGTTTTCGATTTCGTCCACGACCTGATAGATACCCGCATAGTAGTTGTAGAAGGTCTTGCGGTTGATGTCCGCCAGGGCGGCTATATCGCTGACCGTGATGCTGTTAATATCTTTCTCGGACAACAGGCGGGCAAAGGCGATGCGGATCGCCTTTTTGGTTTTCAAGACTCTGCGGTCGATCGGTTTTGGATGATGTTCCACGGGAACCACCTTCTTCTACAAAATGAGCATGATTTGGGGGAAATACCACAAAAATCGACAAAGTGCGGCTTTTGTCCCACTTATTGAATATCTGACCGTTGGCATTCTGCCTATGGTATATTATAATATAGGTGACGAAAGAAAATCAACATCTGTGTATTATTTTTTGCGGAGGGATGTGCGTGAAGATACTTGTTCTGACCGACAAAAAGTCCAAGGGTATTCGCTGTATAACCGATGCCGTTATGCGGGCGGCTCTGGAAAAACAGGTGAAATGTGAGCCGTTGGATCTATCCGATCATGTGTTCAATGCCGCCAAGACCTCTTCGCCGGACTATCTTCAGGAAACAGCCGACCGCATGGCAGAAGAAAACGCCGATGTTGTTTTGTGTGCCGGAGTGAATGCCATGAAGCTGATGACAAAACTGCAGTGCCGGCACCCCCTTGACGTGCTGACTTACGGCGTTTTCAGTGATTATGCGGGACTGCCGTTACAGCAGGAGATCAACATGGATTTCTATTGTGTGCCGCACGAAGACATCAAGGCACGGCTTTTACAACAGGGAATAGAATCGGAGCGGGTCTTTGTTACGGGTATTCCCGTCAAGAAGAGCTTCCGGGAACATATCGGAAAAGCAGCGGCACGCAACTATCTGGTGATTCCCAAGAACCGGCGAATCTATCTGCTGATCGCTGATGGGCTGTCTGTGGATACGACTTTGAGGCTGTGCGAAGAGTTGTCCGCAGCAGAGACACAGGACTATGTGCTGTATATTCCGACGACCCGCAGCAGTCCCTTGCGGGACAAGCTGATGCAGTGCAGTCAGAAAGACACACACGTTCGTATCATCACTTATACCAAGCAACTGCAGCTGTACTTTGAGAGTGCCGATGCCATGCTGCTCAAGCCGGATACCCTGATGAGTACCGAAGCGGCGGTGTCGGGTGTGCCGATCGTATACCTTTGCCTGAACGAAAAGTCAGAAGACGGAGAGTTCTTTGTCCGTCACGAAATGGCAGTGATCGGTCAAAGTATCCGTGACACCATCGGCAAGGCACGGCGTTTTGTGGAAGAAAAGGCGATGGCGGCTCGTGTGATACAAATGCAGTATCGCAATATTTATGCCGATGCTGCCGAGACGATCATCGACCTCATCCTCAAAAGACCGAAAACTACCTGAAGGTGAGGGAGAACCTATGAAAACGATCAGAATGAACGGCATTTTATTCGCCGATATGATAAGGGGCGGTGCGGCTGTTTTGTCGGCAAACCGCCAGCGTGTGAACGACCTGAATGTGTTCCCGATACCGGACGGCGATACCGGTGACAATATGTTTATGACCATCAACTCCGGCGTGGCTGCTTTGGCTCACGAACACATTCCTTCGCTCGGTCAGGCGGCCAGTACCGCTGCTCAAGGAATGCTGCTGGGAGCCAGAGGCAATTCGGGCGTGATCTTGTCCCGTATCTTTGCGGGAATTTCCCACGAACTGGAAGGTGCCGAAGAAGCTGATGTCGTGCTGCTGGGCAAAGCGTTTGAAAGCGGCATTGACGAAGCTTATCGGGCGGTATCTGTTCCTGTGGAAGGTACGATGCTCACAGTATATAAGGATGCGGTGCACTTTGCCGGTTCACAGATCAAAAGGGACGCCACCCTCGAAAGCTACTTCGACAATTTCCTGATGGAATTGCGGTGTTCCCTGCAGCGTACGCCGGAATTGCTGGACGTACTGCGTGAGGCAGGCGTTGTCGACAGCGGCGGAGCCGGTATGATCTATATTGCCGAAGGAATGCAGCACGTTTTGGCAGGGGAAAATGTCACGTTACAGACAGAGAACCCATTTGAGAGGAAGACAGACCTGTCCGCTTTTGATGAAAACAGCGTCCTCACGTTTGGTTACTGCACGGAATTTCTGCTCCGCTTACAGCGTGTCAAGACCGACCTTGAGCACTTTGATCTGGAAGCCTTCAAAAGTCACTTGGAACAAATGGGAGATTCGATCGTAGCCTTTCGTGAGGGAACCATCGTCAAAGTGCATATCCACACGAAACAGCCTGGTGATGTTTTGAACTACTGCCAGCAGTTTGGCGAGTTTCTGACGACCAAGATCGAGAACATGAGTTTGCAGCACAACGGCTTGTCCACACCGCATCACTATGCACCGTCAATGTCCCGCCCGCATAAACCCTATGGTCTTGTCAGTGTGGCGACCGGACGCGGCATCAAGGAGATTTTCTCTGCATTAGGATGTGATGCCGTGGTGGATGGCGGTCAGAGTATGAATCCGTCTGCTGAAGACCTGCTGTGTGCGTTTCGGAAGATTAATGCCGATCACATTCTTGTCTACCCGAACAACAGCAACATCATCATGACCGCACAGCAGGCGGCATCCCTGTACCAAGATGCCTTTGTGTATATTATTCCCAGCAGGACAATCGGAGAGGGTTACGCTGCCATCTCGATGCTCGATACCGACAAAGAGGATGTCCGTGAAATTCTGCGGGAACAGAAGGCAATCATCGCTGGTGTGGTTACGGGGCTTGTGTCACAGGCTGTTCGTGATACCGAGCAAAACGGTCTGTCCATCCGCAAGGACGATTACATCGCTTTTTCGGGCGATGAGATCTATCATGTCTCTGAAAACCGCATCACGGCCCTGCTTGCCCTTGCAGATACGCTTCACTTGCCTGATTACGATATTGCTCTGCTGATCTGCGGCGAAAATGTTGCGGCAGATGAAGCCCAAGCGGCTTATGACCGTCTGCATGAACGCTATCCGAGAGCAGAGATCATTATGATTGATGGACAGCAGCCCATCTACGACTATATTTTGACGCTGGAATAACTATAAAGGAGGAGTTCTCATGCTGGTTCTATTTACCGATACCGATACCGACATCACGCCCCAGAAGGCCAAAGAGTTTGGCTACCACCTTATTAGTATGCCTTACAGCATCGAGGGTGAAACAACCTATCCTTATGAGGATTTCGATACCTTTGACGCCCATGCGTTCTACGATCGTTTGCGGAACGGTGTTCTGCCGAAAACCAGTGCCATCAGTGCCGAACGGTACAAGCAGTATTTCGAGCCGCACTTTCGCAACGGCGATGACATTTTGTACGTTCACTTTTCCGCCGCCATGACAGCAACTTTTGAGGCAATGGACATTGCGGTCAAGGAATTGTTGGAACAGTATCCCGACCGTCACTTCTATACCATCGACACCAAGGCCATCACGATCCTCAGCTTGAATATCGTGGAGGAGATTGGTGACTTGTACAAGGCTGGTAAGACCATCGAGGAGATTCAGGCGTGGGCACAGCGGGAAGTCGACAAATTTGCGGTGTACTTTTTTGCGGATGACCTGCGTTTTTTCAAAGCCAGCGGACGTGTCAGCGGGCTTGCCGGAACAATGGGCACACTGCTGGGAATCCGCCCGATCATCTACATGAGCAGCGAAGGCAAGATGGTGAACATCGGCAAAGAAAAAGGCCGCGTCAAAGCCTTGAGCCGCTTGATCGAATATGTACGTGAGTTGGGCGAAAATCTGGAAGATCACCGCATTATCGTGGGGCATACCGATGCTCCTGAACTGGTTGAAGAAGCTGTACGCCTGTTGAAAGAAAACTTCGGCAGCAATCTCCGTATTGAGATCGTGGACGTGAATCCAACCGCCGGCAGTCATTGTGGCCCCTCTACGGTCGGTATTACGTTCCATGCGAAGCACCGTTAAGGTGTGTGCGTGATACCATGTGCCATGAGGAATTGCCCCTGCTATTTCTGTCAGCGTGGGCATCGGCGTTTTGCAGGATGACCGGCAGCCATCGTATGATATTGCCCCACCGCTGGTTGGTGAAAGCGATGGGGCATTGTTTGGTACGTTAACCGGACAGGAATGACAGGCTGCTGTCAAACTCATGGCAAGTGCTGTTCCAATGCACTTCCGTTTGGTGCTGTGCCAAAAGGGTGATAAGAGGGTAAAGGTCGACCCAGATTTCGTGACCGGCTGCTCGTTCCTGTTCATCGAAAATCAGCTCCAAGCCGATATGCAGATGAGGCACGGAGATGTTGCTGACGTTCTCGATGTCGCTGTAGCCGGTTCGTCCGACATAGCCGATGACTTCACCGGCATGGATCAAAGTTCCCTGCCGACAGCGGACATGATAGGGATGATCTTGCTGCAGGTGGGCGTAGTAATAGTAGCGTTGACCGTCAAGACTGCGGATGCCGATACGCCAGCCCCCGTAACGGTTCCAGCCGATTGCTTCGATCAGACCCTCTTCGATGGCGATAACCGGTGTACCAGCGGCACATAACAGATCATGTCCCAGATGTGGCCGCACATAGCCGTAGGTTCTTTCATCTCCGAAGTCATCGTAATGCTCATAAGAAACGTCCGCCGCCAGAGGAAAATAGGCTTTCAGTCCGTAAGAAGATGGGGCAGTGCTGTTATCATGGGTGGTATCCTCTTTGAAACCGACCAGACCATCGAGCACCGTTCCATAGATTTTCCGGTAATAAGCGAAGTCGGAACTGCTTTCGGTCAAACGATCCAACCCGCTGCCCGCTTGCAGGGCAGAGACAAGAGCATCCAGATCACTGTCACGATAACGGGAAAAATCGCCGTGGCAGTTTGCCGCCAAACACGCCAGCAGATCCACCCAATTGATCGGTACAGCTTGGTGCTGTGAGGCAATATCTGCCTCTAGTGCCCGCTGCAAAGCGGCGTAGGGTACGTCAAAGGCGATCGGTCGATCAACCTTGACAGTGTGTTGTCGTACAGCAGTCAGTGCGATGCCAGTCACAATGATCAGCACCGATAACGCTGCACACCATCGAAACCGCCTCTTCATTCAAGCGGATTGCCGCAGTGCACGCAATCGCTGCGACAGACGGTCAGAGGTGAAGAGGGATTGTCGATCACTGCATTGGTACGGTACCAGCTTTTCGATGTCCTTTACACCGCACAGCGAGTACAGAGCCGAAAGGAAGTACACATTGTTGACTTTTGGCGGTTTCAAACGCTGATAGGGATAGGGAAGATCGACACGATAATCTGAAAGGATGGTGCCTTTCAGCGACACCAGCGGCGGTTTCACGGTAAAAACGATGCTTTGTGCGGTCAGTGGCCAAGGGGCATCAATCACTTCGGTGGAGAGGATAAGATCGCTTCCCGCCAAGGCTTCTACGCAGTTGCTGATGGACAGCGGGATACCGTACAGCGACATCAGCCGATCGGATTGGTTTTCATAGAACCGAGGCATATCGGTTACGATCGTCAGACAAGATGTATAGGAGGCCAAAGCTGTCACCATTTCCGGATAAACCGCCATCGGATCGTAGTAGGCAATCTTGAGATCATGAGGAGAAACAGCCGCTTGTTCCAACATGGTCACGACAAAATTCTGCATGAGCCGCAAGGTGTAGGCTGTGTTTTCAAAACGTGTGAACGAGGTGCCGCTCAAGTCAATGTCGGGATCACACAAGAGCTGTTTTCGGCAGCCTGCCAGATAGGGCAGCAGCTTTTGCCATTGAAGACCGCCCCGATAGATCTCGTATTTGACTTGCAGTACAGATGTTTTACGGTGTTTTCGCAAACCGGCCGTGATCTCATAGGGGTGAAAACGTGCCTTGAACCGTGCCCATCGGGTGGCGGGAGGATGTTTCACCACCGACAAAACTGCTATCATAAAATGTCACCGCCTCATAGGGATAGGATACTTTCGATACCATGTATATGCGGGGAAAGCAGCCAACAGAACGCCCATGACAAAAAACTGCTGACCGTTCGGTGCGTTATGCTTCACACAGAACGATCAGCGGAAAGAACGGTGCTTGGTGCCGCTGTCAGCGGCTGTTCTCGTTTTGGGTTGTGCCATCAACAGCGTTTTCGGCTGTATCGCTTACGCCGTCGGCAACGTCTTCGGTTGTATCGCCTACGCCGTCGGCAACGTCTTCGGCTGTATCACCTACGCCGTCGGCAACGTCTTCGGCTGCATCACCGACGCCGTTGGCAATATCCGAAATACTGTCGCCTACATTACTGGTCACGTTCGACACCACATTACCGGCGTTGCTGGTGAGGTCAGAAACCACGTTGCCGGCGTTGCTTGTTACGTCAGACACGGCATCGCCGATATTGTCAGCAGTACGGTTCATGGTGTCGCCGAAATTTTCGGTGTTATCGTCCGTCACACGGTCATCGGCATCCCCGATCAGACCGTTGTGGTCGGTCACAACACCGTTGTTGGCGGGCATATTGTTGTCGTCTACACGGTTGCTCACGTTGGGCATGATAGAAGCATCCGGTGCCGAAGTGGTGTTCTCCGGCTGTGTTTCTTCGTTCGATTTGCAGGCCGTCAGACTACAGCATACCGCCAGAACGGTACAGAAGGTAAGGATCCATTTCTTCATGGTATAAACGACTCCTCCAAAATGGTATGCGTGTTCCGTACAAAAGACGGGCTTTTGTACGTTACTAGTGTGTACCGTTTTGTCGAGGCTATACGCCCGACCATGGGCGATGGCGTTTTTTGCCATTTTGATGTGCGTCAAAAAAAGCTGTCCGCGGCGTTTGGCTCTGCGGACAGCTTTTTTCAGTGTGGAAAAACGAGGGGCGTCAAAGACAGCAGTTGATATTTACAGCAGGTGTGCTCTCAATTCCTCGCCGGACTGTGTGCAAAGATAGGCAGGCGGTACATCCAAAACAGTCTTGCAGCCGGTCTGACCTTCGTCAGCCATTCTCTTTACCGCTCTGGCATAAGCGACCAGTACGCTGGTAGTAAATTCCGGATTGGAGTCCAGCGTCAGACGGTATTCGATGATGTGTTTGTGTTCCTTGTTGAGACCAGTCTTGCCGGAACGGAACACAAAACCACCGTGTGCCATACCGCTGTGGTTGGCGTTAAATTCGTCTTCATCAATGAAGTGTACGATAGTATCATAGTCTGCAAAGTAGTTCGGCATTTCCTTGATCTGCTTCTCGACGGAAGCGGCATCGGCACCGTCCTCCAGCACGACAAAGCACTCTCTCAAGTGTTTGTCTCTGGTCGACAGTTCGGGATCTTCTCCATTACGAACAGCATCGAGGGCTTTTTCAATCGGAATGGTGTACTGCTTGGCATTCTTCACGCCTTCAATTCTTCTGATGGCATCGGAATGACCTTGGCTGACGCCCTTGCCCCAGAAAGTATAGTCCTTGCCGTCCGGCAGAATGGCATTGGCATACACGCGGTTGAGTGAGAACAGACCGGGATCCCAACCCACAGAGATCATGGCAACATGACCGCTCTCTTTTGCTGCCTTGTCTACATTGGCGAAATGCTCCGGAATCTTGGCGTGGGTGTCGAAACTGTCGATCACGTTGAACAGGGCTGCACACTGGGGTGTCTGTACCGGCAGGTCTGTTGCACTGCCGCCGCACAACACGAGAACATCGACTTTATCTGTCCACTGTACCATCTCGTCTGCCTTGACGACCGGCACACCGGCTGTCAAAATGTGAAGGGTAGAAGGGTCGCGGCGTGTGAACACCACTGCCAGTTCCATATCTTCCGCAGCGGCTACGGCC
>CACZZU010000072.1 GCA_902785765.1 uncultured Ruminococcus sp.
ATCCGGCGGACACTATGTCTTTTTAGTACCGGTCGCCGAGGAACTTGACCTGAAAAAAGCGGCTGCCGCTGTGGGAGAAAAGTCGATCGCCATGCTTAAATCCAAAGAATTGCTGCCGCTGACCGGATATATTCACGGCGGCTGTTCGCCCATCGGCATGAAGAAACTGTTCCCCACCACCCTCCACCTTTCCGCA
The DNA here is from genome assembly GCA_902785765.1 of uncultured Ruminococcus sp. Lineage (GTDB taxonomy): Bacteria > Bacillota > Clostridia > Oscillospirales > Acutalibacteraceae > UBA1213. Next base: position 197 of record CACZZU010000072.1, read on the forward strand.
CAAAACTTTGACACCATCCTGTTCAGCGGCGGCCGCATTGGCTGCCAAATCGAAATGAGTCCGGACGACCTGCACAAGATCGTTCCCTTTCAGTTCAGAGACATCATCGTCTCTCCATCATCGAGGTGAATACCATGGATCTCCGCTATGTTGAAAAAGCCCACAATGTGCTCAACGAGGTCAACGCAGTCGTACTCGGCAAAAAGGCCGAAACCGCCGAGATACTGACCTCCTTTTTGGCCAACGGTCATGTGCTGTTGGAAGATATTCCGGGCGTGGGCAAAACCACACTGGCTACGGCTTTTGCCAAAGCGATGGGCATGGACTGCAAGCGTGTACAGTTCACGCCCGATGTCATGCCCTCTGACCTGACCGGTTTTTCGGTCTATCGCCGTGACGAAGAAAAATTCGTCTATCAGGAAGGCAGCGTGTTCTGCAATATCCTGTTGGCGGACGAGATCAACCGTACCTCTCCCAAGACGCAATCCGCTCTGTTGGAAGTCATGGAGGAGCGAAAAGTCTCCGTAGACGGTCAGACCCGTCCCGCCCCCGACCCCTTTTTGGTCATCGCTACTCAAAACCCTACCGGCACCGCCGGCACCCAATCGCTGCCCGAAGCACAGATCGACCGCTTTATGGTAACGCTGACGCTGGGGTATCCCGACTACCAAAGTGAGCTGGAGATCGCCCGCACCGCTGGTGCGGGTGCTCGTACCGATGCTATCGAAACCGTTATCACCAAGGAAGACTTCCTGCTCATGCAGCAGCAAATACACGAAATTTACGTCAAGGACGTGGTGTATGACTACATCCTCAAGCTGGTCACAGCGACCCGTCAGCATCCTTACATCGAACGGGGTGCCAGTCCCCGTGCGACCATCGCCCTCGTTAAAACCGCCAAAGCCTATGCGTGGCTGCAGGGACGCCATTTTGTCGTACCCGCTGATGTCATCGCCCAACTGCCCTATGTGCTGTTCCATCGTCTCTCGCTGAACATGGCGGCCAAGATGAGCGGCAGTCAGCGGCAGGATATTCTGGACGACATTCTCAAGCGTACTCCCAAGCCCTATTTGGGGGTAAAGCCATGAAAGGCGTTGCCCTGTTGTTGGTGATGCTGGTCATCTGGTACTTTGCAGGGATGTTCCATCAAACCATTCTGATGATACTGGCAGTGTGTTTCCTCGTCTTTTTGCCGGCACTGATGCTGTTGGCTTTCTATCAGCGGAAACACCTGCACGTCACCCTGCAAAAGCCGAAAGTCATCGCCTTCAAGAAGATCGAAAAGGAATTGGCCGTACTGGCCGAAAACACCAGCCGCCTGCCCGTGAACCGCTACCGCCTGAAATGGCGGCTGCGGTATACTACCGACAAAAAAGCACTCCGTAAAAAGTTGAGCGGCTGTGCCGGTTCCCGTACCATGAACGACGACAATTTGTCGTTCTTGTATTTACAGGCTCCCTACTGCGGGGTGATCGAGGTACAGCTCTGCCGCATAACGGTGTATGACCCGCTGTCGATCTTATCTTCGTCCCGCCGTCTGCACGAGAGCGGACAGATCCTCGTCTTTCCTGTGGAGAAGCCCCTGCACCTTGAAGTTCCGCTAACGGGCCGTTACGATAACCTGCCGGTTGCCGAAACACACAGCAGCAAGTCCGGTGACGACCACAGCGAAGTGCGGCTCATCCGAGAGTACCGTCCCGGTGACCTGACCCGCCATATTCACCGCAATTACAGTGCCCGCACCGATACCATCTGGGTGAAGGAGTTCAGCAAGGAGAACGACTATATCTTCGACCTGTTGCTCGACACAACGGTTTCTGCCGTTGGCACCGACACATGGGATGCCTTTTATGAAATCGTCTTCTCGGTAGTGATTGCCCTGCTGCGTCAGGATATTTACCTCAACGTTTACTGGTACGATCAGAATAAACACGGCATGGTGCGTCTGCCTGTCACGAATGAAAACGAAGCCGCCGAGATGCTTGCCCAGTTATATCTGGCGGACAAAACGTGTACTGCCGAAGCACTCTACCACGATCTGTCCCCTGAACAGGAAGGACTGATGATCATCAACACCCGTCTGGAGTGGTATTTTTCCGGTCAGCCGGTCTATCACTTCCACAAGGAATTGGTGGAGGAGGAACTGTCCACACATTCTTTCCGTCTGTGATTCCATAGGATCAGTGAGAACACGAGTCCTTCGTCAGCATGGCTGATCGGTTCGTGTTCATGCACCGTTCCCGATGCTTACCAACGGTTGCCACCGTTATCGTATAGAACCAAGAAAGGTGGGTTTCCCCGCTGAAAGTTGTATGACAAAATATCAAAAAGCGGCACAAAAAGACAGCCATGCTGCCATTCGTTTGTGCCCTTCCTCTTCAAGAAAGGCAGGTGAACCGCTATCAAAAAAATCACTGTTCGCACCGTCAAGACCTACCGTGACAAGGCTGCCCAACGGGAAGCCGAACGCCAACGCCGCATGATCGACGCTTCGCCGCTGCTGCTGGTGCTGTATCTGTGCGGTACCACGAGCATTTTATTGAGTATTGGCGACCTGCTGTCGCTGAATCTCTCGACCAATGTGCTGTTGGTTGGACTTTCCGCCGTGCTGAACACCGCCTTCTGGTTTTTATATACCCGTCACGGCAAACTGTTCGTCTACATCTCGACCGTTCTGGTCTTTGCGGCCGCTTTTGCATTAGCACCACGCATCGTTCCGCTGACGTTTTATATCCGCTTTCTTGTTCGCACTGGAGTTTGTTCTCCGCAATCACTCCATCATGCTGGCAGGTGGTGTGGTGTTACTGCTGTTGGTGCCGATCTTCGACCGCCCCATCAATGTGGTGACCATGATCTTGCTGGCCGTGTATGAAGTGGGTTTCATCGTGGTGAATATGTCCGAACGCCGCAGTAACCGCACCGTGATGACCATGCCGCACCGCTCCAGGATCAATGTTGCCAGTGTCGTACTGGCGTTACTGTTGGCAGCGGTTGTCGTGGTGCCGTCTCTGATACTGGAAAAGACCACCGAACGGGAACTGTTCTCGGCCTCGTATGCCGCAGACGACTTTATCAAGGATACTGTCGCCCGTCTGACAGGCAACACCAGCGGCAGCAGTGTCAACAACGGCAACATTAACCGCGGCAATCTCTACCAAAGCGGCCGCCGTCAGTTAGCGATCACGCTCGATCGTCTCCCTACCGGCACCCTCTATCTGAAGGGCTACACCGGTCGGGACTACGAAGACAGCCATTGGAGCAACGCTTTTCTGCTGACGGGCGACAACAGCTTCGGCGGTTCCGGTTATCGGGAACCGTTTATGAACGGCCTCATCAATGATATTGCCCAATCCTATCGGGGGGGAATCCCCTATTCCTTCTACTACCTGATCTATGATTCTTCGGACCCGATCGAAGAGATGTATTACCTGATGGCGGACTCGACCACCTTCAATCAAGACTACTTTGAAGTCGTGGACGTCGGCGGTACCAGCTATCTGCAAACCAACCCCACCCAGTCGAAACTCGGTTATCTGCTGAATAACACCGCCGCATCTATCTGGATCCGCAGCCTGACGACCGGCACAGCCGCCAACTTTTTTCTGCCGTATCGGTTTCGGGACAGCGAAGCCCGTCTCTTCGGTCAACGTGCCGATGACGGTACTTACAGCAACCGCTACTTAACGGAGGCACAAATCAACGCCGCTGATAAATGGGCGGATAATCCGGTCTACGAACGGTTAGTGGAGTCGTATCAGCATACTATCCTGCAGGAGTATACCGGCTATCCGAAGAATACCTTCTCCCGCATGGAAACTCTGTGTCAGGAGGAACCGCTCTCTGACCTCAACGAGATCACCACCTACATTCTCGTCACCCTGCAAAATAAAGCCACTTACACCACAACCCCCGGCACAACGCCATACAACAAGGATGTCATCGACTACTTCCTGTTCGACAACGGGCAGGGCTACTGCGTACACTTTGCTTCGGCCGCCACCCTGATGTACCGGATGTACGGGATTCCTGCTCGCTACGTCACCGGCTATGTAGCCACTGCCGCCGATTTCACCCCCAACGACCAATATGAGGGCTACTACTCCTGCACCCTCACGGACAAATCCGCTCATGCGTGGGTAGAAATCTTCCTCAAGGACTACGGATGGGTGCCGGTAGAAGTAACACCGACTACCGAAGGCACCATGAACGCCTCCTATCCCGGCTACAATTACACGGTCATGCGGTCGATCATGGATCGCCACCATTGGACGTTCCGTGGTGACGACAACAGCACAGACGATACCGGTAACGGTGGTGCGGACGGCGGCTTGACCGACCTGTCCAACAATATTTTCCTGATCGTCACCGCTATCGTACTGCTTGCTTTCGCTGGCATCGTCTTGTTCCTGCTAATACGCCGGAAACGGGTGTTGGCTTCCCTGTCGACCATGTCCTGCCGCCGCCTGTTCGACCGCATCCTGCGGATGCTGCATGACAGCCAATTGCTGCGGGACTGCAACGGTTCGGAAGAGGACTTCCCCGAACGGCTGGCTGCTGTCACGTCCCTGTCTCTGGAAGACACGACCCGCCTAATCAATATCCTGCTTCAAGTGAACTATGCTGAAAGCAAGGTGCCCCTCACCGATCGTGATTTTCTCGAACAGCTCTCCCGCACCTTGGCAGCCGAACTCTATGACCGCACCCCTCTCCTCAAGAAGCCATTTTTCAAATACTTCCACGCCTATCTGTAAATACTTTCCGCCCATCAGAAACGACCAGCGGAACCAATGACAACAACATACAAAAAGGTATCCCTCCGTGTCCTGCTGCATCAGCAGGATACGGAGGGATGTTTTGTCTTTCGACAGCAAAAGGAGTGCCACGTCCGCCCCCTCACAGGGAGGTGCGGCTCTGCCAGAAGCCTGACTTATTCGAGAGGATCATCAGAGGAATCCACCGGTTGGATCTCGATGTCGCTGTAGCGATGCATACCGGTACCGGCAGGCACCAGCTTACCGATGATGACGTTCTCCTTCAAGCCCTGCAGCGGGTCAGATTTTCCCTTGGTGGCGGCATCGGTCAGAACACGGTTCGTCTCTTGGAAAGAAGCCGCCGACAGGAAGGAATCGGTTGCCAGTGAAGCCTTTGTGATACCGAGCAGCATGGGCGTATAGGTTGCCTCCCGCAGACCGCTTTCGCCTTCGGCGATACGCTGGCGGATGGCGGCGTTCTCGGCGTACAACTCGCTCTTATCCACAACGGACATCGACAGCAGCGGGGTGTCACCCGGATCGTTGACCTTGACTTTCCGCATCATCTGACGAACAATAACCTCGATGTGCTTATCGTTGATCGACACACCTTGGTTGCGGTAGGTAAGCTGTACCTCTTGGATCAGATAGTCCTGAACAGCAGAGGTGCCTTTGATGGCCAGCACATCATGCGGATTGGCGGAACCTTCGGTGATGAAGTCACCACGCTGAATGATGTCGCCGTCCATTACTCTGGCTTTGAAGCCGAAGGGAATGGTCTCTTCCCATACCTGAACTTCTTCGCCGTTTTCGCCTCTCTGCACGACCTTGACGGTCTGGCTCTTCTTTTCGTTGGTGTGGATAGAAACCTCACCGCCGATCTCACTGAGAATAGCCAGATGCTTGGGCTTTCTGGCCTCAAAAAGTTCTTCAACACGCGGAAGACCCTGCGTAATATCCTCAACGCCGGCAACACCGCCGGTATGGAAGGTTCTCATGGTAAGCTGTGTACCCGGCTCACCGATAGACTGAGCAGCGATGATACCAACAGCTTCACCGACGGATACCATATTGTTATTAGCAAGGTTAGCGCCGTAGCACTTAGCGCAGACACCTGTTCTTGACTTACAGGTGAGGACAGAACGGATCTTGATGCGGGTCACGCCGTAGGATACGATCTTCTCGGCGTCACGCTCGTCCATCATCTTGTCGCAGGACACGACCACTTCGCCCGTAGCGGGATCTTTGAAGTCTTCGCAGAGGAAACGTCCCTGCATTCTCTCTTGGATCGATTCGGTAACACGCTTGTTGTCCTTCAGGTCATACACCACAATACCTTCGGTAGTGCCGCAGTCCTCCTCACGGATAATGACTTCCTGCGAAACGTCCACCAATCTTCTGGTCAGATAACCGGAGTCAGCCGTACGCAGAGCGGTATCAGCCAGACCCTTTCGGGCACCACGGGAGGCGATGAAGTATTCGAGGATGTTCAGACCTTCACGGTAGTTCGCACGAATCGGGATCTCGATGACCTTACCGGAGGTATTGGAAATCAGACCACGCATACCGGCGAGCTGGCGGATCTGGCTCATACTACCACGGGCACCGGAATCCGCCATCATAAAGATGGGGTTGTAACGGTCGAGGTTGTTTTTCAGGGCTTCGGCAACATCTTCGGTAGCCGTTGTCCAGATACGGAGCACACGGTTGACACGCTCTTCAGCGGTCATCATACCGCGGCGGTACATCTTGCTGACCTTATCAATCTCGGCTTCAGCAGCCTTGATGATGTCCTTTTTGGCAGGCGGGATGGTCGCATCGCAAACGGCCACCGTGATCGCACCCTTGGTAGAGTACTTATAGCCCTGTGCCTTTATGTTATCCAGCACCACAGAGGTGGTTTGGGTGCCGTGCTTCTTGATGCAGCGGCTGATGATCTTGCCAAGCTCGCTCTTGCCAACGAGGAAGTCGATCTCGTACTTCATAAAGTTGGCGGGATCGCTTCTGTCAACATAGCCGAGATCCTGCGGGATGGGATCGTTGAAGATGATGCGTCCCACAGTGGTTTCAATCAGAACGGAACGGCGGACACCTTCCCATTCACCTTCACGACGTACCTTGATTTTGGCATGCAGACCAACGACTTTCGTCTCATAGGCCATGATGGCCTCATTCGTGTCACGAAAAACCTTTCCTTCGCCTGGTTCACCATCTTTTATCAGCGTCAGATAGTACGAACCGAGTACCATGTCCTGTGTCGGCACGGTCACGGGCTTGCCGTCTGAAGGCTTGAGCAGGTTATTGGCGGCCAGCATCAGGAAACGGGCTTCGGCCTGTGCTTCCGCAGATAGCGGAACATGAACCGCCATCTGGTCACCATCAAAGTCGGCGTTGAACGCCGTACACGCCAGCGGGTGAAGTTTCAATGCCTTACCTTCTACGAGTACCGGCTCAAAAGCCTGAATGCCCAGACGGTGCAGGGTCGGGGCACGGTTCAGCATCACGGGGTGACCCTTGATAACACGTTCCAAGGCATCCCACACTTCGGCCTTCTTCGCTCTTTCCACATCCTTACGGGCGGCCTTGATATTCTGGGCGGTACCGTTCTCTACCAAGATTTTCATGACGAAGGGTTTGAACAGTTCCAACGCCATCTCCTTCGGCAGACCGCACTGATACATCTTGAGTTCAGGACCGACTACGATAACGGAACGGCCGGAGTAGTCCACACGCTTACCGAGCAGATTCTGACGGAAACGTCCCTGCTTGCCTTTCAGCAGAGCCGAAAGAGATTTGAGGTCACGGTTGTTTGCCCCGGTCACCGCTCTGCCGCGGCGGCCATTGTCGATCAGGGCATCGACTGCTTCCTGCAGCATCCGCTTTTCGTTGCGAATAATCAGTTCAGGAGCATTCAGTTCCAGCATTTTAGCCAGACGATTGTTGCGGTTAATGACACGGCGATAGAGATCATTCAGGTCAGAGGTGGCAAAACGACCGCCTTCAAGCTGTACCATCGGGCGAATATCCGGGGGAATGACCGGCAGAACATTGAGGATCATCCATTCGGGACGGTTGCCCGACTGACGGAAGGCTTCCACCACTTCCAGACGCTTCATGATACGGGCTTGTTTCTGTCCCTGCTTGGGCACCCCATTCTGATCGGGTTTCTTTTGGGCTTCAGCAGCCGCCAATTCAGCTTTGAGCTGTTCGGAAAGAGCATCAAGGTCGATGCGTGCCAACAGTTTTTGAATGGCCTCTGCTCCCATCATGGCGGTGAAGTCCTCACCGTAGTACTCCTTCTTCTCGGAATACTCCTTTTCGGTCAGGCACTGACCGGGACGCAGCACCTCTGCGGCCTCACTGTCGGGTGTGACCTCTGTGATGATGTACATTGTGAAGTACAGCACCTTTTCCAAGGTACGGGGAGAAATTTCAAGCAGCAGGCTCATGCGGGACGGCGTACCCTTGAAGTACCAGATATGGGAAACGGGGGTTGCCAGTTCGATATGACCCATTCTTTCACGGCGTACCTTGGCACGCGTGATCTCCACGCCGCAGCGTTCGCATTTTCTGCCCTTGTAGTGGATCTTTTTGTACTTGCCGCAGTGACACTCCCAGTCCTTTTGCGGACCGAAGATGGCTTCACAGAACAAGCCGTCTTTTTCGGGCTTGAGGGTACGATAGTTGATTGTTTCGGGCTTCTTGACTTCGCCGTACGACCATGAACGGACCAGTTCGGGAGACGCCAGACCGATTTTGATCGAATCAAATTCGTTGAACTCCATAAATCCTTGTCCTCCTCTCAGTCATCATCGCTAATATCGTCACGAATGATCATCTCATCATAGCTGTCTTCGTCACGACCAAATATATCGTCGTCGAACGCATCGTTCTCAAACGCATCATTTTCGAAGCCATCCTCCTCGGCATTGTCAAAAGCAGCGTTGCCTTCCGCATCGGTGATTTGAGAACCATCTTCAATGTCGGAAGTAATGACATTCTGCTCCGAAAATTCGGTATTAGCCGGAAGCACATCGTCGTCCAGATCCTGCTGGAGGTTGATCTCGTTGCCTTCTCTGTCAAGCACACGGATATCCAGTGCCAGCGATTGCAGTTCTTTGATGAGCACCTTGAACGACTCCGGAATACCCGGCTTCGGAATGTTCTGACCCTTGACGATTGCCTCATAGGTCTTCACACGTCCCACCACGTCATCCGACTTCACGGTCAGAATTTCCTGCAGGGTATAGGCGGCACCGTAGGCCTCCAATGCCCACACTTCCATTTCACCGAAACGCTGACCGCCGAATTGAGCTTTACCGCCAAGAGGCTGCTGTGTGACCAGTGAGTATGGACCCGTGGAACGGGCATGGATCTTATCATCCACCAGATGGTGAAGCTTCAGGTAGTACATATAACCCACCGTGACAGGGTTGTCGAAATATTCACCGGTACGACCGTCCTTCAGCCATATTTTACCGTCCTCATTGACACCAGCCTGACGGCAGCACTCAAAGATATCTGACTCATGGGCACCGTCAAACACCGGTGTCATGATCTTCCAGCCAAGGGCTTTAGCGGCATAGCCGAGATGCACTTCCAGTACCTGACCAATGTTCATACGAGACGGTACGCCCAGCGGGTTCAGCACGATGTCCAGCGGACGGCCATCCGGCAGGAACGGCATATCCTCTTCCGGCAGAACACGGGACACGACACCCTTGTTGCCGTGACGACCCGCCATCTTGTCGCCGACTTGAATTTTACGCTTCTGGGCAATATAACAGCGAACCACTTTGTTCACACCGGGAGCCAGTTCATCACTGGTACGTTCCATTCCGTTGGGATCGTCCTTGCCCTTCTCTTTGGTGAAGACTTTGATGTCCACGATGATACCGTACTCACCATGCGGTACACGCAGGGAGGTATCACGCACTTCACGGGACTTTTCACCGAAAATAGCCCGCAGCAGGCGTTCTTCGGCAGTCAGCTCGGTCTCGCCCTTCGGGGTGACCTTACCGACCAGAATATCGCCGGCGTGCACTTCAGCACCGATACGGATAATACCGTTCTCGTCCAGATCACGGAGCTGATCGTCGCCGATATTCGGGATGTCACGGGTGATCTCCTCGGGTCCCAGCTTCGTTTCACGGGCTTCTGTTTCATATTCTTCAATATGAATGGAGGTGTACTTGTCCTCCCGCACAATCTTTTCGTTCAGCAGGACAGCATCCTCGTAGTTGTAGCCTTCCCACGTCATAAAGCCAATAAGAGCATTCTTGCCCAGACTGATCTCACCGTTGCTGGTCGCAGGACCATCGGCCAGTACTTCACCTTTTTCGACACGCTGACCAACCGATACGATCGGCACCTGATTGATACAGGTACCTTGGTTGGAACGGGCAAATTTGGTGACGGTAAAGGTCTGTACCCGACCGGAATCATACTGTACTTTGATGCGGTCGGCACTCACGTTCTTGACCACACCATCCTCTTCGGACAGAATACACACGCCGGAGTCTACACCAGCCTTATATTCCATACCGGTACCGACGATAGGAGCTTCGGTCTGCAGCAGCGGCACCGCCTGACGCTGCATGTTCGAGCCCATGAGAGCACGGTTAGCGTCATCGTTTTCGAGGAAAGGGATCATGGCGGTGGCGACCGAAACAACCATCTTCGGCGAAACGTCCATATAGTCCGCTTTATCGTTCTCTACTTCCACAAATTCGTCACGGTAGCGACCAACAATTTTGGCGTTGACAAAGCGACCGTTTTCATCCAGCGGTTCGTTCGCCTGTGCGACAATGTAGCTATCCTGCACATCAGCGGTCATATATTGGACTTCACGGGTCACAATACCAGTCTCTTTATCCACCTTGCGGAAGGGAGCTTCAATCAGACCATATTCATTGATCTTGGCAAAGGTTGCCAAATAAGAAATCAAACCGATGTTCGGACCTTCAGGGGTTTCGATAGGACACATACGTCCATAGTGAGTATAGTGAACGTCACGCACCTCGAATCCGGCACGGTCTCTGGAAAGACCGCCGGGACCCAGTGCGGACAATCTTCTTTTGTGCGTCAACTCTGCCAGCGGGTTATTCTGATCCATGAACTGTGACAGCGGAGACGAACCAAAGAACTCTCTGATAGCTGCTGTCACAGGACGGATATTGATGAGGGCGTTCGGGGTCATCGCACTGATGTCCTGCGACTGCACGGTCATACGCTCACGGATGACACGCTCCAGACGGGCAAAACCGATGCGGAACTGGTTCTGCAGCAGTTCGCCGACCGAACGGATACGGCGGTTGCCGAGATGGTCGATGTCGTCCAGATTGCCGATACCGTGTGCCAGACAGTTCATGTAGTTGATGGACGCCAGAATATCGTCCACGATGATATGTTTCGGGATGAGAGCATCCCTATTGCGGCGAATTTCACGTTTAAGTTGGTCCACGTCATCGCCATACTGATCCAGCAGATCACACAGTACAACGAAACGAACCTTCTCCCCGATGCCGCACTCTGCTTTTGCGTCGAACGAGATGATCTTAACAGGTTTACCGTCCTTACGGGTACCCTTGGCATCGGCTTCACGCACCCAAACCACGTTCACACCCTTGTTCTCCAACTCCATGGCCTTTTCCTTGGAGATTTTCTCACCGGCCTCTGCCAGAATCTCACCTGTCAGCGGGTCGACAATCGGTTCGGTAATTTCGTGTCCGGCAAGGCGGTTCGCCAGACCGAGCTTTTTGTTGTATTTATAGCGTCCGACCTTCGACATATCATAACGTCTGGGGTCGAAGAACAGCGAATTGAGGTGTGCCTGTGCGTTTTCGACAGATGGCGGCTCACTCGGACGCAGCTTTGCGTAAACAGCCTTCAGGGCTTCTTCGGGTGTTTTGGCGGTGTCCTTTTCGAGTGTTGCGATAATTCTCTCATCGTGTCCAAAATATTCCAGAATCTGCTCATCGGTGGACAGATTGTAATGGTGACCGCCGGAATAGGACAGGGCACGGACAAGAGTCGTTACGGGCAGTTTACGGTTTTTGTCGATACGGACGTAGAACACATCGTTCACGTCGTTTTCATACTCCAGCCAAGCACCACGATTGGGGATGACAGTGGAACTGAACAGCTCGTGACCGCTCTTGTCGTGGTCCATCTTATAGTACACGCCCGGTGAACGAACGAGCTGCGAAACGATAACACGTTCGGCTCCGTTGATAACGAAAGTACCGCTGGGGGTCATCAGCGGAAAGTCGCCGAAATAGACGACAGAGTCAATAAAGGGAGCAGCTTCGGCAGAGACCTGTCCGTCAGCACTATCGACAGCGAGGTCTTTCTTAATCAAGCGAACCGTCACCTTGAGCGGTGCGGCATAGGTAACGTCTCTCTCTTTACACTCCGCAATCGAGTAGTTCGGCTTGTCCTTCTCCAATACATAATCGACAAAGCTGAGCACCAGCTTGCCGGAATAATCGGAGATACCCGATACATCCTCGAACACCTCTTTCAGACCGGTATCCAGAAACCACTGATAGGAATCTTTCTGGATCTCGATCAAGTTGGGCATTTCGATGATCTCGTCCGTGTGAGAAAAGCTCCTTCGCTCGGTTTTACCCAAACGCACAACCTTGGCGTTTACCATAGTATCACTCCATTCATTTTGTTGCATTCTGAAAAGCCTGCCCGCCGGAGGACGGCTGTCCTCCCAACAGGAACGGCACACACGCACGCATCCCGCCGTTCGTCACACATTTTTTGCCCACACAGCCATCCCGCCTGGACGACGGACGGCTGACCTCCTTCGTGCATACGATCAAGCACCCCATGTGCTTTCCAAAAAAAGGGCTTGATTTTTTGCGGCAAGTATGATATGATGACCGTAGATTCTTCTTCGTATGGTGCGAAGAAAGCAGAGTTTCGCCATGATGCGTTCTACCATTGTATTACAAAATCGGCTGTTTGTCAAGCACTTTGACAAACAGCCTTTTCTTTTTGAGGCTTTTTCTCTGTTTTCCACAAAAAGCACCCCTGCCTTTTGAAAAGGAACACCCGATTCCGTTGATACATTTATTTTCCTGCTTCTATCCGACAGGCACGCGGTTTTATCCCCTTCTGTTCTGCTGTCAGGCTCACTTAAAGCGAAGTCTTCCCCTTCTGTTCGCCGGAATGCCTGACAAATTTTTGTCTGTACTTCTGTCATTTTCCGACTCTTTTTTGCGGCACACTTCTTTACTGGCGGCACATATTTTGTGACCGTTATCATACAGAGCAACACACCTTGTCCTCTTATCTCGTGTCGATTCCGCCGCGTTCGTCACTCAAACCGAGAAGATAATCCGCAGTCACATGGTACAGCTTGGCAAACTGTATGATGTGGCTGGCTTTGATCTCGTTCAGTCCTGTTTCATATCGGCGATACTGTTCCCTCTTGACGCCAATCGCCTGTGCCACCTGTTCCTGTGTCCAGTCGTTTTCCTCCCGCAGTTCTTTGAGCCGCTCTGTGTAGTACACCATTCCCTGACCCCCCATCAAATTTTCTCCCTCTTTTTTAACATAACATCGCAAAAAGGGCTTGAAAATGCTACAGAAGTATGGTATTATTAGTTGCAAAGGAACACTTCTGTTCCTTTTTTGGTGAAATAATTCCATCTGTTATGCGTGATTTTTTCTCTGCACAAGGATGGGATGACCACCTGACCATATTATTGGAGGTAATGTATCATGCAAATCAACGCAAAGAAAATCCTGACTGTCATGTTGGCTGCCGCCATGATGACAGGTACAGGTGCGGCTGCTGTCACGATATATCAGACTTCATCCGTGACCGTTTCCGCCGCACAGACACAGACAGAGGGTGACTTCGACTATGAAGAACTTTCGGACGGCACCGTCAAAATCACTGGCACGAGCATCACAAAAGGCGAATTGGAAATCCCGAACAAATTGGCGGGAAAGACAGTAAGTGAGATTGGATCCAGTGCTTTCAGTGGCAAAACCGGTATCAGATTGGCTGTCATTCCTGGTTCAGTAAAAACTATTGGAGAATGGGCTTTTTACGATTGCACAGGGTTACAGAGTGTTACCATATCGGATGGTGTGCAAATTATTGGAAGTGGTGCTTTTGCGGGCTGCGTAGCTATTAAAGAGATCAACATTCCTAACAGTGTTGTGAAGTTGGATCGAGTAAGTCTGTCAAACGGCTCATTTGAAGGCTGCACAGCACTCAAAAGCGTAATCATCGGGGATGGAGTCAAAGAAATCGGAAGAGATGCTTTTAGCGGTTGTGTAAATTTACAGAATTTGACTATGGGCAAATCTGTTGTTAGTATTGGCAGCAATGCATTTTATAACTGCGTTAAGCTTGATAAGGTTGATTTACCACAGACCTTACAGGAAATAGGGTCATCGTGTTTTAGCTATTGTAAATCCTTAAAAAGCATCGTAATCCCCAATACCTTAAAAACCATAGCGAACTATGCCTTCTTTGAATGTGATGGGCTGGAAAACCTAACAATACCTAATGGGGTTGAAGTAATCGGAAGTTCCTCATTTGCAAGATGCACATCTTTAAAAGAAGTGGTTATTCCTGACAGTGTTGTTTCATTGAAAAGAGACGCACTTGAAGACGGAGCGTTTGAAGGATGTACAGCATTGGAAAAAGTGGTTATCGGCAATGGTGTTAAATTGATAGGACAAGATAGTTTTAATGGTTGTATCAATCTTAAAGATTTAAGAATGGGCAATGCCGTTGAAACTCTGGGCAGAGGTGCATTCTGTAATTGCGATAGTCTTACGAGCGTTACCATTCCAGGCAGCGTATCGTATGTAGATGACAGTGCATTTGCATATTGTGACAATTTACAGGATGTACTTATAGAAGACGATGTATCGGTTATAGGAAATTATATGTTTAGTGGCTGTACAAAACTTTCCGCTGTCACAATTAGTTCTGGCGTTACTACAATTAAGCAAAACGCCTTTGCTGATACAGCATTGAAAAGTGTAGAAGTTCCTGACACCGTTACAAAAATAGAGGAATATGCATTTGAAAACTGTAACGAACTGACAACCATCGTCATTCCTGAGAGTGTCACCGTCATGGAAGAGGGTATTTTCAATACAAACACCGAAAACCTGACCATCTACGGCTATCATGACACCACAGCCGAAGAATACGCCAACGCCCACAACATCAAGTTTGTTGCCCTGTGCGATGAACACCAATGGAGCGAACCGGTTGTGACCAGAGAAGCTACTTGCGACCATACCGGACGAGTAACTCTCACTTGTGACAAATGCGGTCTAACTGTTACCAGAGTCACGCCTTCTATAGAACATAGCTGGAGCAACTGGACGGTCACCAAACAAGCTACCGAAACCGAAGAAGGCGAAGAAACCAGAACCTGCTCTGTCTGCGGCGAAGTTGAGAAACAGGAAATTCCTAAAACCGTTCATAGTAATCATCAATGGAGCGAATGGACAGTAACCAAAGAGGCTACTGAAACCGCTGAGGGAGAAGAAACGAGAACCTGCTCTGTTTGCGGAACAACAGAAAAACGTACGATTCCAAAGCTTCAGCCTCAACCCAGCGATCCCAATGAATCCAGCGATCCCAGTGAATCCACCGACCCCAGTGAATCCACCGACCCCAGTGAATCCACCGACCCCAGTGAATCCAGCGATCCCAGTGAATCCACTGAATCCACCGATCCCAGTGAATCCACTGACCCCAGTGAATCCACCGACCCCAGCAGTGACATCGTTATACCTATTCCCAGCGATGGACCTGTCAAAACCGGTGACTGCACACTGCCGTTAGGTATTGCTTTCTTTGGTACAGCAGGTGTATCTGCTGCGGTAGCGGCTCTTTTTAAGAAACGCAAGAAGAACTAATGTTTCTCAACACATACTGCACTTTCTTCTTCCTAAAAATATCGAAGCGGCGGACAGCACCACTAGCTGTCCGCCGCTTCACATTGTACCAACTGAAAATGGTGCCAACTGCTGACGCTTCTACGCAAAACAGGACACCCGACCCTTGCCGGATGTCCTGTTGTTTTCGTGAAATGACCCGTGCATACGTCCAACAAGTCATTGTGTTCTGTCACTGCGTCGGGAAAGGAACACAGCGTCCGCTGTCTCTTACTTTCCGAGGAAGGCAGCACCGATGATACCGGCATCGTTGCCGAGCTGACAGAGACAAACCTTGGTCTGCTTGTCATTGTGCTTGGTGTAGCGTTCCGCTTCAATAATCTTCTGGAGGGGCTTCAGGAGGGTATCGCCCTGATAGCTGACACCGCCGCCGATGCAAAGGATCTCCGGCTGGAAGATATTGATGATATTCACCAGACCGCAGCCCAGATAAGAGATGTACTCGTCTACGATGGCCTTACCGACCTCGCAGCCTGCTTCTGCCGCATCAAAAGCGGTCTTGCCGGTGATCTTGGCGGTATCGCCGTCAATCATCTTGTAGAGGATAGAGTTGTTGTTGTACGGGTTGATGATCGCTTCCTTGGTCATGTTGATCAGACCGGTAGCGGAAGAATAAGCCTCCCAGCAGCCTTTTCTGCCGCAGGAACACTGACGGCCGCCGTGCTGGATAACCGTGTGACCCAACTCTGCACCGGCATAGTTGGAGCCGCTGTAAATCATGCCGTCGATGATAATACCGCCGCCGACACCCGTACCGAGTGTAATCACGATAGCATCGTTGGCTTCTCTGGCCGCCCCTACGTTAAATTCACCGTAAGCAGCCGCATTGGCATCGTTTTCTACATAGATGTCAACGCCCAGACGTTCCTTCATCATTTCACCAACCTTCCAGTTGTGGAAGTTGAAGTTATTGGTGAACTCGATGACGCCTGTTGCACCATTAACGGCACCGGGAGCACCAATGCCGATAAAGCCGATGTCGTTCTTGGTCAGTCCGGCACTTTCAAGAGCTTTGAGAGCCACCGCCGCCATATCGTCACAGATTTCTTCCTGTGAACGGGGGAGGTTCGTCTTGCAGCTTGCCTTTACGATAATATTGCCGTCCTCATCAACGACACCCGCCACAATATTTGTGCCGCCGAGATCAATGCCGAGATAATACATAGTTGATTCCTCCTAGAAAGTATTTCTCCCTCAATTATATCATAGTGCACAATTTTTGAAAAGGGGATTTGAAAAATTTACGAAAATTGTCGTTTTCCACAACTTTCCCACCCATTTCATGGTTATCTTGCCTCACAGCACCATGTATCATGTGTCATGGTGACAACAACAGGTTCTTCATCAGAAGGATAGAATACCCCATGAGACGTGTATCCGATATTGTGGACAATCGACAGCAGCGACCAACACTCGTATGATCCGCAAAGAGAAAAAGCTGCCCCACCGCTTCTAAAAAAGAAGTGGCGGGACAGCCTGCCTTTCTGTGAGAGCGAGCAGAAAGCGTTCCGAGATGTACGGTACTCACTGCACGTCCTTTTTGTTGACACGGCGAATAGTGAGCAAGAGGAAAAGAACTGTCAGAAGAACACCCTCTGCGAGAGCCGCCCAGACATTGATCTTTGTTGCGGTAAGCATCTGATCGGGGGCATACGGAGCGATATTCACTTCGGTACGGAAGAGCTTGCCCAAGGCAAAGCTCAACGGCAAATACACGATGCTTAACAGTCCCATGCTCAACACAACACTGGCGACAATAGCGAGTGTCTTTTGCCGCAAACCGGCCGCAAACAACAGCAGCAAGGCAGATAAGCCTCCCGCCAACAAGAACTTGAGGAAAAATTCCAGAAGACCGGCAGCGATGTCGCCGTCCACGTTAATACCACGTGTCACGCCGTAGCCGATGAACGAACCCAGCATACCGACCAGCATCAGGCCAAAGTTGTGGAGATAGATGACGATCATCTTCGAGACGGCCAGATGACCTCTTGTGGGAAGCTGTCCGGCGATGTTCTTGACATAGCCGTTGGCGATATCCATGTAGCTGAAGACAGATACGGAGATAAAGACCAGCATCCACAGCATGGACATCCCCCCAAACGGCGAACGAAAAACGTCTGACAGCAGATACGGCTTTTGATATTCATCCAAAATCACCGTAGCTTCTGCAATCGCCTGACCGTCACCGGTGGTTTTCACAATATTAAGCAGTATGCCCGCAAAAATTTTGCCTAAAACCGGCATCAGTATGGCCACCACAAAAATGATGCCCGCAAAGATGAAGACCATTTTAGTCTTTCGCAGTTTGAATAGATCCATCCTGATCAGATTTCCCATCGTGTTTGCCTCCTTTCTTTGTAACCGATAAGTAGTAATCTTCCAGCGAGAAGCTGTCCATCCGGACTTCCTTTACAAAAATGTCGTTCTCGACCAGTCGCTTCACTACGTTCCGGCTGCGGTCAAGCAGCTCCGGAAGACGCAGGGTACCATCCTCATCCTGAATAATGTCGTTAAAGCCCATCTGACGGATAAGGGCAAGAGCCTTTTGGTTATCATCCGTGCGGATCAGCGTAAAGGAACCACTGCGTCGCTGCAGTTCTTCTGTCGTAAACTCATCAATGAGCGTACCGTCATCAATAATGCCGTAGGAGTCGGCCAGCTTGCCCAATTCATCGAGAATGTGGCTGGAGATCATGATCGTGATGCCCCGTTCGCTCCGCAGTTTGGAGAGCATTTCACGCACATCCACGATGCCCTGCGGGTCAAGACCGTTGATTGGCTCATCAAGGATAATAAGCTGCGGGTCACCGATCAGCGACAAGGCAATACCCAACCGCTGACGCATACCAAGTGAGAAGGAACCTGCTCCCTTTTTTCCCGTGTCGGTCAGTCCGACCAATTCCAACAGACCGTTAAGATACTTTTTGTCGTCTCGTCCCATGGCGATGGCTTTGGCACGCAGATTGTCATAAGCCGACATCTTGGGATAGATGCCAGGAGCTTCGATGAGTACGCCTACCTTGTGCATTTCGCCCCGCAGCTCCTTTCCCTCCTTGCCAAACAGAGCATAGCTGCCGCTGCTGGCATTCGACAAGCCGCTGAGCATCCGCATGATGGTCGTCTTTCCGGCACCGTTGCGTCCGATCAGACCGTAGATCTCACCTGCACGGATACGGATGTTAACATCATTTGCTGCGATTTTGTGACCATACTTTTTGGTGAGATGATGTGTTTCGATAATGTAATCCATCTCGTTTCCTTCCTTTCCCTTTCTTATTTGTGGTATTTGCCGCCGCTGTTGATCTGGAACGCCCGATAGAGTTGTTCACACAGCATGACCCTGGCCAGTTGGTGCGGGAAAGTCATCTTCGACATCGACAGCCGATACTGGGCAGCCTGCTTAACCGCATCGGACAAGCCCCACGATCCGCCAATGAAAAAGACAATGTGTCCGCAGCCGCCAAGGGCGATGTTTTCCAGTTCCTGTGCCAGTCCTTCGGAGGTCATCAGACGCCCTTCGATACAGAGTGCTGCCATGACAGCTCCCTTCGGCACAGCCGCCAAAAGCCGCTGACCTTCTTTTTCCAGAACATGGCGGATATGCGTGCCACCTCCTTTGTCGGGCATCCGTTCCTCATCTACCTCGACCAATCGGAACTGACACAAGCCCTTCATACGTTTGGCATATTCTTCACAAGCCTCCGTCCAGTAGCGTTCCTTCAGCTTGCCGACACACAAGAGAGTGATGTTGAGCATCTGTCTCCCTCCTCAATACAGTATTGGCTTATCGTGAGAAATCTCCGGCACGACTGACAGAAGAAAGTCTTTCTGCTGCTGCATTCCCTGACATTCCAACTCACACAGCGAAGCCTGCATCGCCAGTTCAGGCAGGTTATTTTCCTGACTGAGATGGGCCAACAGCAAACGGGTGGTTCCAGTCTTCACTAATTCGGCGGCAGTCTGGGCACAGAGTTCGTTAGACAGGTGCCCCACGTCCGATAGGATACGCCGCTTGAGTATGTATGGATAACGACCACACTGCAGCATCCCGATATCATGGTTGGACTCCAACACCACTGTATCGCAGCCCGTCAGGACCGCCTGCATTGTGGGCGTGACCGTGCCCGTATCAGTGACAAAAGCCGTTCGGCGGCCGTCCTGCGTCTCGATAACATAGCCATACCCTTCCACACAGTCATGTGAGATACGAAACGGCTCCACCGAAAAGCCATCCAGCTCGATGCCGTCCAGCGTGATTGGCGTGACGTTCACCTTTTCGCTGATAACTTCCTTGTCCTGCATCGCAGCAACCGTACCGTAAGACGCATATACTTTCGTGTGGTAACGTCCTGCAAACACCCTTAAAGCACTGATATGATCGGTATGTTCGTGAGTAATGAAGATCGCCTGCAAGCGGCGGGGATCGACGGCTCTTTCTGCCAGAGCATTTTCCAACTGCTTGGCACTGCGGCCACAGTCAATGAGGATGCCCTGCCCTGCCGATTCGAGATAATAGCTGTTGCCGGAACTGCCGCTGAACAGCGGGCATAGTTTTGCCATATTCTCTCCCCCTTCTCCTGTCTTGCCGCTCTATTCTACCTCATTTGCGTTTTTTCGTCAAGTCAAAATCGTGCGTCAGAAGACGAATGGGACAGTCCCGCCGACCTCTATTTTCACCACGATCACTGCCCCTTTCATGGAAAAAGGGCAGGCGTCCTTCCTAGCGTAAAGACCACCTGCCCTGAAAAATTGTGTCTGTTCCGTGTGAGCGGACAAAGGTCCGCCTGCCCGTCATACATCCTGCCTTTTCGGCTCAAAACGTATCTGCCGCATCACAACACATTTGCTCATGCTCTTTTGACCATGCCGTCATCGGTGTAAACGATGCGGATGTCGGCACCGAGAGCGGCAAACTTCTCTACTACATCTTCGTAGCCCCGCTCAATGTGTTCGATGTCCTCAATGTGCGTGACACCCGTAGCCGCCAGAGCAGCGATAATCATGGCTGCACCGGCACGCAAGTCTGTTGCCTTTACAGGGGCACCATTGAGTTCTTTGATCCCCTCGATAACAGCGATCTTGCCATCGACAGCGATATTCGCTCCCATTCGTTTGAGTTCTTCAACGTAGCGGAAACGATTATCCCAAACCGCCTCTGTCACAATGCTGGTACCCTCTGCGATGGAGAGCAGCACGGCGATCTGCGGCTGCATATCGGTAGGGAAGCCCGGATGAGGCATCGTCTTGACGTTACAGCGTTTGAGATCACCATGACGGTAGACCCGCACGGAATCCTCGTATTCATCCACACAGACACCCATCTCCCGCAGTTTAGCGGAGATCGGCTCAAGATGCTTGGTAATGACATTGGTGATGGTCACATCACCGTCCGTGGCCGCAGCAGCTACCATGTATGTACCTGCTTCGATCTGGTCGGGGATGATGGAGTAGGTGGTACCGTTGAGGTGCTTGACACCGTTGATCTTAATGACATCGGTACCGGCACCACGAATATCGGCTCCCATTGAGTTCAGAAAATTTGCCAAGTCCACGATATGCGGCTCTTTGGCGGCATTTTCGATGATGGTCTTGCCCTCTGCCTTCACGGCCGCCAACATAATATTAACGGTCGCCCCTACTGAAACAACATCCAGATAGATGCGGTTGCCCGTCAAGTGGTCAGCCTTTACACGGATCATGCCACCGGAGACAGAATGTTCCGCCCCAAGGATCCCAAAGCCCTTGAGGTGCTGGTCAATGGGACGCACACCGAAATCACAGCCGCCCGGCAGAGCGACTTCCGCATACGAAAACTTGCCCAACAGGGCTCCCAGCAGATAGCAGGATGCCCGCATCCGGCGGACAATATCATAATCCGCCACCGGACGGCGAATGCAGCTTGCGTCGATTTCGAGGGTCGTCTTGTTGATGCGGTTGATCTTGGCACCCATCTCATGCAGGATATTGGCGATCAGGTTAACGTCCATGATGTTGGGAATATTCTCAATACGGCAAACACCGTCCGAAAGGATCACAGCGGGGATGATCGCAACGGCCGCGTTCTTGGCACCGCTGATGCGAACAGTTCCATGCAGTTTTTTTCCGCCGTTAATGACGATCTGTTTCAAGGTGCAACACTCCTCACAGTTTGTCGGTAGGGGTGGGAAACGGCGAACCGTTCCCGAAGACAATCAGAAATACACCGTCAAACTGGTCAACTTTTGACAGTGTATTTTATGATTATTGCACGAAAGTGCAATCGGATAATTCTTACAAAAAAGCAACTCATCTTTTGTTATCATAATACAAAGCCGTTCGCTTGTCAATAAGTAATCGGCTTTATGACAGGATTGTCACTCAAAAATGGGGGTTTTGCCCAATAACGCCGAACGGCATCGGCAATTTTTTGTTTTTTGCGTGACAAGGTAATTGCCTTTACATGAAAAGTATGCCGTCACACCCGTCCGGAAACACCGCCTGCGGCGACCCATGTGTCGTAAGTGTGAACGGCGATTTCCTCTCGGGATGGAACCTTCCGCCGCTCATCTCTCTGCCAATCGTTCCCTGCTTCCTGATTTACGCCTCATGATAAAACTCGTAAAGGGCACGGTAAGTTTCGTACACGTCGATCTTCGAGACGATCTCGAAGGGGGCGTGCATACACAGCACCGGTACACCCAAATCCACTACGTCCGCATTGAGGTTCGCTACGAACTTGGCGATGGTGCCGCCGCCGCCGCCGTCTACTTTGCCTAACTCACCGGTCTGCCACAGGACGTTTTTGTCGTCCAACAGGCGGCGGATCTTCGCCATATATTCGGCAGTCGCATCAGAGGTACTGTACTTGCCGCCGCTGCCGGTGTATTTGGTGATAACCGCACCACGGTTCAGGTAAGACGCATTGTTGCCCTCGAAAGCAGACGCATAGTTCGGATCAAAAGCCGCATTCACGTCCGCTGACAAACAGGTGGTTTTCTCCATTACATGACGCAGAACCGTGCCGTCCGCCGCACACAAATCTGCGATAAAATCCACCATATAGGTAGATTTCATGCCGGTGGCACCATCCGAACCGATCTCTTCACGGTCGGTCAGGACGGTGATGACCGTACTGCTGGGTATCTTCGCATCAATGGCCGCCATCATCGCCGGATAGGCACACACTTTGTCGTCATGACCATAAGCACCGATCAGGCTGCGGTCAAAACCAACGTCCCGTGCCTTCCCCGCCGGTACCATGGTCAGGTCGGCAGACATAAAGTCTTCTTCGGTGAAACCGTACTTTTCATACAGCAGGTTCATGATGTTCAGCTTGACTGACTCACTCTCTTCGCCGTCACGGAACGGACGGCTGCCAATCAGGACATTCAGCATTTCGCCGTCAAAGGCTTTGGTCATGACTTTGGACATCTGTTCCACTGCCAGATGCGGCAGCAGGTCACTCACCACAAAGCACGGGTCGCTTTCGTCATCGCCGATGTACACGTCAACGGTACGGCCGTCCTTGAGGGCAACCACGCCATGCAGAGCCAGCGGTACAGTCGGCCACTGGTATTTTTTAATGCCGCCGTAGTAGTGCGTCTTGAACAGTGCCAGATCACTGCTCTCATAGAGCGGGTTTGGCTTGAGGTCGAGCCGAGGTGAATCAATATGGGCGATACCCAGCCGCACCCCGTTACGGGTGCCGTTTTGACCGATGACGCACAGCATCACGGCTTTGTGACGGTTCACAACATACACCTTGTCGCCGGGCTGATAGGTCTTGGTGTGGTCGTAGGCGGTAAAGCCTGCTTTTTCGGCAAGTGCCACGGTATAGCTGACAGCTTCCCGCTCGGTTTTGGCACGGTCGAGGAAGTGGACGTAGCCCTTGCAGAACGCATCCGCCTTGTCGATTTCTTCCTGCGGTAAGGTTTTGGCACCGCTTTCCCTCTTCATCAGTAATTTTTCCTTCAGCAGCTCTGCTGCCGTCTTTTCTTTTTTGTTGTCTTCCATCTTTCTATCTCTCCTTCACTACTTATTGGGTGTTGCCCCACCCTCATGGAGGGACTTCTCCGTCTCACCTGTGGCTTCGGTCGGGCGGAGTGCACCACAAGGGTACTTCCTTTGGCCGCTTCCGCTGTCAAATGACCTTTGACAGCGGTGTCATCGGACACCCGCTCACGTGAACTACCCATTGTCTAAAGCCAATGGGCTTCCTGCTTCATCGTCCTCGTAACCTACTAACTCCACAGGCGTAAATTCGGGCTGAACCGTCCCTAC
>CACZZU010000073.1:0-6081 GCA_902785765.1 uncultured Ruminococcus sp.
CGCCGACCCGACCGACCGTCCTCTGTCACCGCCCACCGATAACGTCATACGGCTGTCGCCGCATATCGGAGCGGCTCCATGAGCCATGAAAGCGACAAACAAGATCACATGAAGAGGCATCAGCACAACAGCAAAGCCAGCCGTTTGCCGCAGAAGACGCCCGCCAGACAGCACAGCAGACTAGCGGCCACATAAGCGGCACCGACACCATAGGCTCCTTTCTCAAAGAGGTCGCAAGCCTCCAGCGAAAAGGTAGAAAAGGTGGTGAAACCGCCGCAAACACCGGTTTTCCAAAACAGTACGGCAGACGGCGGCACCTCCTCACGCCCACTCACTGCACCGGCGATAAAGCCGATCAGTACGGCACCTAATACGTTTGTCAAGAAGGTCAGCCACGGAAACGCCGTTTTCAGCGGCAGTAAACTGACTGCATAGCGTCCGGCCGCTCCAACGGCACCCCCTAATGCGACCCACAAAAAGTTCATGGCACTCTCTCCGTTCACACATCATTTTCTGACAGATATAGAAGACAGCAGCTACTCTCCCGTGTGGGGACAATAGCTGCTGTCGTGGTTTATGGTCTTATGGACAGAAGACACGGCTGGGGAAAGCAGCCGCCGATGAACGGGTATCGTTCGCCGGAAAGCCGCAAAGCACCCGCACATCCACAGGGACACCGCCCCGCCGCCGGACATTAGTCGGCGTACTTGTCTTCCTTCTGGCTCCAAGAGTACATCTTGCGGATCTCCTGACCAACCTTCTCCAACTGATGCTCGGATTCCAGAGCACGCTTGGCGTTGAAGTGGGCACGGCCGTTCTTGTTCTCGGCGATCCACTTGGAGGCGAAAGTACCGTCCTGAATCTCGGCCAGAACCTTCTTCATCTCGGCTTTGGTAGCATCGGTGATGATTCTCTTGCCTGTCTCGTAGTCACCGAACTCGGCGGTGTCGGAGATGGAGTATCTCATCTTGGAGAAGCCGCCGGCATAGATCAGGTCTACAATCAGCTTCATCTCGTGGATGCACTCAAAGTAAGCGTTTTCAGGGGCATAGCCTGCTTCTACCAGTGTCTCGAAACCAGCCTTCATCAGAGCAGTGACACCGCCGCACAGTACAGCCTGCTCACCAAAGAGGTCTGTCTCTGTTTCGATGCGGAAGGTCGTCTCCATAACAGCGGCACGAGCGGCTCCAATACCGGCACCATACGCCAGAGCGATGTCAAGGCAGTGACCGGTGGTATCCTGATAAACAGCGACCAGAGCAGGGGTGCCCTTGCCCTCGACATATTCAGAACGAACAGTGTGACCCGGAGCCTTCGGAGCGATCATGAACACGTCAATATTTGACGGCGGAACGATCTGCTTGAAGTGGATGTTGAAGCCGTGAGCGAAAGCGATGGCTTTGCCTTCGGACAGGTTCGGCTCGATGTCGTTCTTGAAGATGTCGGCCTGCTTCTCATCGGGGGTGAGGATCATGATGATGTCAGCCTTCTGGGTTGCTTCGGCGGTGGTGTAGACCTCGAAGCCCATCTCCTTGACGTGATCCCAGCGGCGGCTGCCTTTGTACAGACCAACGATGACGTTCACGCCGCTGTCACGCAGGTTCATGGCATGAGCGTGTCCCTGGCTGCCGTAACCGATGATGGCTACGGTCTTGCCCTTCAGTACGTTGATGTCACAGTCCGATTCGTAATAGATTTTTGGCATTTTTGTCTCCTCCAAATCATTTTTTCTTGCGGGTAGATTTTTTTATGAGATTCGGTAAACCGCCCCGGCAGCGGTCAACGGCACACAGCCGCCGGCTTACTGCTTGCGGGAAACAGCACTGTCCTTTTCGATAGCGACTGTTCCCGTGCGGACGATCTCCCGGATACCATACGGTTTCAACAGGTCGATCAGCGTCTCAAAGCGTTCCAGCGTATCTGCAAACTGCAGGGTCATGGTATTCAGCGAGACATCGACAATTCTTGCCTCCATCAGTTCAGCGATCTTCATAATATCGAGCCGCTGTTTGGCGGGGCAGTTGACTTTGATGAGCGAAAGCTCACGGCTGATAAATTCATCCTGACGGAAGGTGCGTACCTTGATGACAGGGATGACCTTGTTAAGCTGCTTTTCGAGCTGTTCGATCACATACTCATCGCCGTCCGCTACAATCGTGATACGCGAGATATTGCTGTCTTCGGTAATGCCCACCGCCAGACTGTCGATATTGAACCCTCGGCGAGAGAACAGCCCCGACACTTTCGACAGGACGCCGGGATGATTTTCTACCAATACAGAGAGGGTATATTTCATGGGGCCTCCTCCTTATCTTGACGAGGTATGGGGGTGTACGTTGCAGACCAGCACAAAGGGCTGATCGCTTTTCAGCATTTCCGCCGCCACCCTTTCGGCCTCTTCGTTATCCGAAACACACGCCGAGGCGATCCCGTAAGCCGCCGCGATCTGCTGAAAGTCGGGTTTTTCCTCCAGTTCCGTCACGGCATAACGGCTGCCATAGAAAGCATCCTGCAATTCGTGCACCATGCCAAGCACGGTGTTCCGCATGACGATGATCTTGACGTTCAGGTGATTCTGGGCGATGGTGGCCAGTTCGTTGAACATCATCTGGAAGGAACCGTCACCGCACACCGCCACCACATCACGATTCGGACGGGCGAATTTCGCCCCTACCGCCGCCGGTACGGAATACCCCATGGTACCCATGCCGCCGGACGTAAAGAAGCGTCCGTCTGACAGGCGGTAGTTATTGGCACACCAAATCTGGTTCTGACCGACATCAGCGATGAGGATCCCTTTTGTCCGCATCATGCCGGACAGCTTTTGCAGGAAACTTTTCGGCTCTACATAGCCCTCGAACGATTTCGGCGGCACCGCCATGGTCTGTTTCCATTCCTGAATATTCCGAAGCCACTCTTCGGGAGCGGTATATTCCACCGCCTGAAGCATCTGATTGAGGACGTTCTTCATATCGCCCACGATCGGGATGTTGGTTTTCATGTTCTTGCCGATCTCGGCGGGGTCGATGTCAATATGGATGATCGTCGTCGTCTCGGCCAACTGGTCGGGAGCGGACACCGCCCGATCACCTACACGGGCCCCGCACAGGATGATGAGGTCAGAATCATGGATCGCCTTATTGGCGGCTTTCTTGCCATGGGAGCCGATCATTCCTACATACAGCGGGTCTTCGGACGGCATCGTACCAATGCCCATCATGGTAGACACCACAGGGATGTTGGTTTTCTTGACAAATTCACGGAACCGCAGCTTGGCACCGGAGGTCAATACCCCGCCGCCCGCCACGATGACCGGCCGTTCGGACTGGTTCAGAATCTCCAACGCCCGTTTGACCTGCATGGGGTGACCGGATACGCTGGGCTTGTAGCCGATGATGTTCACCTTGTCGGGATAAACGAAGTCTTCAACCGTACCCTGCTGAACATCCACCGGCACGTCGATGAGTACCGGTCCGGGACGGCCTGTGGCGGCAATATGGAACGCTTCCTTGAAGATACGGGGCAAGTCCGCCGTATGCTTGACAAGGTAGCTGTGCTTAACGAAAGATTCACACGCACCGGTAATATCGGCTTCTTGGAACACGTCACGGCCGAGCTGGTCACTTTTGACCTGACCGGTGATAGCGACCATCGGGATAGAGTCCATATAGGCAGTAGCGATACCCGTGATCATATTGAGTGCTCCGGGACCCGATGTAGCAACACAAACGCCCACACGCGACAAGGCTCTGGCATAGCCGCTGGCGGCATGAGCCGCATTTTGTTCCTGCCGCACCAACACGGCTTGTATATCGGTTTTGTACAGTTCATCGAAGAACGGACAGATCACCGCACCCGGATAGCCGAACACGATCTCTACGCCTTCTTCCTGCAGACACTTTACCATGATCTCTGCACCGCTGAACATCGAACTCCCCCTTTCATATCCCCCCCATTATACCACCCCCCTTCCGAGAAGTCAATCATCAAACACAAATTCAAGGTGCTTGACCACGGAAATCAATTTTCAAAATCTGATAGCTGAAAGAACAGTGATCCAATTGGGGGGACGCTGCTTTTGCAAATATTTCTTACAAAAACGCAGCGGTTTAAAATTGATTTCCGTGGTGCTTGACAAAGGGAAGTTCAAGTGCTATGATAGAAATGTCATAAGACAAGTGCGTTGATGAGGAACCGAACGTGCCATCCGGTACAGGCAGAGAACAGCGGTCGTTGGCTGTAAGCCGCTGATGTACGGCATGTTGCGGTACCGCCTCGGAGCAGTACGGCGAACGGACGTGTTCTTTAAGCCGCACCGTCAGCCTGCGTTAAGGGTGTTGAGTATCTTCTCACTGAGTGACGGCTCTTGCCGTTAAAACAGGGTGGAACCGTGGAGCATACGATGATTGGATGCCCCGCCCCTGAGCTGTACCCCGTACAGCTTTGGGACGGGGTTTTTTTTATATCCAAAGCAATCAAAACGATTGGAGGAACCCATCATGTTGAACATCACATTGAAGGATGGCGTAATCAAGGAGGTCGAGAACGGCAGCAGCGTGGCCGATCTCGCCAAAAGTCTGGGAACCGGTCTGTATAAGGCAGCCTGTGCCGCCCGTGTGGACGGCGTTGTCTGTGATCTGCGAACCATACTGGACAAGGACTGTCAGGTAGAGATCCTGACCTTTGACGATACCGAAGGCAAAAAGGCCTTCTGGCACACCACGTCTCATGTATTGGCACAGGCCGTGAAACGTCTGTTCCCGCAGGCAAAATGTGCCATCGGTCCTGCCATCGACAGCGGCTTTTACTATGACTTTGCGGTAGAAAAACCTTTCTCCGCCGAAGATTTGGACAAGATCACCGCCGAGATGAAGAAAATCGTCAAGGAAGGCTTCGCCGTACAGCGTTTTCTGCTGCCGCCCGCCGAAGCAGTACAGCGTTTGCAGGAGATGGACGAGCCGTACAAAGTGGAACTGTGTCAGGAACACACCGACAAGGGTGAGCCTATCAGCTTCTATCAGCAGGGCGAATTTACCGACCTGTGTGCGGGACCTCATCTGATGAGTGTAGGCGGTATCAAGGCCATCAAGCTGACAGCCTGTACGGGTGCTTACTGGCGTGGCGATGTCAAAAACGCCCAATTGTGCCGTGTATACGGCGTTTCGTTCCCGAAGGCGGCGATGCTGGAGGAACACCTCCAAAAACTGGAGGAAGCCAAGCTGCGTGACCACAACAAACTCGGTCGGGAACTGGAATACTTCACCACGGTCGATTATGTGGGACAGGGACTGCCGATTCTGCTGCCGAAGGGAGCCCGTGTCGTGCAGCTCTTACAGCGTTGGGTCGAAGATGTCGAACAGTCCAAAGGCTGTCTGCTCACCAAAACGCCGTTGGTCGCCAAGAGAGACCTGTACAAAATCTCCGGTCACTGGGATCACTATCTGGACGGAATGTTTGTCATCGGTGACCCCCATGACGAGACAAAAGAGTGTTTCGCCCTGCGTCCGATGACCTGTCCGTTCCAGTATCAGGTCTACCTGAACAAACAGCGTTCTTACCGTGACCTGCCGATGCGTCTGACTGAAACCTCTACCCTCTTCCGCAACGAATCATCCGGCGAAATGCACGGTCTGATCCGTGTCCGTCAGTTCACCATCTCCGAAGGACACTATATCCTGCGTCCCGACCAGCTCGAAGAGGAATTTAAGGGCTGTTTGGAGCTTGCCAAGTATTTCCTCGATACGGTCGGTCTGCTGGAAGACTGCACCTTCCGTTTTTCCCAGTGGGATCCCAAGAACCCCAACAACAAGTACGAAGGCACCGCCGAACAATGGGAAGAGGCACAGGCTGTCATGAAGAAGATCCTCGACAACATCGGTCTGGACTACGAGATCGGCATCGACGAAGCCGCCTTCTACGGTCCGAAGCTGGATATTCAGTACAAGAACGTCTTCGGCAAGGAAGACACCCTCGTCACCATTCAGATCGATATGCTGCTGGCTGAAAAATTCGGGATGTACTACGTTGACTCGGACGGTCAGAAGAAACTGCCCTACATCATCCACCGTACTTCACTGGGCT
>CACZZU010000073.1:6099-7982 GCA_902785765.1 uncultured Ruminococcus sp.
ATGCTGGAGCACTTTGCCGGTGCCCTGCCGCTGTGGTTGAGTCCGGAGCAGGTGCGTATCCTGCCCATCAGCGAGACACTCGCCGACAAAGCCAAGGCCGTCGAAGCACAACTGACTGCGGCAGGTATCCGTACCACCGTTGACCTCCGCAGCGAAAAGATCGGCTACAAGATCCGTGAAGCCCAATTGGAGAAGATCCCCTATATGCTGGTGATCGGACAAAAAGAAGCCGAAAACGGCACCGTATCGGTTCGTTCCCGCAAGCAGGCCGACCTCGGTGCGATGCCGCTCGACGACTTCCTGACCCTTGCCCTCAAAGAAATTGCCACAAAGCAAAAGTAATGTGTCGTGTGATGAGAAGGCAGTGCCGACGAGTAAAAGCGTATGCTTGCCTTACTCCATCGAACTCACGTTAGCGAACACCTTTGGGCGTATCCTGTTCATTCTTCAAGAAAGCGGTATGATAAAAAGACGGCTGTCCTTGCTGCCCCCGGATGAAATCGTGACGGCGGAACCTCTTGCGGAACTCATCGACTACGCCATCAAGCATACCCAGCAGGGCGGCGATATGCAAATACAGGTTTTGCTGATGGAATACAGGCATGAGCATTTCCCGTAGCTTCATCCGCCGGACAATCTTGATGACTTGTAAAAAGCCGCCCGCACGAGAAAATACCCCCAACAAAAAAGCAGTCCGCCGGTTCACCATCACCGGCGGGCTGCTTACTTTTTAACGATTTTGGAAACCCTTTCCCCAAAAAGCTATGTTTTTCTCGGAAAACATCCATTCCTCATTTCTATCAATCATAAGAGAAGTCAATCACCGGGATCAGCTCCCTGTACTCGTAGTGGTGGAAGTTGTACTCCGGCTTCATGCCGTACCAATAGTGCGGGACAACGGTACTGCCGCCAAGAGTATTGTTCTCCACTTGAGCGTCAAAGATATAGTGCTTGCCGCCGAGTACCACGTCTGTCCAATAATGCCCGCCCTTGCCGCCGGCACTCAGACCGACCTGACCGTAAACACTATTTGCCTCCAAGCCGATACGCCGCAGGAGTACCGTGAGAGCCGCCGAAAAGTTCTCGCAGGTACCGACATGATTTTTCAGAAGCGGATAGGCCGAGGTAACGATCCAGTAGTCACTGTCATGGCGGTAAATGCCCGGCAGTTCCACCGGAATATAGCCATAGCCATAGGTGGAATTTCGTGTCAGATAGTCATAGACAGCCTGTACCTTCTCGGCAGTCGTCATGGTGCCGGTCGTGACACGGGACAGGATGCTGCTGACAAGACTGTCCAACTGCGGACAGTTGGTTTTCATCGGACGAAGGGTCGCCTGGTTCAGATAACGTGCCGTCTCGTCCAATGACGGGAAAGACGAGATGATACCGCTGTCATACACGATGACCGCCGCTTTTGCCGCACGTCCGTTATAGGTCTTGAGGGTGATGTCGGTGGTGCCTGCACCAACAGCCCGCACCAGACCGTCTTGCGTGACCGTGGCTACACGCTTGTCACCGGAGGTGTAGGTCACGCCGCTGTAAGTCGTGCCGTTTTCGTTCTGCGGCGTGAGGCGGAACGTTTCGCCGATATACAGCACCGCCAGATCATCCGCCACCCCAAGATACTGCGGCGGCGGTGCCACGGTGACGTTACATTGTGCCGTCACACCGTTGAACAGTTTAACCGTAACGGTCGCCGTTCCCTCCGACAAGGCTTTAAGCTGCCCGTTGGCGTCACAGCTTAATACCCCACGGTTACTGACCGAGAAGGTCTTATGATAAGAGGCGGTGCCGCTCGGCAGTGTGGCTTTCAGTGTGGTACTCTCACCGATGCCCATCGCCAGTTCACGGTGATTCAAAGATACCGTGGACGGGGCTTT
>CACZZU010000073.1:8037-16626 GCA_902785765.1 uncultured Ruminococcus sp.
TGGCGGTGATCGTGCCGCCGCTGATGGTCAGCACTTTCGTATTGCTGACGCTGTACGTCCGCACCCGTGCCGCCGTACCGTCCGGTATGGTACAGTAGAAGCGGTAGCTTTCTCCGACACCGAGTGTCAGGGCAGAGGCACTCAACGCCGCCGTGGATGGGGCTTTCCTGACCGTCACCTTACACTGTGCCGTCACGCCGTTGAACAGCTTGACGGTGACGGTCGCCGTACCGGGCTTTCTGCCCTCGATCATCCCGTTGGCGGTGCAGGGCACGATATTTTTGTTGCTGGTCGAGTAAGTACGCACACACGCCGCTGTGCCTGTCGGGATACGGCAGGAGAACTGGTACTTCTCGCCTACGCCGAGCGTCACTTCGCTTAAACTCAATGCCGCCGAGGTCGGTGCCGCCTGCACATTGACACGACAGATCGCCAGCGTTCCGCCTGTCGTGCGGACTTTAATGGCGGCTTCGCCCAAAGACAACGCCGTGACTCTGCCGTCCTCCACAGACAGAACCTTTGTATTGGTGGACGACCAACGGGACACACTGTCCCCGCCTGTCACCGTAGCCGCCAGTTGGTAACTTTCACCGATCCCGAGCGTCAGCGTGGTGCGGTTCAGCTGAATGCTGCCCACAGCGGCTGTGGGAGCCGCATATACATGGTCAGCCGTCCGCATGACCGCAAAGACACCGAAGGTCAGTCCGGCCAGCACCATGATGACCACCCATACGATCGTTTGCCATCGCCGATACACGTTGTTCTTCTCCATTGTAACCGTCCTCTCTTTCGTTCGTTGTTTCTGTGCCGACAACGGCGTTTTCGCTGTTGTCACTCTCTCCGGAAGGAACAGAAAGGATGATCCGCCGCCCTCTTCCCTTGTGAACTGCCCTAAAGCTTCATCGTCCTCATTACCTGCTCACGCCGCAGGCATACGATCGGACGGCACCATCCCCGCTGTTCTTTTCAGCGGAAAGATGCCGCCTCATGGACAGCGGCAAAGCCTGTCCTATGATTTTTTCAACACCTTGTACCTGATGTACAGCAGGGTCTTTTCTTCTCCGTTGTCCCGCAGCATCTTCAGCAGAAAGGACAACAGCCGCTCGGTATCGGGGTGAATGAGGTAGTGGGACTTGGAATGTTCGTAGTAGTTGTAGGCGTCGGCATCGGTGTAGGATTCCCCACGATAGTTCTTGCAGGCCGCTACCCGATCGCAGAACATCTCCACCACATACCGTACCGGCATTTTCATGCCGGTCATGGCGTGGTCGCCGCAGAGATCGTAGTCGATCCAGTACTCCAAGTGGTGCTTGTTGCGGCCTTTGTGGTGCAGCCACGCCTCACTGTAACCGCGTTGTTCCCGCTCGGCGGCATTCGGACTGCGGTGTCCCTGATAGTATCGTGCCCCCACCAGAAATTCCACCGGATGATACTTCGACAGGTCATGCAGCAATCCCTGCCGGTACAGCCCCACTTTGAAACACAACTCCATCACCAGCATTTTGTGGCGGTTGATCGTCCGCAGATGGTCGAACCATTTCATGTCACACACTCCTTTTCACCAGATTTTACTGTCTCACCGCCTTCACGACAAAGGAGGGGATATTTTTCTCTCCGCGGCGGAAGGCGGTTCACCGTCAGAAATATCTCCTGCCCCCTGTTTTCTTCAGAGCGGCCGTTGGCTGATGAAGTAGCCGGGCACGACCACGAAGGCAAAGAACAGCAGACTGATGAGGGTGAATACCTTGAGGAAGCGTCCGCCCTGTCCGGGATATTCCCTTACATAGATACGGTAGTTGATGACAGAGGCCAGCGAACCGATCAGCGAACACAAGCCCGCCGAGTCAAGTCCGTACAGCAGTGCCCCGCGATTCACTGCGAACGGGTACAGCACGATACCCGCCGGTACGTTGGAGATCACCTGACTGAGCAGAATCCCCCACCAATACTCGTAATGTGCCACTGCCCCACTCAAGAAGGACGCGATCTGCTCGTTGGCGGCAATCGAGGACGAGAACAGAAAGAAACACAGGAACGTCACCAGCAGAATGTAATCCGTCTTGAGAAAGAGGCTCTTGTCGATGATAAAGACGGCCGCTGCCACGATCAGGACGGCATACGGCCAATGATCCGTGCGGGTGAGGATCACTGTCAGCACCAGCCCGAACACCAGTAAGTATGCGATACGCCGCCACGCCCGTTCTTTGTGCCAGATACCGGCAAAGTCGGTCTTGACCAGACTGGTCTGCTCATGCAGATCCCTGCGGTACAGGAACACCACAAATCCCGCCAGCAGTACGCCCGACAGCAGCCAAAGGGGCAGCATATAGCCCACAAACTGCCACGCTGTCACCCCCGATTGTCCATAGATGAACAGGTTCTGCGGACTGCCAAAAGGTGTCAGCAGTGAACCACGCACCGCAGCAATGTTTTCCATCGTCAGCACCGGCAGAAGATAGCGTTCCTTGCCGCCGGAACGAAAAAGAATGATCGTCAGCGGCACAAAGATAATCAGAGAAATGTCGTTTGTCACGAACATGGACGAGAAGAACACCGCGAACACCAAAAACAACGACAAGACCGTCATCGACCGTATCCTGCCCGCCCAGAGCAGCAGCGGACGAAAGAGGTTTTCTTTCTTGAAGCCCTCCAACACGGTCAGCATCATAAACAGAGTGGCCAGCGTCCGCCAATCAATGTGGGACACCAATTCCCACGAAGGCGGCGTGATGAACAGCGACACCAATGCCGCTGCTGCCGCTATTGTCAGCATGAGTTCCTTTTTGAAGAAGCCGAACACCTTTTTCATGCCGGCCGCACCGTCCCTTCCGTTCGTGTGTATTTCCGTTGCTGCACCGTTTCGATACGGTCCCGCTGCCGCTGATGTACGACAACCGCACGTCCGGCGGCTCCACCGACCTTTTCTGCCGATTGACAATCGCCCTCCGCCGCCTGAAAAGCAGCGAAGGGCGATGAAAAACACCTCAAACGGTGTCGGTTGGATGTGCGACAAGAAATACTGCGTCCAACAAAAGCCGGACGCAGCACGG
Organism: uncultured Ruminococcus sp.; assembly: GCA_902785765.1. Taxonomy (GTDB): domain Bacteria; phylum Bacillota; class Clostridia; order Oscillospirales; family Acutalibacteraceae; genus UBA1213. Next base: position 11,088 of record CACZZU010000073.1, read on the forward strand.
TTTCGTGCCGTCATACCCCAAAGGTACTTCCTTCGGGCACACATTTCTCGGAGTGAAGGGATTCGAACCCCCGACATCCTGCTCCCAAAGCAGGCGCGCTACCAGCTGCGCTACACCCCGATCTCTTCTCTTGTCGTCTCCTCCATTATAATACACTTCCCGCCAAAAGTCAAGCAGAAACCACAAGACCGCACGGAAATCAATTTTGTCGGGACAGTTACACGGGGAAAACCCTTTTCCGGCGGAAAAAGGGTTATTCCCCGCACCCCTTTCCTAAAACCGCTGTGTTTATGGCAGAGCATATTCAAGTTTTCTATGACGGGTGCGGGGACTGCGTCTCTGCCGAGGGTTACAAAGGGCGAGAAGCCCCTTGGCAGGGTTTGGGACAGCGTCCCAGCATTTAGTTGGATTGCTATAAAATAGAGCCGCTGCTCTTTCAGAGGTATTTCAGACGAACCCGAAGCGTAAGGTCAGCCTCGTTTTTGAGGATAGAGACACTGCCCATGTCAATTTTGTGTTGGGCATCCAAACGAGCGTTGACATTTTCCAGACAAATATAGAAGAGGTAGGGCGACTCATTGAAGAGTTTGTTGATATAGCCGCTGAAGGGCATCTGCGTACCGAACCGCAGGGGGATGTACATTTCTTTCGCTATGGCACGGTCGTAGATCACCTGTGTGAGCAGTTCGTCCGTCTGGGCATCACACTGCTGGATCAGGGTTCCCTCCACATAGTAATAATTCATCGCCTTCTGGTTGCACATCGGCACATAGAAGTTGTAGCGTACCAGCGGGTCAATGCGGTCGCTTTCTTCTGTCCCGACAAGGTTGGCGATGTTTTCGCATATCGTATGGTTGCGGCCGATGGCATCGGACGTCAGGTTGAAGTACTCATAGCTGATGTTGCCTTCGGTATCGTTATCGTCCCAAGTGGGGTCAACGTGGTACCACTCGCCGCCCAATTCAACGGCATTCCACATGTGGGCCACCCCTCCGGCATCACCGCGGATCATTACACAGGGGATCCCCACTCTTGACAGCAAAAGCTGCAGGGACTTGGCATAGCCTTCACAGACCGCTTCGCCTTCGACAATGGCACCGTAGGCCGTAAAATACTGCCAACCGTCCGCCGTAGTCGTCACACCGGTCTTGTAGGTACACTGCCCCAGCAGAACGTCGTGTATCTGCTTCTCCCGCTGATACTCATTCAGACCGTCCGGCACCTGTTGGAGTATGGCATCGATGTGCGAGTTGAAGCGTTTGATGTATCGGTTGCACTCCGAAGCGGACAGCACCGAGTAGAATTCCACGATAGTATCCTCGTCCGAATAGGCATAGCCGAACAGGTTTTCGATCCAGAAATATTCGGGGTGGTCGCTGATAAAAGCGTTGACGACTTGGCGGATGTCAAACTCCGTCAGGTGCCTCCCACGCACACGGATACGCGACAGGCGGTAATGACCGTTTTCATCGGGGGTATCCGAGACACTGTACACACTCTCCATCAGTTGGCTGTACAGGAACCTTTGCTTGTCGTTGTCCTGCTGCAGGGCATCATAGCCATAGGTATTGGGGATCGGCAAAAAACCGCCCGTTGTGTTGTCGTGCACCTTTACCGTCACAGCCCGATAAGACGCACTTTCTTCGGCAGAGCCACTGATCTGCACCGCTTCGATGTCATGATAGCTCTGTCCCTCGCCGTTAGAAATGTTGACGATCAGCAGCACGCAGGCAATCACCAGCGTCAGGGTAAACCCAAAAAACAGCACATACAGTGCATTGGATACGATCTTCTTCATCTTGTCTCACCATCACCCATCATTCCGCTACGCTCGCCACTCATCGTTACGGTCAGCCATGACCAACGCCGTCCGTCAGGACTGGCTGTCGCCCTCCTCACTGCTGCTCGGCTTCGACAGCGTCTTGGGAGCCGGACGGGGAGCCGGACGGGTCGACTCGTTCTTGCTCTGATAGGTACGCAGGCTCTGGCGGGTCTTCTTCAGGGCGGCTAGATTCAGCGACAGCTCATCGTCCGCCTTTTTCATGATATGCTCAATGTAGCGGTTGGCGGCCTGCTTCACCTGATCGGCCTCCTCGTTCGCCTTTGTGAGGATCTCATTTGCCTTCTGCTGTGCCTGACGGAGGATCTCACTGCGTTCCACCATCGACTTGGCACGATCTTCTGCCTGCTGCACAACCGTTTCGGCTTCTTTCTTGGCTTTGCCGATAATATTGTTGCGGTCGGCCACAATATTCTTCGCCTGCCGCACCTCTTGGGGCATATTGGTACGCATCTCTTCTACGATTTCTTGGATGCGTTCGGTGTTGACGACCTTTTTGCCGCCGCTGAACGGCATTTTGAAGGCACCGTCCACAATCTCCTGCAGTTCGTCTATCAGCATTTCCAGTCTCATGGTCATGAACTCCCTTTCCTGTTGTATTCTATCGTGTCACGCCCGTTGAAGGGGGTGTTGCTGTCTTCGTTCAGTGGCTGTCGATGACCCTCTTGGGCAGGTTCCGGCAGCGGGTCAGAATGTCGTCTTTGATACACGCCGGCACAAACGGCGAAATATCGCCGCCAAACAGACCGACCTGCTTCACGATACTGGAACTGAGGTACATATTTTCGGCACTGCTGGTCAAAAAAACCGTCTCCAGACTGTCGTCCAGCTTGCGGTTGGTGAGTGCCATCTGAAACTCATATTCAAAGTCCGAGACAGCCCGCAGCCCTTTGACAATAGCCTGTGCCCCACAGCGGGCAGCAAAATCCACCAGCAGACCGTCAAAAGAGGCGATCTCTACGCCGCCGATCTCGGCAGTGGCCTGTTTCAGAAATGCGGTGCGTTCCTCTATCGTGAACCACGGCTTCTTTTCCATGTTCACCAGCACCGCCACGATCACATGATCGAACAGTTTGGCGGCACGCTTGATAATATCGAGATGTCCCACGGTCACAGGATCGAAACTGCCCGGGTATATTGCGGTTGTCATATTCCTTCCACATCCTTATCGGAATATACGGTAATCATGATCTTCCCGTACTTATAGTGCTTTTTGGCGGCAAACGTGCCGACTTCTTCCGGCAATATTTCGCTGACCGGATGTTCACAGACGATCACGCCGGTCGGCTTCATCACCGCAGGCAGCAAGGTCAGTGCCTTGGTCAGCAGCCCCTGCTGAAAGGGCGGATCAAGATAGACCAGATCGAACCGTTCCCGACAGGAAGCAAGGTACGACAGCGTATCGGTCTGTACGACTTTGGCTCGTTCCGACAGACCCGTCAGCGACAGATTTTTCCGCACAACGGCGAGCGAGGCTTTGCTGTTATCCAGAAAAACCGCTCCGGCCGCTCCCCGGCTCAATGCTTCGATGCCCATCTGACCGCTGCCGGCAAAGGCATCTAAAAACAGCCTGCCCTCGATGGAAAACTGTAGGATACTGAACACCGATTCCTTCACGTTATCGGTGGTCGGACGCACCGCATCGCCGACAGGCGATACCAGCCGCCGTCCTCTGGACGAGCCTGTAATCACTCTCATCTGCCATGACTCCTTTGCCGCTGGATTGTTGTGGGTCGATGACCGGCAAAAGCCCCACCTTCTCATACTAATAATTATAGAAGATTGGGGTCAATTGTCAATCGACTTTTTGCATAACATTCACCCCAATTCCTCCGGATTTTCGTTAGCATTTTCTCCCTCGGAATGAAAATAGCGATACACCGCCTCGGCCGCCGGACGGTTCATGCGGGGTGCCTGCATAAGTTCTTCGATCTCTGCCTGTCGGATACGCTTGAGTGTCTTAAAATACGCCAACAGCGATTTGGCTCGTTCGGTACCGATGCCCTCGATTTCCGTCAAAGAAGATGTCAGCGAATGCTTCTTGCGGGCGGCTCGGTGATAGCTGATGGCGAACCTGTGCACCTCATCCTGCAAACTCGACACCAGCGTGAAGGCCTGCCGCTTGGCGGTGATGGCGATTTCCCGTCCTTCGTCTGTAATGGCACGAGTACGGTGGTGGCTGTCTTTCACCATACCGTAGAGCGGCACGTCAATCTGAAACCGCTGCAAGACCTCCCGCACCGCCGAAACTTGTCCTTTGCCGCCGTCCAACAAGATCAGGTCGGGCAAACGTCCAAACCCTTCTCCGCTGTCTTTGTTCTTGAAGTATTCTTCTATACGGCGGGTCAGTACCTCCTGCATGGAAGCGTAGTCGTCTTGTCCCACAAAGCCCTTGACAGCAAACCGCCGATAGGCACTTTTATAGGGTCGCCCATTGCGGAACACCACCATACCGGCGACATTCTCGCTGCCCATCAGGTTGGAGATGTCGTAAGACTCGATAAACTCCGGTGCTTCCGGCAGTCCCAACAGGCTGGCCAACTCGTCTAACGCTGATAACTCATGCCCCAAGTGCCCGTGACTCTGTGCCAGACGTTCTGCTGCGTTGCGGCGGCACATCTCCAGTATTTTCTGCTGTTCGCCCTTCTGGGGGTAGAGGAACTTCACCTTCCTGCCCCGCAGTTCTGTCAGCCAATCCAGCAGGAGTGCTTCCTCCTGCGGCGGTTCGTCCAATGTAATGACCGGCGGCGGATTTCCCCGCATGGCGTAGTACCGCTTGAGAAATTCCGCCCGCAAAGCGGCGTGGTCGTCGGCGGCACCGCTGTCTTTCAGCAGGAAGTCCTCCTTGTCATACAGCCGCCCTTCCGCAAAACGCAGCACCGCAAAGGCGGCATCGCCTTTGTCCGTCATCAGACACACGGCATCTTGTTCCTGAAGGCGTGTGGCCACGACCTGTTGTTTCTGCGTGATTTTCTTGACGGCAAGGATGCGGTCCCGCAGTTTGGCGGCTAACTCAAAGTCGAGATGTTCGGCGGCGGCGTTCATCTGTTCGGTCATCCGCCGTATCGACTCGCTGTCCCCTTTCTTGAGGAAATCCACTGCCGACCGTACCCGTTCGTCGTAATCTTCCTGCGACACTTTGCCGCTGCACGGGGCACAGCACTGTTTGATATAGTAATTCAGACAAGGGCGTCCCTTGCCGCAGTCTTGCGGAAAACGCTTATGACACGTTGGCAGTCCGAAAATTTTCAACGCCCCGTCTACGGCGTTCTGTGCATACCACGCACTCATGTAGGGACCGAGATACTCCGCTCCGTCCTCGTTTTTCTGCATGACAAAGCTGATCCGCCGCCACGGTTCGTGAGAGATGCGGATGTAGCTGTATCCCTTGTCATCCTTTAGCAGGATGTTGTATTTAGGCTGGTGCTGTTTGATAAGGCTGCACTCCAGCACCAATGCTTCAAACTCACTTTCGCATAGGATGTAGTCAAAGTGGTCAACGTGCTGCACCATCTGCCGCACCTTTTCGGTATGATGCTTTTGTGACCCGAAATACTGGCTGACACGGTTTTTGAGTGCCTTGGCCTTGCCGATGTAGATGATTGCGTCCTTGGTATCCTTCATGATGTACACGCCGGGACGCAGCGGCAGCTTCATTGCTTTTTCTCTCAATTCTTGTAGTTCCATGTCAACCTCCTA
>CACZZU010000074.1 GCA_902785765.1 uncultured Ruminococcus sp.
AAGAATGACTACGTCCTGCCGACAGAGTTGGCAGTCGAAAAGGTCAGTGTAACTGGCACGAAGATCTCTGGCGCCAAGTTCATGCTGTACAGCGACGTCGATTGCACAACGCCGGCCGCTGTGTTCACTGACGAAGCCAGGCAGACGGCCCTGACTGCTGACAACGCGCCTGTGACTGGGAGCGATGGATTGGCCCACTTCTACGGGATCGATAAGAGTAAGACCTATTATCTCCGTGAGGAGTCTGTCCCCAGCCCGTATATCCTTGACCAGACGGTCATCACAATCGCTTACACAGGGGGTAAGTGGATGGCCACGCCTGCGGGCGGCACGGCTACCAAAATGACTACTTCTGTATCGACTACCACCGACTTGGGCACCATCTCCCTCACCCGGGAGAACAACGAGAAGACGAAGCTGAAGGTGACGAAGGCGTGGTCGGACAACAACAATCAGGACGGCAAGCGGCCGAGCACGGCGACGGTACAGCTGTACAAGACGGTAGACGGTGTTCTCTCACATACCGTACCGCTGGCATACGAACCTACTTGGGCATTTTTGTCGGGCATTGATCAAAGTCGTGTCGACAAATCTACCGAAACATGGCTGGGCACCATTGAGCAGAAACTCCGTTACCGATTTTGGTTCGCCGGACACTATCACGTTGAAAGCCACGAAGGGCCCATCACGCTGTTCTTTAATTCCATGAAAACGCTGGCACAGACCGAAGCAGACTATCTCTCTGCCCGTGTTCCACACTGAATCCCCCTCTTGCCCACTCATCCGTCACACTTTTCTCAACGTGAACTGCCCGCCTGTCTTGAGGAAACAGGCGGGCAGTTTTGTCACTTATCAGGCAACAAACAGTCAGGATCTGACATTAGCGTCCGAGTTCTTCAGCACGGCGAGTACAAGCGGTCATGGCATCCATAATGGCCTGCGGCACTTCACGGTCATTCAAAACTTTAAGGGCCTCAATGGTTGTGCCGCCCTTGGAGGATACCTTCTGGATCAGCACTTCCGGTGAATCTCCACTGGAACGCAGCATTTCGGCACTGCCTTCAAACGTCTGGCACACCAATCGCAGAGCGGTTTCCCGTTCGATACCGACCGAAACAGCATAATCCACCATGGCCTTGGCGAACAAATAGACGTACGCCGGACTGCTGCCATTTACAGCGATCACCGCATTCATCTGACTTTCAGGCAGGATCACAGCTTCTCCCGAGAAGGAGAACATTTTATAGACCTCCTCAAAGTCTTCGTCACTGATGTTTTCAGAACGACACAATGCACTGGCTCCCTTGCCCAGCAGCAGCGGCGTATTCGGCATGACACGCACCACAGGGCAATCCTTATCCAACCCCGTGCGTACCTTCTCGATGGAAATACCCGCCGCAATCGTCACGATAACAGTATCCTCACGCACGGTGCCCTTCATATCCGCCAGCACCTCTGCGTAATTCTGCGGCTTGACCGCCAGCACAAGCATATCGCACTGTTCCGCTAATGCCTGACAGGAAGCGGCGACTGTCACGCCTTTTTCGGCCATCAGTTCGCACTTTTCACTATCAAGATCAAACACAAACAGTCTGTCCGCATGATGCGGGTCATTTTTCAGCATCCCGTTAATAATAGCCGTTGCCATATTACCGGCACCCACAAATCCAATTTTCTTGTTACTCACAAAGCAACACCTCCGCCCTTGATTATACCATTCTTCCTCTTTCTTGTCAAAACCTTCCCGCTGCTTTCTCCACACGTCACAATTTTACGTCACAATTTTTCCATTTGCGGAAGCACTTACTTCTCCACCTGTCATATTCGTACACCGCAAAAAGCGTTGCCGTTAGTGGGTCTTTTTTTGCTGTGAATCTTGCAAAAAGTGACCGGATGATTTACAATGGAGGTAACACCAAATTTGATGGAGGTACCTTATGAATATACAACGTGGATTTCGAGACAAACTGGAAAAGTATGCCGACCCTCAACGAGAACTGACCGTGGAAATGCTCGTAAACGGCCAAGCTGTTTACGACTATTGCTGTTTTGGTGTCGATGCAGCAGGAAAGCTGTCCGATGACCGTTACATGGTCTTCTACAATCAGGTGCAGTCTCCCAACGGAGAGATTCGTTACACCGATAACGGCGGTCAAGCACGTTTCACGATGCAGTTGGCACAACTGCCCGCCACGATACAAAAACTGGTGTTCACCGTCAGCATTGACGGCAGCGGCACTATGGGACAGATCACCTCTCATACGCTCCGCATCCTGCAAAACCAACAACCCGTAGCGGAAATGTCCCTGACCGGACAGGATTTTCACGAAGAAAAAGCTATCATCTCGATGGAAGTCTATCGAAAGGATGTGTGGCGTTTTGCAGCCGTAGCCAGTGGCTTCAACGGCGGTCTGGGTGACCTGTTGAGAGCCTATGGCGGTGAAGAAGGAGACGATGATGCGTCCTCTGCACCAACGCCATCCCCTTCGCCGGCGGCCAACAATTATACACCACAAGCATCTGCTGTTCAGCCAAACAGCAGTACTTCACCGGCTTATCCGCCGCTGGTCAGCCAAGCTAACGACCGTGCGGCACAAGCCGTATCGCCCACACCGTCACCGCAAGGCAGTATAAACTATACGCCGCAGATGACCGGTACGACACAAAGCCACGCTCCATCGAGTTCATCACAGGACGATGATGTAGGATACACTCCTTCATCAAACACCTATCAGTTACCTTCTGCTTCCTCCGGTAACCTTCCCAACGGAACATACGCCCCACCGGTCAGTTACAGCATACCGTCCGCACAAACAAGCGTCCCACAAGGGTATGCCCCTCCGCCAACCTATCCTCTGCCGTCCACACAAGGCAATGTACCGCAAAGTTACGCTCCACCACCGACTTATTCCGTTCCCTCTCCGCAAGGCAGTACACCACAGATCACTTCTTCACCGCAAGGTTATGTTACCCCTTCTGCACAGAATAACCCAGCGTCACAAGGATATACGCCCCCTTCGGCATGGAATGGTGCCGTGACTCAAAACAGTTATACTGCCACTGCGTCACCAAATGGTTACACACCCGCAGCAGGCGGCACTGATGCCTACGGAATGCCGCTCACACAAGCTAGCCAAGCAAGCACGATATCCTCTCCTTCTCCTAAAAAGGTATCTTTGGAAAAGAAACTGCAGAAAGATGCTCCGCAATTGGTCTCCTTGGCGAAACCCTTACAATTAGCGTTGGAAAAACGCAACCTGCAAAACTGCACCGCACGGGTAGCACTGGTGTTGGATATGTCCGGCTCAATGACACGCCGTTATGCTAACGGTACAGTACAGGATATTGTCAACAAAACCCTGCCCTTGGCCGTGCAGTTTGACGATGACGGAGAACTGGACTTCTGGTTCTACGGCAACAACCCAAAAAGAATGCCGTCCGTCAATATGCAGAACTACATAAATGCCGTGCCCACCAACTGGCGGGAAGTGATGCACTCGATCGGTGCGACCAATAATGAGCCGCCTGTCATGAAAGAGGTCGTCTCCGAATATAAAAAAAGCTCCCTGCCGGCGTATGTGCTGTTCATCACCGATGGCGGTGTCAGCAACGAAAGTAAGATCAAAAAAATCCTTGGAGAGGCTTCTCGTTATCCGATCTTTTGGCAGTTTGTCGGCGTTGGCGGATCAAACTACGGTATTCTGGAGCGACTGGATACCATGGATGGTCGCTATGTGGACAATGCAGGCTTCTTTGCCTTGGACGATTTCAAGAGCGTTCAAAGCGATGAACTATATGATCGTTTGCTGAACGAGTTTCCCGCTTGGCTCGATGCTGTGAAGCGTAACGGCATGATCCAATAAGCTCGCTGCCCCCAAAAAGGAAGTAAACCACACTTTTGCGAGGAGGTAATGACAATGAATATGCAGCGTGGGTTCAGAGACAAACTGGAGAAGTACGCCGATCCTCAACGAGCGTTAACATTGGAAATGCAAGTCAATGGTCGTGCCGTCTACGATTATTGTTGTTTCGGTGTAGATGCCAACGGCAAACTGTCTGACGACCGCTATATGGTGTTCTACAATCAGGTGCAATCACCCAACCGAGAGATCACCTATTCTGCCACAGGTGATTGTGCCCGTTTCAACCTGCATTTGACACAACTGCCACCCTCCATCCATAAGCTGGTCTTCACCGTCAGCATTGACGGCAACAGCACCATGGGACAGATCACGTCACACACCGTCCGACTCCTCCAAGGGCAACAGGTTATCGCAGAAACAACACTCAACGGACGGGATTTCCACTCGGAAAAAGCCATCATCTCGATAGAACTCTACCGCAAAGATGTCTGGCGTTTTGCTGTTGTTGCCAGCGGTTTTAACGGCGGTTTGGGCGACTTGCTCCGCTCTTACGGCGGCGAAGAGGCAACCTCTGCCGCTTCTGCCCCTGTGTCAAATTCCACTGCCGCTGGTGTCCGCACAACACCGTTACCGTCCACTTCTCAACCGATTTCGGCAAGAGGTGCGTCATCACCAACGCAAGCAAGAGACGCTGCGATAACCTCTTCAAGCGGAGCATCTGCTCCGCTTAATCCACTGCTGCGTCCGATCGCTTCGCTCAATCATGCAGCTTCACCGACCTCTCACTCCTCTGCCTCACCGCCCTGTCCAACACGAACTGTGATTACTCCGTCATCTCCCTCTGTGACACCGTCAACTTCCACACAAAGGACCCCGCCGTCTCCGTCTCCATCCTACCCGAACACGACCATCAACCCCATGCTAGGCTCTCTTTCGGACACAACAACTCCCACTGGATACACCACACCGACCACAAACATACCAACTACCTCCACCCCTTATCCGAACGCAGCCGTCAACCCCATGCCAGGCTCTCTTTCAGATACAACGACTCCCACAGGATATGCTGCACCGACTGCGAACACATACACGCCGTCTCCTTCCTACCTAAATACGCCTCCAGCGTATTCGCTTCCACCCACAATGTCAAACACGACCTACGCATCTGGTTCCATACCAAGTCAGGCTCCCGTTCCGACCGCCCCTCCACAAACACCCAAAAAGTCCAAGGGTGGCTTCTTTTCGTGGTTCGGCGGCAAAAAGGAGTCCTCATCGGCACAACCAACACCGCCTGTCGTATCGCCGACCAACAGCTATCCCATGAACACATCTGGTTCGTATCCGGCAGTCAATTACCCAACCAACACAGACATCCCCTCTCCCAACAGCGGCTATCCGAACCATGTACCAACCTCGTATCCGATCGGCAGCCATTCGGCGAACGCAGCCGTGACACCATCTCGCACAGGTAAAGTCTCGTTGGAAAAGAAACTGCAAAGCGGTGCTCCTTCATTGGTTTCGCTGGCCAAGCCGCTGCAATTGGAGATTGAGAAACGGCATCTGCAAGACTGTGTCGCCCGTGTAGCGTTGGTGTTGGATATATCCGGATCGATGTCGGGTCGATACGCAAACGGTACCGTACAGCAGATCGTCAACAAGACTTTGCCGGTGGCCGTACAGTTTGACGATGACGGCGAACTGGACTTCTGGTACTACGGCAGCCGCCCAAAGCGGATGCCTTCCGTCAGTATGAAAAACTACACAGAAGCCGTGCCAAAAAATTGGCGTGACTTGATGTCTTCGCTCGGCTACGGCAATACCGAGCCGTTAGTGATGAAAGAGGTTGTCAAAGAATATACCGGCAGCCGCCTGCCCGCCTATGTTATTTTCATCACGGATGGCGGTGTCGGCAGTGCGTCAGAGATCAAGAACGTACTGACCAATGCCTCACGACAGCCAATCTTCTGGCAGTTTGTCGGTGTTGGCGGGTCATCTTACGGCGTTTTGGAACAGTTGGATAACATGAGCGGACGCTATGTAGACAACGCCAACTTTTTTGCCCTGGACGACTTCAAAAAGGTCAGCAACGAGGAACTGTACAGCCGTCTGCTGAATGAGTTTCCGTCTTGGCTGAACGAAGTCAAACGCCTGGGCATGATCTGAACATCCACAGGCCAACAGCCGTCAAAGAGCATCAAAAACGGTGGGGTACCGTCAGAGCTATCAAAAGTTCGTCCTTTTCCCTGTGCGAAAAGGACGAACTTTCTTTGTGCGAACACAGCTTTTCACTACGCAACATAAAACATATCATACGCCGATAGGTTTCCCATAAAATAACATCCTGCCTGCGTCAAGAAGGTACGCTGACCGTGGTGGACAAAAAAAACACCGTACCCCAAAAGGTACGGCGTTCCGAAAGACAAGTTCGGAGGCACTTAATGATGGGCATTGCGGTTGGACAACTCCCGCAGAGAAATGTCGTAGGCAGCCTTTTCGTAGGTAAGCCCCTCCTCGGAGAGCAGAGTATCTTCTCCGGCGATCTGCTGTGCCAGGTACAACAGGAAGTGCGGATTCTTGACGAGAACAGGACCTGTCAGATGGGTACCGAACAAACAATGGTCGTGCAGACCTTCGTGAACATCATCAGGAGCGTTGCCCAAACCCATTTGTACGGTGAAGAGCGGAGCGGTAATGCCGTGTATCGCACTGCATTTGTTGATAAAACCGACCAATGGTTTATCAAGCAGTTCTGAAGTAAAAATCGCATCGGCGGTATTGCGAGTCTTGTTTTGTTCGGTGACAGTGAAGTCAAACAGTTCCAATCCCTTGTGCTCGGTACCGTTCGCATCGGTGATAGACTGTCCTAACATTTCAAAGGCGTTGCCGGTCATCAGTATCGGTGTACCATTGTCGATAGCCGCCCGCAGAGCATCCTTGTATTTTTGCAGATCCGCCATCACTACATGGCAGTTTTTCTCGGTGCCGGAACCAATATAGATAAAGTTGTAGTCACTCAAAGTGACGTTATCCGACATAGAACGCCGATCAGCGGTGCACTCCAATCCGCTGCGTTGGAACAACCGCATAAGTGCCGTAATATTGGCGTAGTCTCCATAGAGGTTCATGATGTCGTAGTAAAGGTGCAGCAGCTTCATTCGTTAGACCCTCCTTTGAGCAGGTGCAGAAACTTTCCCTTGTCCGAGAAACAGGTGATGGTGTAGATGTACTCAGAACGATCACTATCGAGATAATGGCAGGCATCCTCGATCTGTGGGAACATCTTGATACGCTCCGGCGGGATGTCCGTGTAGCTAAAACGCACCGCCAAGTCGTTACAGTAGGTACCGGTCAGAATGATCTCATGCACATTGTCGCAGAACAGCTTCTCAAAGTCGATGTCCCACAGCCACGACACGTCACTGGTAAAATATTTGCGGCTGATAGCATCCACAATAATCATCACGTCACAGCCCCGTGTATCACCGGCAGCGATTCGGATGGACTGGTCATACGACACACTGTTCTCGTGCTTGGAAACAAGCAGCGTGCCGGCACGCTGACCAATGTTGAAGGAGACGATACGTCCGTTTTTGATGAGATAGTCACTCAAGGCAGCGGCGATCTTTTTCCCATCCAATCCGACTACCGAACCAACTGTATAGGCGGCCAACAGGTTATACATATTATAAAGAGACCGCAGAGCCAGCGAAAGCTTGTCCTTTTGGTTGATGACCATCTCTCCCTTGTCAATATCGACAGAGGTGATCGTATTGTCTGTGTCGTGCCGGTGATAGCCGCAAGAGGGACAGGAATAGTGTCCAATGTGGTTATAGTGGCGGGTAGAATAGACCATCGGATGCTTACAATACGGGCAGTAGGCCCCGTCATCATAAACACTGTCGTTTTCTTTCGTATCGGAGGGAAGTGCGTCCACACCAAACCACAGCACATTGTCCCGATGATAGCCAAAAAGGGACACCAACGGGTCATCAGCGTTAAGGATGAGCTGCATTTTATCATTGATGCTGTCGGCCAAAGCATCATAGACCCACTCCGGATGACCATTGCGGGTCAGTTGGTCACGATACAGGTTCGTGATGACGTAGTGTGTCGGGGTAATATAGCGGAAAGTATAGCGGGCAAAGCGTTCGTCACTCTCGATCAGCAGGATGTCACTCTTGACACGTCCACCCAACGTGGCCTGACTAAGTACCAGCGTGGCAACACCTTCGATCTGGTTAGAGCCCTCCTTGTTCCACGCCACCTTCTTCCCGTTGGCAGTGAGCAGATGAGCAATCATCTCGACGGTGGAGGTCTTGCCATTGCTGCCTGTGACGGCAATAATATAGGGCGGCAGTGCCATACGACTCAAAATATCCGGACACAGCTTGAGGGAGACTTTGCCCGGAAAGCTGCTGCCTTTTCCGATCATTTTTCCGATGCTTAAAATCGTGAACATTACTATTGCTCTTAAAGCTGACGGAGAAAAGCCGATCAAATATCCGTACAAGATTAAAATAATAATGGTAATGCTGTATGCCGCTTTAAGATTAAGGGGAGTTTTCTTCAAAATCTGATAGTTGAAAGAGCATTGCTCCCGTTTTGGAACGCTGCTTTTGCAAATATTTCTTATAAAACTCGGCGGCTTTAGAAAAGGGGGTG
>CACZZU010000075.1 GCA_902785765.1 uncultured Ruminococcus sp.
GTTGACCGTCTGGCCATTATTGGTGTATTCTACGGTAAACTGATTGACCGCCCGGAAGATATTGTTCTTCGGTTCATCGAAGTCGATCAGCGCCACCATCCGCGCCAATCCGGTTTGCGGGACAAACTGGATGCCGTTCACCATCCAGTTATACACCTTATGTAAAACGGCAAAGTCGCTCTCCGCACCCACCAGACGCACGGTATCCATGATCTGCCGGATTTCATCGACAGTCAGGTCCGGATTCGATTTACTCAGGAATTGCTCCAGATCGTCTACATAGAGCACATCCCGCTTGGAGGCGCGCACAATGCTATTTCCGGACAGATATTGCCAGCCTTCCTTTTCCAGATAGTCCTTGATAACAACGGCCTTCTGCTGTACCTGTTCCTCCACTTTGTGGGACAGCATATATTCCAAACCGCCCTTGGCGGCAACAAAGGCCAACTGATTGCCGCGGAAGGTACCATTATGCTCGCCGGGTGCCCACACGTCAATAGACGGACGAAGGAGGGTAATCGCCAATGGCAGACCGTAACCACCGATAGACTTGGACATGGTGACAATATCCGGCTGGATACCCGCTCTCTCAAACGAGAAGAAGGTACCGCTGCGGCAGCAGCCAACCTGTACGTCATCGACTACCATAAGAATATCGTTCTTGGTGCAGAACTCTCTGACCGCTTTCAGGAAGTCTACGCTAAACACCTGAATACCGCCCTCTGCTTGGATCGTCTCCAAAAACACCGCCGCCGGCTTGTCGATACCGCTATGGTCATCGTCCAGCAAACGCTGCATATAGGCGACTACATCCAACTCAGGGAACATATACGGAGCCGGAATGAACGTCACGTTCTCCAGCGGCACACCAGCCCCTTTGCGGGAACTTTTATCTGTTGTCAATGACAGAGAACCGAGGGTCATCCCGTGAAAAGCCCCCATGAAGGCAAAAATATTCTGGCGGCCGGTATACTTACGAGCCAACTTCAGAGCGGCTTCGTTGGCGTTGGTACCGGTGGGACCCGGAAACTGGATCTTGTAATCCAATCCACGAGGCTTCAAAACTTTTTCCTCAAGGGTTTCGATAAACTCTCTCTTCGGGACAGTGTACATATCGAGAGCGTGCATCACGCCATCCGATGTCAGATACTCGATCAGCTTCTGCTTGATCTCAGGATTATTATGACCGTAGTTCACCGCACCGGCTCCACAGAAAAAGTCGATGTACTTGTTGCCGTCCTCATCGTAGAAATTGGCTCCCTTGGCCTTGGTAAACACCGTCGGGAAATGCCGACAGTAAGAACGTACTTCGGATTCGTAGCTTTCAAATACGGATGTATCCATGTTCCATCTCTCCGTTTCCTTTTATCAAATTGGGGTCAAAAAGGCGGTTCTCCGCCACTACCATATTACAATAGAATATCCCTCCGGTCAAGTTAAATCGTTAACAAAATCTCTCAAGAAATCGCACGTCATTTTAGGGACAATTGTTTCTCGTTCTTGGAAAGGCTGCACAGCAAAACGGGAAAACGGAACAGCATTCGCTGTTCCGTTGGCATACACAATACAACTAACACATCAGTTATCCGTCAGACACTTGACCATCACTGCTTTCTGGGCATGAAGTCTGTTTTCGGCTTCCTCGAAGATTTCATCAGCGTGAGCTTCAAAAACTTCTTCGGTAATTTCCTCTCCTCTATGGGCAGGCAAACAATGCTGTACCATCGCATCAGATTTAGCCAGTGCCATCAGTTCGTCATTGACTTGGTAACCTGCGAAGGCTTGCTTTCTCTTCTCGGCTTCGCCTTCCTGTCCCATAGATGCCCACACATCGGTGATGACAACGTCCGCATCGGCCACCGCTTCTTTTGGAGTACGGAACAGTTGGAATTTTTCGCCGAAGTCCTTGGCAAAGGTCAGCACGTCTTCATGCGGTTCATAGCCTTCCGGACACGCCACTGCAATAGACATTCCGGTCTTTAATGCACCAACGATGAGAGAATTCATCATGTTATTGCCGTCACCGATAAAGCACATCTTCAGACCGTCCAACTTGCCCTTGAACTCACGAATGGTCATCAGGTCGGCCAGAATCTGACAGGGATGACAGAAATCGGTCAGACCGTTGATGATCGGGATACTGCCATACTTCGCCAGATCTTCGACTTCACTCTGCTCAAAGGTACGGATCATGATGCCGTCCAGATAGCGAGACAGCACACGGGCGGTATCCTGTACCGGTTCGCCTCTGCCGATCTGCATATCTTTCGAGGAAAGGAAAATAGGCTGTCCGCCGAGCTGATACATACCAACCTCAAACGACACTCTGGTACGGGTCGAAGCTTTCTCAAAGATCAGACCGAGGGACTTGCCCGCCAGATGCTTGTGGGGAATGCCGTGCTTTTGCTCATACTTGAGCTGATCAGCCAGATTGAGAATATCTACAACCTCTTCGCTGCTCAAGTCGAGCATTTTCAGTAAATGTTTCATCGCTTACGCCTCCATCGTATTTTTTAGGATTGCCAATCCTTTGTCGATCTCTTCATAGGTGATCGTGAGCGGCGGCAGCAGCCGCAGCAGATTCTTGGCAGTCAGAATCAACAAACCATTCGCCAGACACTTTGCCGCTATTTCCTTGGCGTTATCTTTTTCAGTGACAATACCGATCATCATACCCTGTCCGCGAACTTCCTTAACATTGCCGATTGCTTTCAGCTTGGCACGGATATAGTCGCCCTTGGCACAAACTTCCTGCAAAAATGCCGGTGCTGCTACACGGGACAGCACTTCTTTCGCCGCTGCACAGGCAATCAGATTACCGCCAAAAGTTGTCCCGTGGGTGCCGGGCACAAAAACGTCCGCTGTTTTGTCACCGCACAGGCAGGCTCCAATCGGCAACCCGCCGCCGAGTCCTTTCGCTGCGGTCACCACATCGGGATGCAGCCCATAACCTTGGTAGCAGAAGAAGTGTCCCGTGCGGGAAATACCGGTCTGTACCTCGTCCACCATCAACAGCACATCCTTTTTCTGACAGAGTGCTGCCACTTCTTCTACGAAGTCTTTCTCCAGCGGCATCACACCGCCTTCTCCTTGTATCAGTTCAATGAGCACGGCACACACATCGTCCGTTAATTGGTCACGAAAGTCTTCGATATCGTTGGCCTTCACATAGGCAAAACCTTCAGTGAACGGGAAGAAATAGTTGTGGAACACCTCCTGACCGGTTGCCGCCAGTGTTGTCACGGTTCTTCCGTGGAAGGAATTGACCAGCGTGATGATCTTCTGACGACCTTGTCCGTATTTGTCGAAACTGTACTTACGGGCGACCTTGATAGCACATTCGTTGGCTTCGGCACCTGAATTGCACAAAAATACCTTCGTCATATCGGACAAGCCGCACAGGGTCTTGGCAACTTCCGTTTGTAACGGTGAGTAATACAGATTGGAAATGTGCTGCAGCGTAGCGGCCTGTGCGGCAACAGCCTTTGTCCAGCCGTCATCACAATAGCCCAAGGAATTGACACCGATGCCGCTGGTAAAGTCAATGTAGGTTTTTCCATTGACATCGACCGCCGTGGCTCCTTTGCCGCTGACCAAAGCAGTCGGGAAACGACCATAGGCGTGCATCATATATTGCTGTTCATCATGTTGAATGGTTTCAAACGTCATTATTCGCACCTCTTTGATGGATAATTGTTATCAGCTCCGACCGATGGCCCACAGCAGGGTACCGACCGGATGGCAGTTCCTCATCAAGTCTGCCTTTTCGTGAAACGTCTTGCGTTACTTTATCAATAGAACATCGTTCCGACACCCTCATCGGAGAACATTTCGATCAGAATGGAGTGCGGTATACGGCCATCAATGATATGGGCACGCTTAACACCACGACGGACTGCCTCTACACAGCAATCAATCTTCGGTATCATGCCGCCGGAAATGATCCCTTCTCGTTTCAGGGACGGTACTTCACTGACATTCACCACCGGAATGAGGGTGTTTTCGTCCTCTTTGTCCCGCAGAAGACCGCGAATATCGGTCATCAGAATCAGCTTGGCGGCCTTCATTTCCGAAGCGATACGAGCCGCTGCCAGATCGGCATTGATGTTATACACATCGCCGTTATAGCCTCCGGCAATCGTTGAAATGATCGGGATATACCCGTTTTTGGTAGCGTTTTCGATAACTTCGGTATGTACCTCGGTGATCTCACCAACATAGCCTAAATCAACGCCGGAAACCTTTTTTTCGGCCATAATCATGCGTCCGTCCAGTCCGCAAAGACCGATCGCTTTGCCGCTATGCTGTTCCAACAGTTGTACCAGACTCTTGTTGACCTTACCGGCCAGTACCATCTGTACGATGTCGATCGTTTCGGCATCAGTAACACGCAGACCGTTGATAAAGCGGCTTTCCTTGCCGATCTTGTTCAACATTCCACTGATTTCGGGACCACCGCCATGCACCAGCACCACGTTGATACCGATAAGCTGCAACAGCACAATATCACTCATCACCGCCTCTTTCAATTCGGGACTGATCATTGCATTGCCGCCATATTTCACCACGATCGTTTTGCCTGCCCACTTTTGGATATAGGGCAGTGCCTGCACCAGCACATTGGCCCTGTCCTGATTCGATATGTTACGCATTTCCTTCCACCTGACTTTTCTGTATTCTCACGGCACTCATGTTCTGTAGTCACCGTTGATCTTCACATATTCGTAAGTCAAATCACAGCCATAGGCTTCGGCTGTGCCGTCACCGTCATTCAGTTCAACCAGAATCTCAATTTCATCCTCAGTCAGTACCGTTTTGGCGACCTCTTCTGAGAAATCTATACCCGCACCGTTTTGACAAACGTCAATCTTGCCTGCACGGGAAGCAAAGGATACATCCACCTTCTGCACATCCACCTCACAGCCGGCATAACCGATTGCACACAGCACTCTGCCCCAGTTGGCATCGGCTCCGAACATCGCTGCTTTCAGCAAACTGGAACAGATGACCGATTTGGCTACTCCTTTGGCGTCTTGATCGGTTTTGGCACCGCTCACCTTGCACACCAACAGCTTGGTTGCTCCTTCACCGTCTTTCGCCATCATTTTGGACAATGAACGGCAAACCGCCGTCAAGGCTTCTACAAAAACAGTATAGTCTTCCCCTTCGGCAGCGATCTCTTCGTTGCCGGCTAACCCGGATGCCATGACAGACAACGTATCATTGGTAGACGTATCGCCGTCAATGCTGATCATGTTGAAGGTCTTATCCGCCGCTGTTTTCACAGCTTTTTGCAGCATAGCGGCGGTAATGGCAGCATCGGTCGTGACGAAGCACAACATCGTTGCCATATTCGGATGGATCATCCCGCTGCCCTTCGAGATACCGCCAACACGAACTGTCTTTCCGCCAATGGTCGTCTCAACAGCGACCTCTTTTGATATGGTATCGGTCGTCATAATGGCTTCTGCGGCATTGTGGCTGCCGTCTTTGGATAGTTCACTGACTAACTGAGGCATACTGCTGCGAATCGGTTCGATCGGCAGCACCTGACCGATCACACCCGTTGAACCAACGATGATGTCGATGGGTTCAATCCCCAACGCCTGTGCTGTCAGCGTACACATCTGTTCTGCCTTTTCCATGCCATCGGCATTACAGGTATTGGCGTTGCCGCTGTTGCAGATAACAGCCTGTGCGTAGCCATTCTGCAGGTTCTTTCTCGTCACGGTGATCGGTGAACTTTGCACAAGATTGGTGGTATAGACCGCCGCTGCCGTACATTTTTTCTCACAAAAGATCAGTGCCAGATCCCTTTTCGTCTTGTTTTTCCGAATACCACAATGCACACCAGCCGCTGTAAATCCTTTGGCTGCCGTCACTGAACCTTCTATATACTGATAACCCATGGTTCCTTCCTCCTTATTACCTTCATCCTTTGGCCAAAAGCTGTTCCGCCGCCGTTCCTGATTCTCCATTCTTCACGATTCGTGGAGCCACCACAGCCTTTCCGGTTAAAATGCCGGGGGAACGATGGTGAGACCAGTCGTTTCAGGCAGGTCGAAGATGATATTCATGTTCTGGATAGCCTGACCAGCGGCACCTTTCACCATGTTGTCAATAGCAGAAATCGCCACAAGCGTGTTGGTACGTTTGTCGTGATGGAGTGAAATGTCGCAGAAATTGGCGTACTTGATGTTGTGGATGTCCGCATTCGCACCGTCCGGCAGCAGTCGGACGAAAAACTCGTCCTTGTAAAAATCCTCATAGGCGGCTCTGATCTGTTGAAAGGTCACCCCTTCATTGATACGGGCATAACAAGTGGAGAGGATGCCCCTGTTCACGGGCAGCAGATGCGGCACAAACGTGATGGTCACTTTTTTGCCTGACAGACGGGAAAGTGTCTGCTCTATCTCCGGTGTATGACGATGGTTAGCCACTTTATAAGCGTGAAAGCCCTCGTTCAGTTCCGGATAATGGTTGCCCTGATTAGGCTTTCTGCCGGCACCCGTAACACCTGATTTCGAATCAACGATGATACCCTCCGTGCTGACCATTCCGTTTTTCACTGCCGGTGCCAAAGCCAATGGAGCACCTGTCGTATAACAGCCGGGATTGGCGATGATCTTCTTGCCTTTGATCTGGCTGCGGAACAACTCCGGCAGACCATAGACTGAACGCTTGTGCAGCTCGTGGTCCAGGAACTCACAGCCATACCACTCTTTATACTCGTCTTCCGATTCCAAACGAAAATCAGCTCCCAAGTCGATGAAGGCCTTGCCGGCTTTGTCACACTGTGCTGCCAGTTCTTGTGAAAGACCGTGCGGCAAGGCAGCAAAAATCACGTCACTCTTCGCTACCACTTCGTCTTGTGTTTGACACGTCAGGTCGCACAGTCCTTTATAGGACGGATAAACTTCGCTCAAAGGTTTTCCCTCGAAACTGACCGAGCTGATGGCAGCGATTTCGGCTGCGGGATGTGTCAATAAGATGCGTACCAATTCGGCACCGGCATAGCCAGTAGCACCGATGATGCCTGCTTTGATTTTCATGTCCTGTTCCCTCTCATCTTTCTTCCATATATTCACTCAATCCTGTGCAGCGGTCACAAGTGCACGTACTCGCTGTGACTGCTGACGGACGTTCTCACTTGCGGGACCACCCAGCACTTTCCGTCCATTCACGCAGTTTTCCAAGGAGATTGCATCATACACGCCCTCGTCGAAAGTATCACAGACCTTTTGATACTCTTCCAATGGCAGTTCTTCGAGGGTCGTCTTCTTCTCGATACAAAGAGCAACCAACGTGCCGGTCGCTTTATACGCATCACGGAAGGGCAAGCCCTTTTTGACCAGATAATCCGCACAGTCCGTGGCATTGATGAAGCCATTGGCGGCGGCCTTTCGCATATTTTCCGGCAGCACACGCATGGTTTCGATCATCGGTGTGAAGGCTGTCAGGCACATCTTCACCGTATCAACCGCATCGAAGATGGCTTCCTTATCCTCCTGCATATCCTTGTTATAAGCCAAGGCAATGCCTTTCATCACGGTAAGCAGCGTCATCAGGTCACCAAACACTCGACCGGATTTGCCCCTCACCAGTTCAGCAATATCAGGGTTCTTCTTCTGTGGCATGATACTGGAGCCTGTCGAAAAAGCATCATCCAGTTCCACGAACTTGAATTCCCAAGAGCACCACAGAATGATCTCTTCTGAAAAGCGGGACAGGTGCACCATAATAATGGATAAGGCGGCTGCCAATTCCATACAGAAATCACGATCGGACACACCATCCAAACTATTTTGGCAAATATCCGCGAACCCCAGCAGCCGTGCTGTCATCGTGCGGTCGATGGGATAGGTGGTGGTTGCCAGAGCACCGCTGCCAAGGGGCAGAGCATCCGTATGACGGTAGGCACCGTCTAAACGATCGAGATCACGCAGCAGCATCTCGGCATACGCCATCAAGTGGTGTCCGAAGGTGATGGGCTGTGCCCGCTGTAAATGCGTATAGCCGGGCATGACAGCAGCAGCATAGGCTTCTGCTTTATCGCACAGCACCCGAATGAGTTCCTGCACCATCGTGCGGATGTTCTTGATCTCCTTCTTGAGGTACAAGCGAATATCCAGTGCCACCTGATCGTTACGGCTGCGAGCCGTGTGCAGACGTTTTCCCGTCTGACCCAGACGTTTTGTCAGTTCTCCTTCAATAAAAGTGTGGATGTCCTCTGCGTTGGGGTCGATGGTCAAAGCACCGCTGTCCAGATCGGCTAAAATGCCTTTCAGCCCCTGTATAATGGTCTCTGACTCGCTCTTGTCGATGATGCCACATTCACCGATCATGGCAGCATGAGCGATACTGCCCTCGATGTCCTCCCGGTACATTCTGCTGTCGAACGAAATCGAGGAGTTGAAGTCGTTGGTTTTTTTGTCGATCTCTTTCGAGAAACGACCCGCCCAAAGTTTCATGGTTCGTCACC